>DATJQN010000104.1:0-18319 GCA_035505775.1 Rectinemataceae bacterium | reverse complement strand
CATCAGTCCGCAGACCGCGCAGGAAAAGACCCAGACCGGCCTCGTTGTCGCCATCGGAACCGACACCGACGTGATCAAGGTGAAGGAGGGCGACAAGGTCATGTACGACAAGTACGCCGGCACGCAGATCAAGATCGACGGTGTCGAGCATCTCATCGTGAAGATGTCGGACATCCTCGCCGTCATAGAGTGACGGGTTTCTCGGACCTACGGTACGAGAAGGGCCGCCCGAGCCGGTTTCCGGCGAGGGCGGCCCTTCCGCATCCATGGACGCCCCCTGGGGCGTGCGGTCCCGCTGGTTACTGGGTCAGGACTTTCAGGACGTCCTCGGGCGCCTTGGCGGAGAGGATGGCCAGGCGCTTTTCATCGCTCCGGAAGAGGAGGCTTACCTCGGCGAGAAACTGGAGGTGAGGCCCCGTCTTGTCCGCCGGGGAGAGCGTCATGATGAAGATCCTGCAGGGCTCCCGGTCCAGCGCGTCGAAGTCCACCGGCTCATCGGAGACACCGATGCAGGCGACCAGGTCCTTGACCGCCTCGGTCTTGCCGTGGGGGATGGCGATGCCGTTCTTCATGCCCGTGCTCATCCTGCGCTCACGCTCGAGGACGGCCTTGCGCGCGGCGGCGGCGTCACTGATTTTTCCCGAGCGGGAGGCCACCTGGATGAGCTCATCGATGAGCTCCTCTTTGCTGCGCCCTTTAAGGTGGAGGGCAACCATCTCGGGGCCCAAAACGCTCTTGAGGTCCATAGGAAGATTGTACGACCCATGAGGGCCGTCGTCAAGCGTACCGGAGGGTTCCCGCCGCGGGATTCTGCCGCGTTAGATGAAAAAGCGGGCCTCTTTCTCCTGGGCGTGTCCCGCCCGACGCGCCAGAATCAGGGAGGCGCTTCCCGCCCAGAGCACATCCAGGAACGAGCCCGCGGCGATGAGGGGGAGGGCTATCGGCGCCGCGATCAGGTAGCCGTTCTCGAAGCCTCTGCCGTACAGGGCGCAGAGCGACATGAGGGCGATCATCGCGCCCTTTCCCGGGGCGGCACCCAGGACGAGCGCCAACACCGGCGCCACCGCGAGGATCCACAGGAAACTGCCGGCCCAGACGCCGAGCTTCGAGTAGGAGGAGAGGACGACGACAAAGGCCGTGGAGGTGACGAGCGCCGTTCCCGCACGACCGAATATCATCGCAAGGGGCAGACTGAGGGAATTGGATCGGCGCCGTATGCCGAGGCTTTCTTTTGAATGCTTCATGAGGGCGCCGAGGGAAAAATAGACGTCACCCGAAACAAGGGCCGCGATGGCCGGCGCGAGCAGGGCATAGAGCGTCCGGTAGGGGTTTTTCCGTCCTCCGAACAGGCGGAGCATCAAGGGAATGATGACCAGGGCGGCCACGAGGACTTCCACGACGATCGCGACGATAAGGGAACGGTACACCTCGGGTCTCGCCGTGGCCCTGAGTTCGAGCACGCTGCGCGCGGTGACCGCGATTATGAGAATGCCGAGGAACTCCGCGAAGAAGGTGTTGATCTGGTAGAAGATCCGGGACATGGCATCGAAGATGAGGAGGACCGGCTTCGTCGCCGGGCGATCGTGCGAGAAGGCCAGCCCGATGAGCACGGCAAGGAAGAACACCGGCAGCAGGAACTGCCCGTTCAGGAGGGCGGCGAAGGGCGTGTCGGGGAATACCGCCAGCAGCAGCTCCCTGATTCCCGGCGCGGAGGAAGGGGCCGCGCTGTCCGCGAGAAGCGGGATTCGGGCAGGGCTTGCGATGACCGCCACGATGACGCCCACGACGGTCAGGACCAATACCGCCCCGACAAGGATCACGAGGCAGCGGCCGAGATTGCGCCAGAAATCCTTGTCTTCGTTGAGTTCGAAGACGGCGACAGGGACCGAAAACAGCACGAGGGGGATCAACGCATAGCGACCGATCCGGATGGAGAGGTCGAAAAGGAAGGTGATCGCGTCCCGCAGCCCGGTGTCCTCAACCGGGAGCACGACCGCCACCAGTGCGCCCAGAATGGCGCCGACCAGGTATTTCATCCAGATTTTCATGTCCGTTACCATAGCTTCCGTCGCCGTCCGCCGTCAATCGAGTTCCCGCCGGCGTACGAGGCCGCGCCGGCCCTCCTTGTTGGGGGCGGCTCCGGAGGCTAGACTTGGCGCCGATGGTATTCAAGAGCACGACCGGAAGCGGGCTGGCGCGCGGACTGCCGGAGGCCGCGGCCTGGGGCTACCCCGGGCCCGAGGGACTCTTCGCCCCCTTTGGCGAGGGCGACATACGGTCCGCCGTCTACGCGCCCGAAGCCTCATTTAGCGAAACTGCCGCCAGTCTCCTCGCTGCCATGTTCACGGAAGACCTCGATCCGGTGAGCTCGGAGCGCATCGCCGAGCGGGCATTCCCCCACATGCCGGCCATCTACCACGCCGATGAGGAGATCCCCCTTGTCGACCTCGCCGCCGGCCCGACGGGCAGTTCGGCCGACTACGGTGCGGCCCTCCTCGTCGAGCTCCTTGGGCTCAGGCCCAGGACGGAGCGCCCGATACTTATAGTCGCGCCGGAGGGTCCCTGGGGCGCGGCCATCGTGGAGGCCGCCTCCGACCGGAGCTCCCTCAGTGTCTTGCTGCTCTGCGGGGAGGAGGGGGCGAGGGGAGTCAAGCCGCACCGGCTGCTCCGTGAGGGCGGAAGGACGCTGCTGCTCGGCCTGCGAGGATCCGACCTCCGCCGTCTGGAGTTTCTCCGCTCGCTTTCGGGAAGGCGGCTCGCGGATTTCGACCTGGTCGTTTCCGGACCCGGCAATCCCGTCGAGCTCTCGGTTCGCATCATGGTGCAGGCGGCCACCTTCTCGGAGCTTCACCATGGTTCCTCGGGGGAGATATTTGCTGCCCTGCCGCTCGAATCGAGCTTGTCGCTCGCCTCCGGCCTCTGGGCCTGGCGCCTCGGCCTTCCCTTGACCGGTCTCCTGGTGCCCACCCTCGATGGTCCGGAATCCGGCGCCCAGGCCGAGACGGGCGAATCCGGCGCATTCGAGCTGCTGATCGAACGCTTCATTCAGGAGCGCTCGGGTCTCCTCGGGTCTCTCCTGCGCTATCAGCCCGTCTCGGAGGTCGAGGCTCTGGCTGCCCGCGAAAGCTTCCGCGAAGCCGGCGGTCCCCCGCTCGACCGCGTGACCTCCTTCGCGCTGGCGGCGGCCAAAAAGTCCCTCGCGCCCAGGCTTCGCGGCCATTCGCGGATCGTCGTCCACCGATACGCCCATCCCTTCTGGGACCGCTCCGCGAACTGGCGAGGCGAGGAGCGCCCAGCCGGCCTCGACTCGGCTCTCGCGGGTGCCCGGCTCGACGCTCTGGCGGACCCGGAGACAGCGGCCCTGGAAGCGATTCTGGCACGGTTGGTCTGATCTGATGCTCACATCGCTGACGCGGGGCTCCGTTGACAGCGCCAGCCCCATCCGCTAGAGTATCATATGGTCGCCCAGCGACCAGACCGCTCTGTGCGGTCCCTGCCGCACCCCGGACTGCCGCCCCATTACGTCAATGGCAGCCCGCCCGCGCGGCGCTTTTTTTATGACCCAGTAGCTCAGCTGGATAGAGCGGCTGCCTCCTAAGCAGCAGGTCGACGGTTCGACTCCGCCCTGGGCCAAGCATTCCATCCTTTCGACCCGCCCCCTACGGTGGCGCCCCGTAGGGCCGCCCTACGGGGCGAAGCGCGTATCCGACCGCTGCACGGCCGCGCGCCGGGACTTTCCCTCGAACCACCCTTCCGCCTCCGGATCGACGCGATCAAAGTCCGCAACATAGGGTTTGATGTCGAGCAGGGGCGTGCCGTCCAGCATGTCGGGATTGGCGAAGCGCAGTACGGCTCCTTCGATGGAGAGCAACCGCACTACCGAGATGCCGATCGGATTCGGACGAGCAGGAGAGCGTGTCGCGAAAATGCCGTGGGAGCTGCGATCGAGGAAGGGCTGCACCTCCAGGGAAAAGCCCGTGATGCGGTGCAGATGGTAGATGAGGATCAGGTGGGAGAAGCCCCGTAGGTCGCGAAGTCCCGCCACGTATTCGGGCTCGATCCGGATCTCCCCCGTCAGGCCCGCAGCGCCGGCTGGCTGAATGGGCATGCCATCCACCGACGTGAAGGGCGTGCCAATGGTGCCGATTCTCCTGAGGTGTATCTCGTCGTCCGCGTGCACATCCGGACGGGCCCCCTCCGCCGGCGCCATCACAGTTCCACCGCCGCGCCGCAGTGGAGCCAGCGCGGCTCGGTCGGCAGCGCGCGCAGCAGCGCGGCGTAGCCCGGCATTCCCGTGCAGTGACTGCAGAACACGCGTTCAGGCCGGCGGCCCGCCAGATCGGATGATGCCCTTTCAAGGTCCTCCCCACGAGCGTCCACAAGATGGAAGCCACCGATCACCGCGTTCAGCCGGAGACCCGGGAATCGGGACAGGGCATCCGCGACTATATTCCCGATGCCGCGATGTGCGCACCCGGTGAAAATCGAGAGTGCGCCGCCTTCGACGACCAGCAGCGAAAGCTCCTCCTCGAACTCGTCCCTGAGCTCGACACCTGCCCTGATCCTGCGATACCGCTCTGATGCAGTGCTCCCGTCCTTGCGCGCTGCGGCCGGCGCGAGCCAGGCTCCCGAAGCGATCTCCCGGAGATCCTTGACGACAAGCGCCCGCGAGCCCGCCGCTGCGAGGGCCGCAGGGTGCAGGCCGATCTCACGTGTATTTTCTCCGCTTCGCGAGAGCCCGTGCTCTCCGCGGAATCCCCGCTGGGGCGAATAGTCATCGACGAGCGCTGTGACAAGCATGCTGCGATGTTCATCCGCCCGCATCCCCATGTCAAGGGAATCGAATCAGGGCAGGAATGCGCCGGGCGGGCCCTTACCTTCGATCCGCAGGCGATCTTCGCAGACGAGATCTCCCTGGGGCTCGCCCCCATCGTCGTGGACCGGCTGCCGGGCTGAGAACCAACCCCCTGGTCGTCGACGCCTACCTGCAGACCCTCTGACCGGAGCCGGAGTTCGTTCCGGGAGCATTCCTCACTATACTAGTCACACGAGAGCAGACTCGGGGAGGGAGAATGAAAGTCCTGTTCAACGTGCTCGGAGTTGTCATGCTGCCGGTCGGCGCGCTGTGGGTGCTGCAGGGCAGCGGCATCATCCGGATGGGATTCATGGCGGGGCACCGGCGGTGGATTCTCGCGGGGGCGGTGCTGCTCGCGCTCGGCATCATCATCCTCGTGCTCACGAACCGGAAGCAGAAAAGCGGGGCATGAGGCCACGGTGGGCGGGATGTCACGACGCTGACAGCCGGGCCAGTCCCGGCCGGGTCGTGAACACGGCCATGGACCTTTCTCGCCACTATCCCAGCGTGCGCAGTTCCGTCGATTCGAGCCGTGCGCGACCGCGCTGCTTGGCCAGATAGAGCATTCGGTCGGCGCAGATCAGCGCCTCCCGCTGGAGGATGCCGCTGAGGTCGGGCCGCGCGATGGTCACCAGGCCCACGCTCACGGTGACATGGTCCCGCGCGGCGGAATGGGGATGGGCCCTCGCGAGTGTCTCCATACCCTTGAGCAGCTCGCGACAGAGCCGGCGTCCCGCCTCCGGGTCGGTGTTCGGCATTATCACGGCGAATTCCTCCCCACCGTAACGGGAGATCAGATCGCCCGAGCGTTTGAAAATGCCCTGCATCAGTTCGGCTATCTCACGCAGGCAGGCGTCCCCCTCGACATGGCCGAAGTTGTCATTGTATTGCTTGAAAAAGTCCACGTCGATCATCGCCACCGAAAAGGGGAGCGAACTTCTGCGCGCGCGCTTCCACTCGCTCTCGAGTGCCTGATCGAACTTCCGCCTGTTGGCCAGGCAGGTGAGCGAATCGAGCTCGGCCAGCCGCGCAAGCTCTCCGGTCTTCCGCTTGAGCTCGATGTGTGTCCGGACCCGGGCCCGCACGATGGGCAGGAAGAAGGGCTTCCTGATGTAATCGACAGCCCCGGCTTCAAGACCCTGCGCTTCGTTCTCGTCCTCACTCATCGAGGTGATGAAGATGACCGGTATGTCGCGGGTGTTCTCGCCGCGCTTGAGCCGTCGGCACAGCTCGAAACCGTCTTCATCCGGCATGACGACGTCGAGCAGGATGAGATCGACGCCGGCGTGTTCGAGCCGCGCGAAGAGCTCGGCCCCGCTGGTCGCGGCGAGTATTTCGTACTCGTCGTTGAGAGTCTCGTAGAGCAGCTGGATATTGAGGGCTTCGTCGTCCACTACGAGAATCACGGGTCGATCGTTCATGGTGTCGGGATGTCCGGGTCGGATGCTACAGCCGCCAGTTTGGCCTCGAGGGTCGCGATGAGGGGAAGGGCGCTCTGGAAGTCGAATTTCCGCAAGGCTGTCCGGAGCCGATCGACGACCTCGGCCTCGAAGCCCGGTGCGTCGTCGTTGGCCGTGCCGCATGCGCGCTCGAAGGCATAGAGCGCCTTGGCGGAGGCCGCGCTCCCGTTCTCGACAAGGGCACGGAGGCTGCGGAGACTGCGTCCCATCTCGTACAGGCTCGGCCCCGGGGAGCCGCCGGGGGGCGCCACAGCTCCGGACCCCGCGGCTCCGGACGCCGCTGCCCCGGACGCGAGGAGGTCGCCGAGGTGGGAGTCCGCAGCCTCGACCGCGCGGTCCAGTTCCGCGATGAAGGCGTCAGTCTCCTCCTTCGTGGGCAGCCGGTCCCTGCAGATGCCCTCGAAGCGCTGGCTCGCCTCGGCGAGAGGCGTGGCGCCGATGTTGGCGGCGAGCCCTTTCAGGGCGTGCCCGAGCCTGAAGAGGGCGTCTGCCTCACCTCGCTCGCGCAACGCGTCGATGTCCTCCGAGCGACCCAAGTACCTGTCGCGGAAGGAAGCCATGATCCGCGCGAGCTCATCGCGCCGTCCCTCGAAGAAGCCGAGGGCGGACTCGAGGTCGATGCCCCTCGACATGCCGCCGGTTCCCGACAGGCCCGGGCTCCCGACTCCCGCGCCGGATGCGTCATCGGGGGACGCGCTTGTGAAGCCCACCCATCGTTCGAGCACCTCGAGGAGCTCCTCCTTCCTGAACGGCTTGCCGAGATGGCCGTTCATCCCGACCTCCGCGCAGCGTTCGACGACCGCGGGAAGAACGTCCGCGGTCATCGCGACGATGGGGGAGGCGGCGGAGGGCCCACCGGAGCGGATGAGGCCGGCGGCTTCCAGTCCGCCCATGACCGGCATCTGGAGGTCCATCAGAATCAGGTCGAAGCGCCGTTTCGCCGCTCGCTCGACCGCCTCCCGCCCCGTGGCGGCCACCTCGGTTTCGCAGCCGAGGGGCTCGAGCATGCCGAGCACAATCTCGCGATTGAGTTCATTGTCCTCCACGACGAGAATGCGCGAGCCCCGGAGCGGGGATTCGTGTCGCATCCCGGCCGAGAATGCAGCCCCGGGGCTCCGCTCCGCGCGCTCGCCGCTTCGGCTCGTGCGCATTTGCCCGAAGACAGCCATGACCGAGTCGCAGAGTGCGGAATGGGTGACGGGCTTGATGAGGAAGTCGGCGGCGCCGGAGCGCCTGGCCTCATCGATGAGCCCGGGGGAGCCGTAGGCACTCATGATGAGGAACCGGGTCGTACCTGCCTTGGGATTCTGGGAGCGGAGTCGCAGCATCGTCTCTATGCCATCCATGTCGGGCAGTCGGTAGTCGAGGAGGACGAGATCGAAGCCGGGTCCGGCGCGGAAGGCCGCGAGTGCCTCGCTTCCCGTGGCGGCGGTCTCGACCCGATCGAAGAAGGAGGACGCCATCGAGCGCAGCACGGCGCGCACTTCCTCGTTGTCCTCCACGACGAGGACGCGCAGGGAGCGGAAGTCGAAAGCCGCCGGAACCTCATCCCGGGCCCCGGCCCGGGCGAGCCGCAGGCGGAACCAGAAGCGACTGCCGATGCCGCTCTCGCTCTCGACCTCGATTGAGCCCCCCATGCACCGGACGATGCGCTGGGAGATCGCGAGGCCCAGGCCCGTGCCTCCAAAGCGCCGCGTTATGGATGCGTCGGCCTGCGTGAAGGGAGAGAAGAGCCGGGAAGCCTGCTCTGCGCTCAATCCGATGCCGCTGTCCTTGACGCTGAACTCCAGATCGGCGAAATCCTCCTGTGAGTGCAGGCAGCGCACGCGGAGGGAAACGAGACCGCCGGAACTGAACTTCACCGCGTTGTCCAGGAGATTGACCAGGACCTGCCCGAGCCTCAGGGAGTCCCCTATGAGGCGCGTGGGAACGTCGATCCCCCGATCGATGACAAACTCGAGCTCCTTTCCGCCGGCCCGGGCGGCGGCGACGGCCGAGCAGTCGCCGATCACCTGGTCGAGGTCGAACTCGCATTCCTCGAGGCTGAGCCTCCCGGCCTCGATCTTGGAGAAGTCCAGGACGTCGTTGATGATCCTGAGGAGGTTCCTCGCCGAAAGCGAGATCTTGCGCGCATAGTCCGCCTGGATCCGGTCGAGACCGGTGGCTTCGAGGAGTTGGGCGAAGCCGATCACCGCGTTCATCGGCGTGCGGATCTCGTGGCTCATGTTGGCCAGGAACTCGCTCTTCGCGGTGCTTGCGGCCTCGGCCGCCTTTTTCTCGAGTTCGAGCCGCTCGGCCTGGCGCTTCGCCGATATGTCGGAGGCCAGTCCCTCGTAGCAGGCCTCCCCGCCTCCGCCCGTGACCAGTCTGAGGCTCATGCTCGCCGTGAAGGAGCTTCCATCCCTCCGCCGCTGCTCGGCTTCGAAGGAGCGCAGGCTGCCCTCCTCCCTGAGTCTGCGCGCCGCGTCCGTCCAGTCGCTCTCGCGGGCGAACAGTTCGCGACCCACGTTCCCGACGCCGCGCATGAGCTCCTCGGGGCTCTCGTATCCGTACAGGCGGGCGAGCGAGACATTGGCCGTGAGGATTCTCCCGTCCTCCGATATCTGCACGATCCCTTCCGCGGCGTTCTCGAAGATCTGCCGGTACTTTTCCTCGTTGACCCTGAGGGCCGCTTCGGCCGCGGTACGCCGCGCGAGTTCCGCTTCGAGCTCCGTGGCGTTCCGCTCCGCGCGGCGCTGCGCGAGATGGAGGCGGTCCGCGAGCGAGATGGAGAGCAGCACGACTTCGCCCACGGCGCCTATCTCCATGCCGTAGTCGGTGGCGAAGAAGACGCCCAGTATGCCGAAGGAGCGGAGGCTGGTGAGGAGGACGCCGATTATGAGCGCAATCCACGCGGCGATATAGAACCGCGCCGCGCGGTCTCTTCTTCCCATGCCTACGACGCCGGTTACGAGGAAGAGGAGGGCCAGGAGAATGGTGAAGGCACCGCCGGCGGGCGTGGCGACGCGGTAGGGGGCGAAGGGGCCCAGGAACATGAGCAGCGCGCTGGCCCCGAGAAAGGCGAGAAAGACGGGGTGCAGCTTCGGGAAGGTCTTTTTCGTGGCCAGGAAGAGCATCGTGAACAGCGTTCCGCCGAAGTCGGCGAACCCGATCGAGAAGGGCATGGCCATGGTGGCGAGACTGGGGGAGTCTCTGAAGAAGTACTCCGAGCTGAGCCCGCGAAGGGCCGCGACGAAGCAGCTCATACCGACGATGAAGATGAGATAGGCGATGTAGCTCGGGTCCCTGGTGAAGAGAAAGATGAAGAGATTGTAAAGACCCATTATCAGGATGACACCGAACAGGAGACCGTAGACTATCTGCCGGGCGTGGTCGGCGACATGGAAAGCGTCCGGCGCCCAGAGGACCAAGGGGATGTCGATCTGTCCGGCCGAGGAAATCCGGAGAAAGTAGAGCGGGGAGGATCTCGGCGGGAGGGTGAGCACAAAGACGGGATTGCGTGCCTGCACCTGCCTGCCGGCGAAGGGTATCTGGCGGCCGAGGGTCTGGGCCGCCCATACCCCGTCCGGCGAGCCGCCGTAGAGCGTGACGTAGTCGATGTCCGGATATGCGTATTCAAGATAGAGGCGGACGGGAAGCGGGCTGTCGTTGCGGAGGCGGAAGCGGACCCAAAAAGTATCGCCCGTGTAGCCGAAGTTGATCCTTCCCCCGCCCGGCCTCATGAACAGCGCGGAGCCGCCCCTGATCTGCGCGAAGGTGAGCCCGGAGCCGTGCTCGCGAAAAATCTCGATCCTGTCCCTCAACTCGGCCGATCCGGTCAGGGTCGATGCATCCAGGGGCACAGGAAGGGCGGCGCCCGGCTGGGCCGCCATCCCGGCAAGTGGTGAGAGCATGATCACCAGGATCGTGAGGGCGGCTCTCGTCGCCCCTCCCGTTCGGGGGCGACGGCGAGCGGGGGGCTCGCTCATCGTGAGCGCATTCTATCCCGGTCGGGGTGTACCGTCAAATCGGAAGCGTGCCGTCCGGCCGGCAGCGGGTCTCAACGGATTTTGATGAAGATGCCGAAGAGCCCGATGGTGAGCAGAATCTGCACGATCGCGAAGCGGAGGAGAACCTGGGAGTTGGACCAATTCACGTTGAGCCGTGCGTGGTCATGGAGGGGGAATCGCGTGTTGTGCAGGATGCGTATCTTGAGGAACCTCAACAGGGCCACCTTGATGAGACCCGTGCCCCCGTTGAGGAGGATCATGCCGGCGATGACAAAGAGCAGGAAGGGGTTGCCGGTGTTCATGACCATCACCCCGATGAGGAAGCCCAGGGCGCGCGAGCCCGCGTCGCCCATGAGCACCCTGCTCGGATTGGCGTTGTACCAGAGATAGGCGGCGAGGCAGCCCACCAGCGTGAAGATCATGATCGCCCAGTCCGCGCCGTCGGCGTAATGCGGCAGGAGGAGGTACTTCGCGACCTTGGCGTTGCCGAGCACGAAATAGAGGATGAGGGCGAGGCTCACCAGGGAGATCATGGCCAGCGTCCCGGAAAGCCCGTCCACGCCATCGGAGCAGTTCGTGCTGTTGATGGACAGCCAGATGAGGAGGGTGGAGAGGCCGACGAAGACGGGGGTGGAGACATGGATCACGGCGTTGGAGAAGGGAAGCCACAGCTCCATCTGTCGGCCCCAGGAGAGGGCCAGGCCCGCCGCGGCGGCAAGGATCAGATCGATGAGGCCCTTGCTGTATTCACCCCAGGGCACGACGCTCCGGTCATCCAGATAGCCGGACACCGAGACGAGGAGGGCCACTGCGAGTATCGCCAACTGCCGGAGGCCGAGGGGTACCGTGAGGATGGAGAGGAGGACGAAGACCGACATGAAGACAATACCGGTTCCGGTGGGCTTGCCCCGGGCCGCTTCCGGCTGGGCCGCGAACTCCTTGCCGCGATCCCGGGGCAAGAGGTGCAGCAGCTTCGGGACGGCAATCATGGTTGTCAGGAACCCTGCGTAGAGCCCGAGCACCATCAGCAGGGAATGCGATGCGAGCAGTCTGAACGGACCGAATACCGCCTGGAGGGACTGTCCGAGCAGGTAGAGCATTGGCTGGCCTCCGGGAGGCGATACTAGCGCCAAGACGGAGGAATGTCCCTACCCCCGCGCCCCGGCCTCGTCCCCGGCCTCCGGCTCAGCCTTTGTCCCGGGAGACTCGAGCCTGGCCCGCTCCTGGGCCTCCCGCTCGAGGCGCTCGAGCTCGGCGAAGGGGTCCGCGCGGCTTTCGTCGTAGCTGGTGCGAAGATCCTCGAGGTAATGGGAGAGCTCCTCGGTCTTGCGCTTGAGCTGGTCGAGGCCGGCTCCTTCCTCCGCGCTCGGCGCCGCCTTGAGTCGTGCTATGTCGAGACGCATCTGCTTGAGCTGGTTGACCGAGGAACCCAGTCTGAGTCTGACCACCTCGCTCTGTTCCTTGAGTTCCCGGTAGGCTTTGTCCTGCCGGTCGATTTCCTCGATGGATTTGTGGTACTCGGCCTTGAGCGAGCTGCTCTGGGCCTCCGCCTCCTTGGCGACCAGAGCCTCTCGGTCTTTCCCGAGGTCGGCCATGGGGATCGCTTCCACCAGCCGATCGATTTCGTTCGCCGACTGGGCAAGGAGCCGGACCTGCCCCAGGTACTGCTGGAGCGAGGGCACGAGCTCGGCATCCACGGGGCCTGCCTGCCCCGACTGGAGCTGATCGACGATCGCGTTCTTGGTGGACTCGGCCTCGCGGTAGAGCCCGGCGTAGGGGCCGAGCCCGGCCTCCTCCGCCTTGCGCGTCTTTCCCTGGCGGAAGATGTTTCTCCATCCCCCCGAAATGCCGAGCGACGCGAGCAGCGAGCGTCTGAGCCGCGGCTTTGCCACGGAGTAGGATATCAGATGGGAGATGAAGCCGAAGAGCATCGCTCCGACGGGGATCATGAGCCAGAAAGAACCGAGTCCGAAGATGAGCGCCTGGAGGACGAGGAAAAGCAGGGTGACGCCGACCGTGCTCGCTCCGTGCATGGCGATGGAGTCCCGCACCTTGTTCAGCTTCTTGTATGTGGCGAGGTCTTCGCCCTCGAGGTCGGGCATCGCCTCGGCCTCCCTGAGCTTGGAGCCCGACCGGAGCGCTCCAACGATCGAGGAGATCAGCCCGATGCCCCAGCCGGCGCTCACGATGGCCGCCCAGAGGAACCCGTGGGGCGTCGAACTCAAATTGACATACCACAGCACGCCGTTTACCGCGACATAGCTCCACAGATGGCCGATCAGGCCCCCCCGCTGCTTTCTCGCGCGGGCCTTGAGCAGGTTCCTGTAGGCCTCGAAGCTGGAGGCGGAGAGCTCCTGTCGGGTGCTCCAGTCCTCGTTGCCGTCCAGGGAACGATCCCAGCGGTCGGTCTCAAGGGCGTCTCCATGCTTCTGGGCGTGCCGCATGGCATGCCGCTCCATCCGCTCTCGGGCGCGCTCCATGCGTCGCTGGATCTCGCGATCGTAGCCGTGCGATTGGGCGGAAGAGCGCTGTTCCTCCATGCTCCGCGCGACGTTCCGCTGTATCTCGCCGACAATGCCTTCGACCGCCGCACGCACGTTCTGCCCGAGGGCGCGACCATCGAAGCCTCCCGGCCCGCCGAAGCCCCCCGGGCCGCCGAATCCCCCCGGGCCGCCGAAACCGGCTGGGCTTCCGGTGGCCTGCCCGCCCAGGCCGGGAGCCTGGCGGGGCCGCTGGTCCCGGCGGACCAGGAGCCCCTGCTCTGCCATGGTCGCGATGACCTCCTCGGCCTCCACCCCGTAGTAGCGGTAGCGGGAGAGGGCCTCGTCCACCGACATGCGTCTGCCCATGGTCTTGATGTCCTGGAGGATGGCGCGCCTGATCTCCGAAAGCACGGAGCGAGATCCCTCTTCCGTATAACTTCTGTCCGGGCCGTGCGGCGTCTCCCCGTCCGCGCCGCGGTGCCCTTCCGGCCCGGCCCTCTGCGGCTCCGGGTTGGATGGCGCGGGGGAGGAGGCCCGCCTTTCGATCTGGCCCGGGGCGCGCATGCCCGCGGTCGACGTCACCTGCTCGTGAACGGCGGGCTCGGCGCCCTTCACCTGATCCTCGGCGGCGCCCCCGTCGAGGTAGGCACCGGGAGTGTAGCCCGGACGCGGCTTCCCGTGGTCGGGGTCGAACTCGATATTGGGACTCGCGATCTGATAGGCGTGGATTTCCTTGGTGATGTTCTTGAGCGACACCTTGCCCAGTTTTTCCGCCGTGAACTCGATCTTGTTGAGGACGAGGTTGTAGACATCCTGGGAGAAACAGATGCAGCCGGGCTTGGCCAGCGACTGCAGGCGGGCGGCTATGTTGATCCCCTCTCCCAGCGCGTCGTTCTCGAAGAAGTAGATGTCTCCCAGGTGTATTCCTATCCGGACGAGGAGGGGCAGGCCGGGGCGCTCCTTGTTGTGGGCGTAGAGCTTGTCCTGGATTTCCATGGCGCTTTGCAGGGCCTCGACCGTGTTCTTGAAGTCCACGAGCAGGGCGTCGCCGATGGTCTTGATGACGGTCCCGTGATGGCGGCCCACGATGTCGCCGATCAGGCTGTTGTGAAAAGTAAGGAGCTCGAGGGTCGCCGCCTCGTCGCGCTCCATCATCCGGGAAAAGCCCGCGATGTCCGTATACATTATCGCCGCGAGACGATAGTCCTTCTGTTCCATATTAGGGTGAGAGTAGACGAAGCGGGGAGACCGGTCAATACGAGCGCTGCTCGTCGAAGGAACATTCCAGCCTGGGGAGGTCGACCCGCACCAGCTTGAGCGGGAGGATCTCGTCGAGCGCCCTGCCGGAGCCCAGCTTCAGTTTCGTCTCCAGCCCCAGCTCGGGCAGGTAGACCTGCCAGGACCCGGGCCCCGCCGCGCCGACGATCACTCCCTCCCCGCCCCACGCGCCCCTGCGCCTCAGGTAGGCGAGTGTCCAGTGCAGCTCGCTGGCACGCTCGGCCTGGCGGGTCGCGGCAGAGGCCGCCTGGGCCAGAGCGCAGCGGCGGCCCACCTCGTCCGCGTCGAGGGCTTCCCGGCCTTCGAGGTGGGCGCGAATCTGCATGTGGCCGAGGAGGTCCTGGTACCGTCGCAGGGGACTGGTGGCCTGGGCGTAGAAGGGGAGGCCCAGCCCGCGATGGGCGCTCGGCGTCGGACCTGACAGCCCCGATCGCATGAGGCGCCTGCGCGCGAACTGGGCGGAGAGGCTGTCTCCCTCGGAGCCGCCCCCGCCCTCGCCTGGCGCCTCCTGGCCGTAGTAGGGGAAGGGGAGCGAGCGCTCGAAGGCCCAACGCGCCACCGCCTCGCCGGCGAGGAGCATGAGCTCGCGCACGAGCTCGCTCGAGCGGTAGTGGGGAATGGCCTCGACGAGGATCTCCCCCGGACCCGTCACCCCCCGCTCCACATGGACGCGGACCTCGGGTATGGCTATCTCGACGGCCCCCTGGGCGGCCCTCCGGGCGGCGCGCAGCTCGGCGATCGAGGCCAGCGCTGAGAGCTCGGGCACCGTGCCCGCGTCGAGCAGGGCATCCGCCCCCGCGTATGACAGGCGCTCGACCTTGAGGGTCGAGGAAACGACCTCGACCGCGGTGATGGCCCCGCCCCCGTCGAGCCCGATGCGGATGGACAGGGCGGGCGAGGCATCGGAGAGACCGAGACCGAAGCGCTCAAGCGCCTCGTCGGGCAGCATGGGGGCCGTGAGCTCGGGCAGATAGAGGGTGGAACCGCGGGACAGGGCCTCCGCGTCCACATCAGAGCCGGGAATGATGACCGAGGCGGGATCGGCGACGTGCACCCACACGGAACTGCCGTCCCAGCCGACGGCATCGTCGGGGTCGTGGGACCAGGCATTGTCGATCGCCCAGGCGCGGAGCGAGCTCAAGTCCCGTCGTTCCGGAAGCGTGGCCCTGCCCGCGCCGTCCCCGATCGGCAGCTTGGGAGCCCAGAGCGGACATCCGGCACGGCGCGCATGGGGATTGTCGTACTCGGACCAGCGTCCAACCGAGAGCAGGAATGCATGCGCGCCTTCCGCCGTCTCGGGGATGCCGAGCTCGCCGCAGAGGCGGCTCTTCGTCGACCGAGCGAGCGCGAGACCCTCGATCTCTGCGAAAAAGCGCTCGTCATCCGGAAGAAAGAGCGGGTCGGCCGCGCCCTTCGGGGCAGCTGTCTCCGCCTCTGCGGTCTGAGGCTCGGATCCGGGGCCGCCCGCGGAGCTGTTTTTCCTCCGCGAAGCCAGCACGGAGCGCGCCTTCTTGACGCGCTCGATGAACGCGGTCCGCTCCTCGGCCTCTCCTTCCTTCCGCGCGCGCCGTTCCATCTCGCGGGAGAGGATGGCGTCGGAAACCGCATAGGGCAGGCCGCCGTCAAGCCTGAAGCGCAGTCCGTCGGTGGCTTCTTTCCAGCAGGCCATGACCTCTTCAGGACCGTCCGCGCCGAACACGAGCTCGGCCAGGCCGGCCCAGCCCGGGCTTTCCCCGTTTTCATCCGTCTCGCCGGCGAGCATCTTCCGGGCGGTCTCGAAATCGCCGCCCCGGGCCGGGCTTGGAAGCGCGGAGACGGGTCCGGGGTGGAGGGGGTGCAGGTCCTTGTCTCGGACGCGGAGGGTCGATCCGTCCTCCTGCCTGATCTCGATCTTGTCCCGGACCTCCGTGAGGAGGACCGGACGGTTCTTGTAGAGAGCGAGGGACTGCGCCTTGAACATGGGCGGAGTATAGCCCGAGCGGCGCTCCGCCTCAATCGCCGCGGGCCGGCCGAGCCCGACGCTTGCCGCTCGGAGGGGCTGATGCTATCATCCCCTGCGACCGGGTCGGTCCGCAGGATTCGCTCAGGAGGACTGCATATGATAGCGCTGATCGTCGGTATACTCTTTCTTGCCTTCTCCGTCTTCGCCTGCGTTCCGGGGCCGCTGAACTGGTGGGTGGACGTGCTCGCCTTCCTGAGGGGTTCCCTCCCCGTCCTGGCCCTCCTCGTGGGCTTCGTGGCGGTCTTTATCGGTCTGGCCGACATCAAGGACCGTCTCGAGGCCAAACGGGAGGAGGCCGAGGAGGCGGCGCAGAGCGCCCAGAAGAGCGAGACTCCGAAGGACTGATCGCCCGCGCCCGGGCTCCGAGAAGAGCTCAGGTGATGGGCGGCGGCTCGGACGCGCCTGTCCGACCGGTCTCGCCCGACGGGGAGGCGGGTGCAGAGCTTCTCCGGGCTGCTTGTTCGGGGCCGACCTTCGGTCTTGACCTTCGGTCTTGACCTTCGGTCTTGAGATCAGGTCGGTCAGCCCGGGTTATTGACACTCCTATCGATCTATGGGACTATAGCCGGCGCTTTGCCAGCACGAAACCACGCAAAGGTGAAGGTATAGATACATGAAGACCGTATTCGTGACGGCCGAAAAGGCCGAACGCTCCTGGTATGTGATCGACGCCGAGGGCAAGCCTCTTGGCCGGGTTGCCGCCAGGGTAGCTTCCATGCTTCGCGGCAAACATAAGCCCACCTACACTCCGTCGCAGGAGACCGGGGACTTCATCGTCGTCATCAACGCCGAGAAAGTCGCCATCACCGGGCGCAAGCGGCAGAACAAGATGTACCATCACCATACGGGTTTCCCCGGTGGCATGAAGAACTACAGCTTCGACAAGCTGATCGAGCGCAACCCCGCCAAGCCCCTGGAGATCGCCGTGCGCGGCATGCTGCCCAAGGGTCCCCTCGGGCGCAAGCTCTACCTCAACGCCAAGATCTACGCAGGCCCCAGCCATCCGCATGCGGCTCAGAAGCCCGTCGCGATCGAACTGTAAGAAGGAAGCAAGGGATGATCAGGAACCTCGGAATCGGAACCGGCCGCCGCAAGTGCGCCGTTGCCCGCGTCTTCGTGCGCGAGGGAACGGGCAAGATCGTCGTCAACGGCCAGGAGCTCGACAAGTATTTCAAGCAGGGTGAGCTCGTCACGCAGGTCCGCCAGCCCTTCATGGTGACGGCCTCCGAAAACAAGTACGACGTTCTCATCAAGGTGCTCGGCGGTGGACCCAACGGCCAGGCGGGAGCCTGCCGCCACGGTGTCGCCCGGGCCCTGGCCCAGGTGGATCCGGCCAATCACACCGCCCTCAGGGCCAACGGCTTCCTCACTCGCGATCCCCGTATGGTCGAGCGCAAGAAGTATGGTCAGCGCGGAGCCCGCAGGCGCTTCCAGTTCTCCAAGCGCTAGTCAGCCCCGTCCCACGAGGGGCATGCCGGTCTCAGGGAACGGGATCCCGGGGGCCACGGATCGGGAGGCCTGGGCCTCACGTGCGGCATGAAAATTGAATCGGTACAGCTGGGAGCCTCCGGCGTCGCCACGGTTGCGACGGGAGGCTCCCGGTTTTATTTCAGGGTGGAGCAGCTCGAGGCGCTCGGCGGCCAGGCCCCCGCTCCGGGTACCGAGGTCGACGAAGAGGGGGAATCCAGGCTTCGCCTTGCCGCCGAGGCCTACGAAGCGGAACGGAAGGGCATGAGTCTCGCCGCCAGGGCGGAGCATTCGGAGCAGCTCCTGCATACCAAGCTTCAGGCCCGGGGATTCAGCCTGCCGGCAATCCGTCTCGCCTTGGCCAGACTCGTGTCCGAGGGTTTCGTCGACGACCGGCGCTTTGCCCTCGCCTTCGCCGCCTCCCGCCTCGCCCGCAGAAGCGAGGGGCCGCGGAGCCTCGAAACTGCCCTGCGCGCCCACGGCGTGGATCCGGAGCTCGCGAGAGCGGTGGCTACAGAAAGCTTTGGTCCGGAGCAGCGCGGCCAGAGCCTCATGCGGGCGGTCGAACGGGAGCTGCGGCGCGCCCACGGCGAATCCAGGGCTGTCGAGGCCAGGCTGAGGGCTCTCGGATATCGCTCCGAGGAGATTAGGGAAGCGCTCGCGGCTCGCCGTGGCGGCACCGAGCCCGAATCAGCCGCAGAGTGAAATCAAGTCCCGTATCGAGTCTCCGGCCCCCTTCACTTGACATTCCTTTGCATTCGTTGCACAATGATGCGGAATAATGA
>DATJQN010000103.1:0-3899 GCA_035505775.1 Rectinemataceae bacterium | reverse complement strand
CTGGGTCGTTCGTGTCCGGTTGGATGGGAAGACTTGTCTGCCCGGGACCAAGGGGTTCCGGCACAGTCTCGATAACAAGCAGGAGAAGCACTTCTGACTTGAACTGCCGCGCAAAATCCTCGACATATGGCAATATCCTCTCTGCGCGCTCCGATCCATCAAGAGGGACAAGGATCTTTCCATACATAGCTTTTTCTCCCGCCGCACGAGCCTTCAATCAACCGTAAGCTCCTTGAACGGGTCCCATTTGATGATATCCATATTGAACCTCCTGTTGAAAGCTGTATTGGTGCCATTCAGCATCCCCTGGAATGTTTTTTCGTCCAGCGTTTCCATCTCCAGCAGTCTCTTCGCGATCCTCTCCAGGCTGGGCTTGTCGTGCCGGAGCATCCCCAGCACCGCTTCTTAGCGCTGGTTGACGATCCGGGCGATCTCCTCATCCACGTACGTCTGCGTGCTCTCGGCGTACTCCCGGATCACCCCCGGCTCCGCCTGCGCTCCCAGCAGGGGCGCCCGATGCTGGCTCAGCACGACGTTCTTGAACGTCTCGCTCATGCCGTACTCGGTGATCATCTTCTTCACGATGTCCGTCGCCTTGGTCAGGTCGTTTGCCGCGCCCGTGGACAGCTTTCCGTAGATGGTCTGTTCCGCCACTCGCCCTCCCAGAAGCACGTCGATCTTGCCGATCAGCTCGTCGTAGGTCAGAAGGACATCGGCTCCTTGCTGGCGCAGTATCGCCGGCAGCAGTCCGGCACTAGGCAGGATCATAGCCGGCCGGAGTGGATCGGCTACCGGGTGGTGCTGTTTGCCGCGGTCGCCAGCGCGATCTGGCTCCTGGGCAGTTCGGTGCGTAACAAATGGCGTCGGCGCCAGGCCGACCGGCGCCGACGGCGATCGATCTGACCTCAGGCGCCGCCGATCGTAGGCCTGCGGCCCGCCCGGCCGTCCAGATAGGCGTCCAGATTGGCCGCCAGACCGGTCCCGCTCTGCTCAGGCGCCTCCTCCTGCCGGCTTCGCCGCCATTGCATCCAATCCCGGTAGAACTCCGGAAACGGGATCGGGATGCCGCGACTTCGGTGAAGCTCGACTGCGGGCGAGTAGAGCGTATCGTACCAGCTTGCGACGAACTCGTCGTAGAACGGACGACGCCCGAGGCGCTTCTGCAACTCCTCGGGGTGCCAGCGCGTGAGCTGCCTCCCAAGGAAGCGATACCAGCGCTTGTTCCCCTCGTGAAGGACGGCGCCCGGCCGGAAGCTCTGGAGCCGGGACATCTGCAGGAAGAAGTCTCTTTCCTCGGCATCGGAGGACAACAGCCAGCGGCGCGTCCGCGACACCACGTAGCCCAGGGACAGGATCCCCCTCCGTCGTTCCGTCCTACGGATGAGCCGGGAAAAGGCTTCGGCGGGAGTTACTTCCTCGCCGAGCCGCATCCACAGCGACATTACCGCCGCGAAGATGTCCAGGTCGGACTTCGCGGGGAACAGAAGGTCCACCGCCTCCCTGCGGATCAGGACTCGCATGTTGTCGTAGAGGAGGCGAAGGCTCGTCCCCCGCCGCTCGGCGTCGTCCGGGGAGCCGCCGATCCTCGCCAGGAGCGCCCGCAGGACGGCCCAGGAGCGGGGCTGCGCGTCCCCAAGCAGCTCTTCAGGAACGTGGTCGAAGATGCGGGTCTCCCGCTGGATCTGGAGCTTGGCGGCGAACATGGGGATCTTGCTGCGGCTCATAGCGACGGGCAGCCTCACAGGGCTGCGCAAGCGCGTCACATCCGCGTCGATGAACTCGATGCCGTGCGTCTTCGCCACGGAGACGCGGTGGTTGCCGTCCCGCACGAAGTATGCCCCCCCATACTCATAGACCCGGATCGCCTCGGCGATCCGGCCCGTCAGCAACAGGTCGCGCACCTTTGTCCAGCGTGCCTCCAGAAACGTCTCAAGGGGCAGGAAGGAGCGGGAGAAGTCCTTCGAGCGGCCCTCGCTTCCGACGATGTCTGCCACCGCGATCGGCTGCACGCCCAGCCAGGACTCCCCCTCGGGTTTCGCAATCCGAACGATCTCCTCGAGAGCGAGCAGTCTTCCGTCGCGCCGGCCGAGCTGTGGCACACCGAAGAGGAACGCTTCACGGCGTCCCGCCCGAAGGACGCTATTGAAAGATCGTTCGCCGATACGCATGGTGCCTCTTATCTCTGATCGCGCAATGCACGTCCGCCACCAGGAGCCCGTCGTCGGAATGAGAGTAGCCGCCTAATGCCGTTTCGTCGAGTGCAGGCCACCGTGAGCTTCATGGACCGACAGCCGAGATCGCTACCTAAAGGCCCGATGGCCACGACAGGGTGGAAAAACGGGCGCCCGGACCCGAGGTGCCCGGGGTCCCTCTGAAGGGGCGTGACCTTGATTTCCTGGGTGAGGCGAGCGATCTGCCCGATCTCCGTGTTCATGACGGTCGCAGTGACAACGGCCTTCCCAGAGCCCGAGATGACGCTGGCCCCCGCGAAGACCAGGTTCGGGATCTCGATCCAGAGGAACTGGCGCTCGTTTCGCGCTCTGGCGTTGAGCTTGTACATAGGCTCGGACTCGCCCGAGAACGCGCTGTTGTCGACCCGCAACTCGGCGGTCTCGAAGAGCTGCCCGTCGGCCGGGATGGCGTCGCCTTCCTCGAGCTGAATGATGTCGCCGGGAACCAGCTCATCGGAGAGAACCCGCACGGGCTCGCCGCTTCGAATAGCTGTCGCATAAGAGGGCAGCATGTCCTTCAGTGCTTCGATCGCCCGGTCAGTCTTGAACTCCTGCCAAAAGCTGAAGACCGCGTTGATGAGGATCACCAGGATGATAGCCCATCCAAGCTCAGGCGTCGCTGAGAGGAATGCGACTTCAGGTGAGTATTGCTGGCGGCGACCGGCGTGACGAAAAGAAAAATGATGTCCACTGGTTCCTTGTCGCCGAAGTCGACGCCCGATCTGAGAGTTGCCACTAACAGCTGGTCAGAAACGAAGAGGGATTCATGTGATTGCCCCAGCCCGCAGTCCGCGGCCACGACCAGCCGGTTCTCCACGTCGGTCACACCGGGCGTTGCCCGCCTTGTCAGGCGTTTCTTGTGTAGCTGCCGACCAACGACTCCGTCGAACGGTCCGCTGGCTCGGCCTCGAAAGGATTCTCGGACAGCATGCTCTGGGCTTTGCGTTCGCCCAGCTCGATCCAGTCCCGCATCTTCGCGGGATCGAACTGCAGGGTGTTGTCGGTCAACTGCTCGTCGGGACGCAGTCCCTCGACCACATGCACCAGGCGCTTGCCCGCGCCGAACAGCTCCCGGTGTTCGTCCCGCTCGAACACCTCCTGTACCTCCGGCACAGCTGCGGGCTTCCCGCCAGGGCGCGCAGCACATCCCGGCGGGCGTGAACCGCCCGGCTGGTCAGATTCGCGAGCAGCAGGTTGTTCTTGACCGCCTCATCCTGCATGATGGCGAGCGCCCGTATTAATGGAGTGGTTCGCAAGACAGGTTCCAGACTTCATGGTTTCCTCCTCGCCTAGCTAGCCAGCCGACTCCAACTTGAACGATATGCACGGGACGGCGTTGCTGTAGCCGGCCGAAGGTACGGAGGTCACCGGCTGCGCCATGTCGGCGACGGTGGATTCCGTCCGGCGCGGCGCGGCCACGGGGTGAGCGTGCTCATCCATCGGTACGCGCGAAGCTCCATACAGCCCCAGGGCGCGGATCGTGCGGAAGACCGTGAACGGGACGCCTGCCAGCACCCTGGGCGAACAGCGCCCGCGCAATGCATCGCGGATGCGGGTCGACGACATGCCCAGGGGAAGCCGATCGATACGGAACACCTCTAGGAAGGTGTCGACTTGGGGAACGGGATCGCCCCGGTCCAGAAAGATCGCCGAGAGGCGGTGCCTGCG
>DATJQN010000102.1:0-11896 GCA_035505775.1 Rectinemataceae bacterium | reverse complement strand
GAGGTCAAGGCCGAGGGAGCGGCCATCGACACCGCCCTCGCCGATGAAATGGACAGGGGCTCGGATCCCGGCTCCACCCGCGTTCGGGAACTCATGCGGCGCAAGGCGGAGTGGCTGCGGGCCTTCTACGAGCCGAGTCCCGAGCTGTTTCGCGGGCTGGGGCTTCTGTACACGGAGGACGAACGGTTCAAGGCCGGGTATGAGCGGATCCGGCCCGGGCTGGCGGACTACCTGAGGCGCGCCATGGCGGCATTCGCCGACAACTGGATGACCTGATTCCCGGGGCCGGTTTTGTTCTCGCTTTACTCTTGGGTACCCATGCTTTAGGATTTATGGCCGGGCGGGTGCTTGCCGGCGGCGAGCGCTCGCCCAGCCCCGATTTCCGAGCGAGGAGGGGCCCGGGATGAAAGTCCGCGGCTCACTGGCCCAAATAACAAAAAAATGTCTCAACGAATCCCTCACGCCCGACATGCTTGAGCGGGTTGCCAAGGATATATTCCCCGAATACGACCTACGAGCCCGCACGGGCTTCACCTCCAATGTTCCGTTAACCGGACCCGTCGCGGCGAGCCGGATCGTGGATGATGCGGTCGACGAGGGGCGCTATCTCCTGCTGGTCGAGCGCCTGGCCCGGCTGGACCGCGAAGGTTTCATGGGACGGGCCTATCGCATCAGCGGTCTTCGCGAACTCATCAAGGGTGTCGAGGCCGAGGGCTACCTGTGGGATGCCGAGACCGAGCATCTCATGGAGGATCCCCGCATCAGGAGGACTCCCAACTGGGGCCGTCTGCTTGAGGGCGAGGAATTCCGCTTTTCCCTCCTCCGCGTCGACATCGTCCAGAACTCGCAGATCGTCAAGGTTCACGGAGAGAGCGCCGCGCGCGACGCTTTCGAGGATCTCAGGAGCATACTGGCACGGGTCGTCGAGCTGCGCTCCGGAAGAGTCTGGAGCTGGCAGGGGGACGGGGCGCTGGCGGGCTTTCTTTTCGGCCACTCCACGACGGCCTCGGTGCTTGCGGGCATGGCCCTCCTCCACGAACTCTTCCTCTACGACCGTCTCCACAACCGGATCGGCCAGCCGCTGAAGGTGCGCGCCGCCGTCCACACCGGCCCTCTGCGCTATCGCGACGACCCGCGCGAGATCATGAAGCAGGAAACCACGCGCGAGGTGCTCGACATGGAATCCCGGTTCACCCCTCCCGGGGCGCTCGCGATCAGCCCGGCGGTGGCTCCGACCCTGGACCGGGTTATCCTGGACCGCTTCCGGCCCGCCGACGAGGACAGTTCCCGGCTGCTCCTCTATGAAGTGCGACTGGGGGGCTCATGAGACTGCTCGCCTATATAGCGGACGAGAGCATCCGCCGGCTCAGCCCGGTGCTCGAACGCGCCTGCCCCCCGGATCTGGAGCTCGAGATTCTGCCGCGTTCCAGTTTTGGCAGGAGTGCGAAAAAGAAGGCCCCGGGCAGCTTTGTCTATGTCGATGCCGAGGGTCTGGACACCGACCACGTGCTCGACCTGGGGGCCAGAACGAGCGAGGCCGGATGCATGGGCTGGGGGGTGCTGGACCGGACCGGAGCGGTCGAGGATCCCGCCCGGCTGTTCTTTGGGGGGGCCACGGATTACGTCTCCCCCCTCCTCCTCAAGGCAGCGCTGTCCCGGATTCCGGCAACCGCCAAGAAGTCAGGCTCGGCAGCCGTCTTCAATGAGACGAGGCTGAGGAGCGCCTTGACCGCGGCGGGGTTCGCGAGCTCGGAGGAGCCAGACAGCGTTGAGACCTTCCCGGGGTGGAAGCGACTGACGGAGGGCGAGGCCGTAGCCGTGCGTTTCTGCTACGCGGCGATCGGCAACCAGCGCGAGCTTCTGGAACGTATCGGGGAGACCAGGCTCTATCGGCTCCGCGAGGATTTTGCCGCTTTCCTCAACCCCTGGGCCGCCGAATGCGGAGGCCTCGTCTGGATACGAGAGGCGATCGGCAGCCTCCTTCTTTTCCCTCCCGTCGACGAAGGCATGAATCCCATTCTGGCGGCCTTCCGTCTCCTTCTGGACCGGGCCCTCATCGGCTACGAGGTCTTCAGGCTCGAGACCCCCCTGTCCTTTCGCTTTGCCTTCCACGCCGGGCGCACCATGTGGCGAAAGCCCGGATCCACCGGCGACGTGGTCTCCGAGGACGTCAATTTCATCTTCCACCTGGGCGCCCGGGCCTCACCCGACGGGATGATCGTCGTGACGGAGTCGAGCGAATCCATGATCCCGACCTGCCTGCGCGACCTTTTTTCGATCGCGGGCGATTTCGAGGGGAAGTCCCTCATTTCGTCACGCCGATTCAGGGACTGAAGCCGGGCTCAGCCCGCCCAGGCCTTCACCGTTCCCCCTTCGTCCACCACTATCCGACCCTTGCAGGATGAGCACATGAATTTCCCCGCTTTCGAAGTCCGCAGCCGCGCGCTGCAGCGCGGACACTGGAAGTAGAGGGGAAAGATATTGCCCTGCGCGGGAGCCGGCATCGCGCTCTGCGACAATTCCCTGGCAGCGGCGTCATCATCTTCGGTGAAGGCGAAGAACGAGGTGAAGCCCAGAAGCTCGAACACGTCGTAAACGCGGCTCTGCACATGGCTGAGCAGCATCTGTCCGCCCTTGAGCTTCAGGTTTTTCAGAATGTAGGTGAACGCTCCTATGCCGGTCGAGGAGACGTAGTTCAGGCTTGCGCACTGGAAAATGAGGCTGCGGTATCCCGCGAAGATGATCTTGTCGATCGAGCGCTGGAAGTAGAGGGAGTTGTAGTTGTCTATCCGGCCGCCCAGGTGGATCAGGAGGCAGCTGGGGGCATCCTCGCAGAGCTCGAGCCGGATGGCCAGGCCGTCGTCTTTTTCGTCGTCGAAGCCCTCGACGATCTGGTTGTTTCTGTTCTGCGACACAGTCCGCTCCTCGCATGAGCCCAGCTCCGCCAGGGAGGTCCGTGGCGGAGGATCTAGAACTCCATACTTTTCGAGCGAACCGTGAACACTGCTCCAGTAATAAATAGCTCAGTACCGCTATTAAAACCCTGTCAGGGACGGAAGGCAACAGGAAATGCGACCCATTCGGAGGGTCGCAAGCAGGCAGGGCTCCCCCGGTCTATCTGATTCGCCGCATGAACGGGAGGAAGAGCGAGATGTAGAGCGCGGCCATCGCAAACGAGCTGAGGGTCCCGAGCCAAGGTCCCAGCGGCGGGAACAGAAACCAGACCCCGATAGAGTAGATGATGATGTTGGAGGACGAGATGAGCAATACTTTGCCGGTCGCCCGGGCAAAGTCGGGCCCCTGGGCCCTGATCAGGATGACCATGGTCGACAGGAGCACGGCGGGGAAGGTGGCAAGGATTCCGGTGACATAGGGCGGGGCATATTGGGCGGCGGCCACGGCCGAGGCCACTATGCCGCCAGCGAACAGCGCCCGCAGTACCACGGTCGAGACGCGGAAAGGCAGGGCCTTCTTGGGGACAACCCTCACCTTGAACCCTTGATCCACCACCAGGAAGGCGGCAATGCACATCACCGCGTAAAGGGCGATTCCGGCGCCGAAGCCGATCGGGGGCAGGGCGATGGCCGCCGTCGCACCGACGAGCCAGGCAAGGAGGGCGAGGGCGAGGCTGATTCCCGTTCCACGCGGCAGGAAGGCTATCAGGACCAGAAGGAAGAGCGTGTCCACCGACATGCCGATGGGCACCGAGCCGGTGGCTGCAGCGGCGTAGCCGCTTCCCCTGGTGAGGGCCATGAACAGCAGGGAGATGAGGATGTTAGAGGGCAGGTTCGTGACCAATCCGCCGAGTCGGGTGCCAAGGCGTTCCCCCGCCATGGTCGAGAGGCTGATCCAGGTTCCGGCGATGACGAAGGAGAGGGCGATGTGGAGAACGGCACTCGTTTCCATGGGCCCGATAGTAGCCCTTCTCCGCCGGGGATATCCAGCTGCGCGGCGGTGGGGCCGCCGTTCTTCCTACAATTATAGGCTTGTCCGACCGAGAATTAAGTGGAATCATGCGGTAGTTTGATCCAGCCGCACAAGTCGTTGACTACGGTGGGCCAAGCCCGCGTAGAACGATGTATTCTCTATCTTGGAAAGGTGTTGGTCCACGCTCAATGCGCCACGTGCAGTTCGGCCCCGCTGCGCCCCGCGATCCGACGCCCCGCCAGGAGCGCCCGGGGGGCCGTCGGGCGCTCCTAAGCCTGATACTCCTCCTCGCCTATGCTTCCGGCGCCCATGCGATGGGCACCCGGGAGCAGGACCCTGTGCTGGCCCAGGCGAGGACGGATATCGCGGCGGCGCAGGTGAGCGTGGATGCCGCCCGGCACGAGAGGGACAAGCTGAAGGCGGCGCAGCTGTACCAGGACGCCTCGCAGCGGTTCCAGGGCATCGTGGACAGCCTGCAGGCCCGGCTGAAAGCGGGCAGCGATCCGGGCGGCCGCATCCGTTCGCTCCTCACGACCGTACTGCTGAGCAAGGCCCGCGTGGACCGCGAACTGAAGAACTACGACGCCTCGATCACCAGCTTGACCGCGGTGATCCGCCAGGATCCCGACCGCTTCGACCAGGCCAACGGGCAGATCCGCGAAATCATCGGGATCCGCGAGAAATACGCGCAAATCGCGGCCGATCTTTTCAGTGTCATCAAGACGAAGGACATGTCCCTTCCCGCCAACCAGGACTACGTGAACCAGCGGACGCGGGAGCTGCAGGACCTCGACCCCTACGGCAACCAGGACATCCTGATCAAGATCTCGGAGGCCATTCTCAAGTCCCAAAACCTCCGTGCCATGCGCAGTCTGATGACGCAGGCGCGCACGCTCCTGGACGGCGGGAAATACGGCGAGGCAGTCAGCGTCTACGAGAAGGGCTTCGACATCTATCGGCAGCAGTATGAAGATGCCGGGTACGACCTGCTGGACGATCAGACCAGGAAGATTCTCGTCGTAGACGCTGCCGGAAACCTGAGCTCCCTCGTCGTCGACGCGAATGGTACCGTGCTGCAGACCGACAGGACGGGCCAGGTCCTGAAGAGTCCCGACGGCGTCCCGCTTCCCGCGCTTGACACCCAGGGCAGACCACGCCGCCTCTCCTTCCTCCTTGCCGGCGGTCGGGAAAGGCTGCAGAACGGCCAGGGTTCAGTCGTGGAGTACGCCTCGCAGAACGTCGCCGCCGCCGCCTCGCAGGCCGACGCGGCGCGCGATTCCGCCGGCGCCCTTGCGGGGCTGCAGAGTGCCGTGGACGCACTGGGCGCGGCCTTCTCGGCCGGCGACGCCGCCCGGGCGGAGGCGGCGTGGCAGCCCGTGCAGGCAGCCCTGGCCGCGCTCGAATCATCGATTCAGGCGATCGACTCCTCCGGCAGGAAACTGGAAACCCTCGGCCAGCAGCTGCCGAAGAAGCGGGGCAGCGCGGATATTTCCTACATCCAGTACGCCTACCCCAGCTATGCGGACCTTTTCCTCCGTGGCCGTCCCGACGTGGCAGACTACGGAAGCCTGGATGCGGCCGGCGACCCCCGCTGGAGACCCGAGGCGGAACGCGGAAAGCCCGAGGGGCTCGAAGGAGCCCTGCTCGCGGAATACGGCTTCCAGCTCGGGAAGCTGCAGAGCGCCTTCGAGGCCTCGATCGAGCAACGCTACGCTGCCGCCCTCGATTCGCTCGACGCCGGGCGCTGGGAGGAAGCCCGTGCGTCCTTCGACGCCGTGACGAGCCTGACCGCCCCCGCTCTCCGCGTCCTCGCGCTGTGGAAGAGCGGCTATGGATCCGGCGGCGCCCCGGACCTGGGACCATTCGTCGCGGCCACCGTCGACGCCAAGACCGCCGACTACCAGCGTCTCGACCGGCTGCGCACTCTGGCGACCTCCTATTCGAGGCTCGCGCAGCTGGCGCAGGCAGCCGACGGCATCCATGCCCAGGCTGCTGCCTTCATGTCCGCATTCAAGCCCGACGCCCCCTTCGCCGATTCGAGGGCTTCCATGACGGACTACCGGAGCCGGCTGGGCAGCGCCGCGGCTTCCGTCCGCGCCCTCCTTGCGGGCGACAACCCGACCCTGGCGCTGTTCGTATCCTGGGCCGCCGATCCGAAGGCCGACCCCAGGTCGCGTGCGGCCAAGACGGACTACGAGCAGCGCGTCGCGAAGGTCGTCGCCGCGATACAGGCGGGCGAGACGGAGATCGTGGCATTCAGGGCGCAGCTCGAGACGCGGGAGATCGAGAGCCAGCTCACGACCCGAGACGGCGAGATCCGCCAGGCGGACGCGCTCACGATCGGTCCCGTATCCACGCTCCCGGATCGAAACGGCCTCCACGACCCCACGCCCTCGCGCGGGGCGGCGATACTCGCCGACCAACAGAAGGCGCTCGCGGCTCTGCAGAACCTCGTTGCGCAGTCCTCGGGGGCGATCGACTCGGAGCTGCAGGCCATCCGGGACGCACCTGAGGTCAAGGCGGAGCGCAGCAGACTCGGCGAGGAGGCCACGAGGCTCGCCGCCCTCCAGGCCTTTGATACCGAGGCCCTCGCCCGCGCCCTTGACCACAAGAAGGCCGCCGATCAGGCGATCAAGTCGGCGGATGCCGCGTTGGCCGACGCACGTCGCCTGCTCGCCGCCAGCCAGGGCAAGGGCCTCGCTTCGGCGACCGTGCGTCAGGATCTTGATGCCTCCCAGACGAAGCTGGCCGACGCGCTTGCCAGGATACTCGAGTGGTCCAACAACGACTTCGATCCGCAGAAGTGGAACGACTACTACAACAACCAGTACTCGAAACTGAAGGCCGACCGCGACCAGGCGGATGAGGCCTATGTGCTGAACGAAACCTTCCGCCTCCTCGACGACGGCCAGCGGTACTACAACCAGCAGCTCTACGATCAGGCGGGCGAGGCGCTGGACTCCGCGCAGCGGCTGTGGCTCAGCAAGCACAGCGAAGAGCAGCCGCAGGTGAGATACTGGCAGAACTTCGTGAAGATGGCCCAGGACACGAACAACAAGCGCGAGGTCAAGCAGAGCGAGCCGCTTTACTACGACATCAGCAACTACCTTTCCCAGGCCCGAGCGCTCTATGCGCGCGGGGCCGGCCTGATGAAGAGCGGGGACAGGACGGCGGCTGCACAGGCCTTCGATGCCGCCCGACAGAACATCAGCTATGTGACGCGGGCCTTCCCGCTGAACGCAGAGGCCGGACTCCTGACGCTTCAGATACTGAAGGCGACCGACCAGGCCGCCTACAGCGAATCCCTGCCGAGCCGGATCTCCGCGGCGCGCGATCTGCTGGCCACGGACCCGCAGACCGCGTATTCGCGCATCGCCGACCTCTCCAAGATGGAACCGAACAACGCGACCATCCAGAATCTCCTCAGGCAGGCCGAGATCAAGACCGGACGGCGCCCCCCCGAGCCTTCGAAGGATCAGATCGCGCGGGCGGCCTCACTGGTCGCGCAGGCTGAGCGGCTGATGAGGACCGGGCGGAGCTCGGACAACGCCCAGGCCTCGGACCTTCTGAACCAGGCCTATACCCTCGATCCCTCGAACGGCAAGGCCCTTGCCGACATCAAGTACCTCAGCATACTGAGCGGCAAGGTTGCCCAGACAGGGCCGGCGCTGAGTCCGGCGGATCAGGCTCTGCTCGATTCGGCGACCGGCCAGTACGCGGCTGGTCAATACAACCAGGCCCGGGATACTCTCAACCGGCTGCTCCAGGCGGGGCGGATGACGCGTGAGATTCTCAGGCTCGATCAGAACCTGAAGCAGCTGGGGTACTAGCATGGCAAGGCGGGGCGGTGCGGTGCGCGTTGGACGGGTGAGGATGCTTCTCGGGCTCCTCCTCGTCGGTATCGTCGCGGCCCCGATGTCGGCGCTGGACTACTGGAACGCTCCGGAGTCCTTCGCATCCGGACGCTTCCCGACTTTCTTCACGACAGCCTCGGGGCCGCTGCTGATCTGGCAGGAGTCCGACCAGTCGGGCGACACGGGCAGGGCCTGGCTCTGGCGGGCCTATCTCGCAGGCGGGCAATGGAAAAAGGATCGCATCGACGACCAAGCCCTGAACTTCCATGGCACGGAGCCGCGTCTCTACTCGGCCAGCATGTCCCGGCAGGGCACGGTGGCCATCGCCTGGCCGACGACCGAGAGCAGCTTCGCGGTCAGTCTCTCGACCGACGAGGGCAGGACCTTCCAGCGCGCGGCTTCGATCGAAAGTGCCTCCACCTCGGTGGCCCCGAGGATATATCCGAACGTGAACGGGGGCTGGATTCTCTTCGTCACGCAGGGGCAACCCGGGAACTCGGCCGACCAGACGGCCGGCGTCCTGCCCAGCACCATCGGCATTTACAGTTCGGTGTCGCGCGACGGCAGCTCGTGGTCGCCGCTTCGCTCGATCGTCGCGAGCGACGAGAATCTCGCGGTCAATTTCCTGCCGGTCTCCGTGCCCCTGGCGGGCAGGGACATAGTCGTCTTCCAGACCCTCGTTCCCCTTCAGGGCGACGTACCCTCGCACTACGTGCTCATGATCAAGAGTTCGGCCGACGGCGGCCTGAGCTGGGGTCGAGCCCGACCCCTCACGGATTTTCCCGATCCCTCCCCGGCCCACCTCGGCCCCGAGAATTTCGACAATCAGCGGCCCGAGCTCCTCCCGCTCGGCGGAGGGGCCATTGTCGTCTGGGAACGCCGCATGACCAAGGCCGCCCAGACCCAGATCTGGTCGGCGCGACTCGACTCCGCGGGGAGCATCGACCTCTCCACGCCAGCGCAGATCTCGCCGCCGACGGGTTCCTACATGCTTTCGCAGGTTTTCGAGAGCGGAGGCGCGGCGCATGTCGTGTATCTGGAGGACAGGCTCAAAGCCAATGCAGTGTTTCATGCGACCCTGACCGCCGGCCGCTGGACGAGCGAAAGCCTCGGCTTGAGCGAACGCAGCGATCCGAGCGGGGCGGGAGCCACGGCCTTCGCCCGGGTGGCCGTGGTCAACAGAAGGGCCTATGTCGCCTGGCAGTACGACGGGGCGACCCCGGGCCGCATTTTCATGCTCGAGCCCGACGAGCACGTCGACCAGCCCAGTCTCGCGGCGCTCAACTTCCAGACAGGCAGGAAATCGCGCAATGAAAGCGCCCAGGTCCGGGTCAACCTGCCCGATGATTCATCGGGTATCCGCACTATCGCCTACCTCTGGCGGCATGCAGCGGGACCGACCGATTCGGCCGCGGCACCGACTGCCGAGGCCGTGTGGAAGAGCGGCAAGACGCAGCAGGCGACGATTCCCATCCTCGACCTGCCGGCCACACAGGACGGTGCGTGGAGCCTCTTTGTGTCCATCGAAGACAACGCGGGCAATCGCTCGGTACCCGTCTCCTTGGGCTATGTCCGGAAACGGACACCGCCCGATCCCCCCCTCGTGATCCCTCCTGAGACCGACCAACGCGGCTTCCTCGCGTCCAACACCTTCACCCTCCACTGGGCGCCGCCCACGGATCCCGATCTGGCCGGCTACACCTGGGAGTTTCGCTATGTCGGAGCGCTCCAGCCGGGGCAGGCCGGCGGCGGAGCGGGAGCGGCCCCCGGAGCGCCTTCGGTACTCGGATCTGCCGCGGCTCCCGGCGCATCAGCGGCCTCCGGTGCATCCGCGGCCCCACTCTCCGGATTGAGCGCCTACGAGGCCCGCCTGGTCCAGGCAGCCGGCCCACCCGGGCCGCCGCCGACCATCCGGGGCAGCGAAGCCTCGTTCTCGCAGACGAACGTGGATAACGGCTACTACCTGTTCTCGGTCGCGGCCATAGACGGCGTGGGCAACGTGAGTGCCGTGTCGACCGTGCTGCTCAGGGCGGACAAGTACATTCCCCACACCATCGTCAGCGACGTCATCGCGACGAGAGACGATTTGGGCCGGACACAGCTCCGGATCCTGGGCCGCGGCTATCTCACCGACGGGAGAATCGAGCGCATCGTCCTTGACCGGGACGGAGCGCCTCCCTATGACGTCGATCACAGCGCCGTCAACGGCGACTACCGTGTCGCCTCCGACGGCGAGATCGACGGCTTCTCCTTCGAAGGCGTGGAAACCGGCTCCTACCGGCTCGGCCTCTACCATCCGCTCCGCGGCTGGTTCTGGACGGGGCCGGTCGTCTCCGTGGACATTTCCGGCACCGTCAAGTACGGCCTCGAAGTGGCCTATAATCCCTCCTGGCACGCCATCAGCCCACGGACCTACGCCTTCTCGATCTACGATGCCATCATCCTGGTCGCGATACTCTTCGCCGGCCTCGGCCTCCTCCTCTCGCTCAGACAGACCATCAGGGTCGTCCAGGAGGGAGCCGTCGTGCGCCGCGAAGTCCACGCCCTCATCACGGGAGGTCCCATGCCGACTGCAGAAAAGGCCCAGCGTGCCACGACGCTGCGGAGAAGAGGCGCAGGGCTCCGCGTCAAGGTCACGAGCACGATCGGACTCCTGGTCATCTTCGTCGTACTCCTCGTGTCGCTACCCCTCGGATTCTTCATGATACGGACCGAAAGCTCGACCCTGGCCACCGGGCTGCAGCAGCGCGCCCTCGTGCTTCTCGAGAGCGCGGCGCAGGGAGGACGGTTCTTCCTCGGGAAGGAAGACGCGGTCACGCAGCTGAGCTTCCTGCCGGATCAGGCGAAGGCCATGGAGGGCGCGGTCTACATCACCATCACGGGCAACAGCGCCCAGGCCAAGGTCGCCGGACAGGATGTGGTCTATGCCACGAACGACGACGCGATTTCGCAGAAGGTCGAGGGCGCCGAGCTCGTCCGCGGACAGTCGGTCATGCGCAGCTCCGGCAGCTCCGCCGATCCGCTGGCCCAGAAGCTGCCCGCGATGGCCGCGGAGCTCCAGACGGCCGCGGAACAGGCCATCGCGCCCAACCTCGCCAACAAGGTCAGGCTGAACCAGGAGAAGGCGGGGCTGGGACAGGACGCGGCTTCGGCGGCCCGGCGCACGGAGATCAACAACGCCCTCGACCAGGAGGACCTCAAGATCAGGGATACGCTCCGCTCGATCTCCAACCGGGCGGTCGGGTCCATCCCCGCCTTCGACCCGGCCAAACTGACGACGAAGTCCGAGAGCTATCTCTACTACAAGCCCATCATCGAGTACCGTCCGAGCGACCAGCTCCTCTACCGCGGCATGGTCCGGCTGGAGGTGAGCACGCAGAAGATCGCCGCCGAAGTCCGCTCCGCCACGGGCAATCTCATTCGCATAACGCTCATAATCGCGGCCATCGCGCTCGGCATCGGAATCATCGGCGCCTTCATCCTTTCCTCGGCGATCGTGAGCCCCATCCAGAAGCTGGTCACGCAGATCGAGAAGATCAGGGACACTGAGGACAAGGAATCGCTCGATGGAGAGAAGATCGAGGTGGCCACCCGCGATGAGCTCTACACCCTCGCCGACACGGTCAACCAGATGACCGAGGGACTCGTCAAGGCGGCCAAGGCATCAAAGGAACTCATCGTCGGCAAGGGCATCCAGAAGATGTTCATTCCCCTCGACGCGGCGCCTGGTTCCCGGGCCAAGCTTTCCACGGGCAGCCGGGACGAAAAGGATTTCGAGGTCTTCGGCTACTACGAGGGCGCCAAGGGCGTATCGGGCGACTACTGGGACTTCAAGTCGATCAACTCGCGCTACCACTACTTCATAAAGTGCGACATCTCCGGCAAGGGGGTCTCCGCCGCCCTCATCATGGTTCAGGTGGCCACCATGGTCATCAACTACTTCAACGAGTGGAAGAAGGCCATGCCGAGGAACATCGACCTCGGGGACCTTGTGTACAAGATCAACGACTTCATCGAGGAGCGGGGCTTCGTCGGCCGCTTCGCGGCCTTCACCATGGGCCTCTGGGACTCGCAGGCCGGCATGGCCTACCTCTGCGTCGCCGGCGACCTGAAGC
>DATJQN010000101.1:0-2942 GCA_035505775.1 Rectinemataceae bacterium | reverse complement strand
ATGACCGGCCGTGTCGTTCGTGATCTTCAGATCGTCGACGTCGGCGACTATGATGCTCACGGGAAACTCGCGATTCCGCTCGAAGCGCTCGACCTCCTCCTCGAACATGGCGCGGTTGTAGATACCCGTGAGCGAATCGTGGATGCTCTGGTGACGAAGCCGTTCTTCCGTGGCCTTGCGTCGAGTGATCTCGCTCCTGGCCCGCTCAAGGTTGCTCCGCATGTCCCGCGCCAGGAGATCAGCCGCGAGGATCGCAACCAGAAGGATGGAGGCCATGATCATGAAATCCAGCACCGTGACGGGACCGATGGGCTTCAGACTGAAAAGACCATGCGATTCTCCGAGCGTGAGCCAGGCTACGGCAGCCAGGGTCAGGGCGGAGACGATGAGGAAGTGCCTTCGCCCGAGGATGAGGCTGCCGATGATCACGACCACGGGATAGGTCAAGATCGTGATATCGTGGATGCCCTGGCCGACCATGCAGATGAGGGTCACGGCGCATACGAAGCTGAGGAGGAGTGCCAGACCTGAGGCCTCGCGATGCCCGCGCAGTATCAGCGTGAGCGGCAGCGCCATGACCACCGCACCGCCGAAACTGATAGCGGCAAGTGCTGCGTCGTGCCAGACAAGGAGCGCGATGGCCACCACGAAGAGGAAGACCGCCATGGTCGCGAGTATTATTATCAGAAGAATCCTCGCCCCGCGGCTGTCCGGGTTCTCGTGAGCAACACATCCATCCGGTTTCATGAGTGTTTTCACCAGTAGGCGGATAATAGCACGGGTTTCCCCGGTTCTGGCTACAATCCTGCCGCCATCTCGCCCCCTGCGCGCCGGAAAGTCGCCCGCTCCCGGGGCAGCCCGCCCTTGAGCCCGAGTGAGTCTTCCCTCCCTGGCCCTCACGTGATCGTGGTATATTTCACCCATGGAAACCTCTCTCGATATCCAGCATCGCGTCTCCACGCCGGAACGCGACCAGGCCATCAGCCGCCTGCAGGAAGCCTATATTCGGGGACAACTGAGCGACCACGAACTCGCGGAGCGTATCGGCCGGGTGCTCTCGGCCGTGGTGACGGTAGATCTGGCCAACGAGCTGCGCGACCTGCCGGTCCTCCCCCCCGCGGTCCCGGTCGTGGCGGTTCGTTCCCCCTGGTGGCGACGGCACAGGGATGAAAACGTCTACAAGTCCACGGTCCGCAAGAACGGTGCCTGGACAGTGCCGGCAGTATTTCGGCCGCGGGTCTACAAGGGCATGCTCATCCTCGATCTGCGCCATGCACTGCTGAGCGCGACGGAGACCCTCATCGAACTCAATGCCTACAAGAGCCGGGTGGCCATTATTGTTCCCCCGGAGTACAACATCGAGCTCGAAGGGAGGCCCTACAAGGGCAGCATGGAAAACCTCACGAGTGGCGGTCTTCCCGGGGCGCCGCGCCTTCTGGTCCGCGGCTCGGCCTACAAGAGCTCGGTGATCGTCACGAACCGCGACCCGGACGCTCCCGTGCTCTAGTCGCTCATGCGCCGCGGATAGGTCCATGCTACCGGCATGGAGGCGGCGCGTTCCGGCTGAAGTTCCCACGCTTGAGTGCTTGCAATAGGGCTCGCCATGCTAGGCGTCGAACACTCCCCGAAGCGCGACGCGCGCCATTCCGCTGATGACGATCTTCGGATCGGCCACTTCGAGTTCGAGCACTCCGGGGCGCTGCGAGTTCTGCAGCGCGCGCAGGCTTGTCTTTCCGAGCCGCTCGCTCCAGTAGCGCCCGAGCAGGGTGTGCACCGAGCCGGTCACCGGGTCCTCGTCGACCCCCGCCCAGGGGTTGAAGTATCTGGTCTCGAAATCGAAGTCGGCGGCCCGCGCGCTGATCCCGATTCCCCTGGTGAAGACGCCCGAGGCTTGTCGCATGGCCGCGAAGTCAGGTCGTATGGCGCGCAGATCCGCCCCATCTTCAAGAATCAGGACCACCTTGCCCGTCAGTTCGCCCACGATGCAGTCGCCGATGGTGTCGAGCGCAAAGAAGTCCCGGTAGATACTCTCCGCGGGTGTTCGTCTATAGCGGTCCAGCGGAAAGCTCATGCCGAGCCTTCCCTCCTCGCGCCGCTCGACCTCGATCCGTCCGGCCGCAGAGTCGAAGCGCAGCGAGGCAAGACCGGGGCGGCGCTCGAACAGAAGATGGGCCGCGGCGAGGGTCGCATGCCCGCAGAGGGGCATCTCGCGTCGAGGCGAGAACCAGCGGATGGAGAAACCTTCTTCGGTCTCGGACACAAAAGCCGTCTCCGACAGGCCGAGCTCGAAGGCAAGCTGCTGCATGAGTTCCGGCCCGGCCTGAGCGTTCTGGCCCTCCAGGAAGACGACGCCGGCGGGATTGCCGCAGGCGAAGCGGTCGGTGAACGCGTCTACGATGCAGGTTTCGAACTTCATTCAGGCCGCCCGGAAGCAGGGCCGCCCCGCAGCAGGGCCGCGATCTGCTCGCCCGCCCGGATCTCGCCGCTGATCTCCAAAGGGGGGATGGTCGATGGACCGGTTTCATGGCGGCGGCTCCTGATAGCCTGGACCTTCCCGTCGTAAAACCGGTTCGCCGCTCTCGACCTTGTTTGGGGCGGGCTCTCTGATCGCGTCTTAAGGCTGAGTTGGAAGCTCGAGCGCGTCATGGAGAGCGCCTCGCAAACCCGACCTGCGTGTCTTCGTCGCCCCATAGGCAAATCTCCTGGAGGGGCCGCAGTCCGTTTCTGGAGTGCTGGGTATCTCCCTGCCCCTTGGCAGATACCCAGCCATCCGGATGCTGACACACGGTGCGGGGAAAGAAGTCTCCTCAATGGCCTTCGATTCTGGTAGTGACACGCCGATTTGGAGTTCATAGTGCAGCTCGATAACGGAACTCGTGGTGCGTCATAAAAGGGAGCTTTTATGGATGGCCTCCGATCGTACCCTTTCTAACGACATGGCA
>DATJQN010000100.1:0-8570 GCA_035505775.1 Rectinemataceae bacterium | reverse complement strand
AAGGGATCCGACCGTGGGTATCCCAATGGCCCGCAGGCTCCTCGTCGAGCTCGCGGGACTCGGTATTCCCCTCGGTGCGGAACTTGTGTCGCCCTTCCTTTGGCCGTACTGGGAAGACTGTCTCTCCTGGGCCGCGGTCGGCGCCCGCGGCGTCGACGCACAATACCTGCGCGAGCTCGCCGCGCGCATTCCCTTCCCCGTCGCCTTCAAGAACGGACTCGATGGCAACTTCACGGGCGCGCTCAACGCGGCGCTTGCGGCGTCGCAGGTCATGACCTTCGTCGGAATGGAATCGGACGGTTCTGTCGGCCCCCTCGAGGCGGGCGGCAATCCCTTCCCCCATGTCTGTCTGCGGGGAGGAGAGGCGGGACCAAACTGGCAGGCGGCAACGGACCTGGCCGAGGCAATGCGCGGCGCCGGCCTCGATCCTGCCGTGCTGGTCGATCTCGGACACGGAAACAGCCCCGGCCGCGATGTCGGCGCCCTGAGCAGGCTCATGAAGGCACTGCTTGCGCTGCGCCGCGGGAACCCGCCCTCCGCGCCGATACGCGGGTTCCTCATCGAATCGAACCTCGAGGCGGGTCGCCAGGAGCCGGGTCCACCGGCCGGCCTGCGCTACGGGGTTTCGATCACCGACGAATGTCTCGGGTGGTCCGATACCGAGAGCCTGCTCAGGGCGCTGGCGGAAGAGGCCGACCGTCTGATCTGAGGCCTGCGCGGCGAACGCGAGGGTCGGCGCGGCATCAGCGCTCCGGCGTGCCAGCGGCGCTCCGGATTGCCGACACCAACCGGGCGCGGCGGCCCTAGCGCCATTCCGAGTGGAAGAGCTCTCCGCGCGGCCGGTCCACACGCTCGAATCCCGAGCCGGTGAGGGAATCGCGCAACGCGCTGACAAGGCTCGCGGGGAGCCAGGTGCTGCGGTAGCCGTCGAAGAAAGCCAGGGCCGAGACGAGGGCGGGCGCGGGAAGCCCCGATTCGAGACAGCGCGCCGCGAGTTTTCGCAGCGAGCCCACGCTGTGGTCGAGCAGCGCCTTGATGGGCACATCGAGAAGAAGGCAGTCGAGGTCGGGACTCCGCTCGAATGCCTGGGCCGCAAGCTGCATTATATGGGCTCCGGAACCTTCCTCGCCTCCCCAGGAGCGGGCGATGGCGGAGAGCTCCGAGCCCGGCAGCGAGCCGCCGGCAGCTCTTCGCACGACCAGAAATGTCTGCGCATGGGCCAGTATCATGGCGGCCAGGAGGGCCTTCCGGAGCTCTTCGACCATCGAGTGACGTTCGCCCGTGGCGGCGGCCTTTGGGCCCGAGAGCACGGCGCTCGCGTCGATTCTCTCGTCCTTCATCGAGGCGAGGAAGGATGCGCTGGCCACCTGGGCGAACATGGCCGCAGGAAGACCAAGCTCCATGGCCAGGGCTGCCGCGGCAGCGCAGGGCTCCGGCCCCTGAGGTACATCGAGGACTTTCTCGAGCAGGGGCTCTCCGTCGGTGTCGCGCAGTCCTAGGGCGTCCGCAGTTGCCGCGATAACAGAGTCGGCGAGCTCCCCGCGATTCCATTCGGCGAACAGAGTCCGCATCTCGTCATGACTGATGCGCAGACCGGTCTTGAGGACGTGGTAGATCTCGGCCACGAGCTCGTGCTTGGCGGCGGCGAGCGCATCCCTGAGCAGGGCCCGGACCGCAGGTTCGTCAAGCGATCCGGCGGAATATCGAGTGCCTGCGTTTTTTGTATGATCCATGCTCATCCCCCGGGGCCCTCCGACGATTTCGCGGGATCCCGGCCCCAACGTGGATTCCGCCCAAAAAGAGAGGCCGTCCGAACAGCCCGCGGGCTGCAACCCGGAGCTCTTCGAACGGCCTTCGTCACGATGATTCTGGCGGGCGTCAGCCGGCTATGATCGCCTCGGTGGGGCACACTGAGGCGCAGGCGCCGCAGTCGATGCATTTGGAAGGATCGATCACGCGGGCGCTGTCCTTCTCGCTGATCGCCTGAACCGGGCACTCGGGCTCGCAAGCACCGCAATTTACACAGGCATCGGTGACCTTGTAGGCCATGGAAAACCTCGCTTGGAAGTGGATTGAGGGGGAGTATAGCATCGGGAACGTCCTGTGGCAAGGCGCGAGTCGCCCCCGGTGAAGTGCCCATCAGCAGCGGGAGATGAGTCCGGCCAGGTAGCGGGCCACCTCGTCCGCGCCGGGCTGCATGTCGAGCGCGGCGATCCGCGAGGCGAAGGGATCGAGGGCTCCCGGCTCGCTGAGCTCGCGGAGGGTGGACACGAAGGAGATCGCGCTGGGACAGTACCAGCCTATATCATTGTCCAAAACGAAATTGACTATGTACCAGTCGTTGTAGGTCGCCCACTCCGTGAAGATCACCGGCTTGCCCATGAAGACGGCCTCCATGAAGGTGGAGGCTCCCGACTTGCCGACGACCACATCGCAGGCCCGAATGAGCTCGTTCATGTTGGTCACGTAGCCGAGGGGCACGAGCTTGGTCTCCGACTTGCCGGAAGCGGCCAGGCGTTCCATGCGCGCCTTCGTGCGCTGGTTTTTCCCGGCAACGGTGACGATATTCAGGGGCAGCTGGAGCCGATGCGCCGCCTGGACGAAGGAGAATACCTTCCCGATGCCCTGTCCCCCGGCGGAGACGAGGAGCGTCGGACGGCCGGGGATCAGCCCGAGCTCCTCCGAAATCTGCTCTGCGCTTTTCTTGACATCGAAGAAGCGGTTGTTGATGGGGAAGCCCGTCCGAAGGATCTTGGCATTGTCTATCCCGTGTTCGATGAGCCGCTTGCGCGACTGCTCCGTGGCCACGAGGATGCGGTCGGCGTTCTCATCCGCCCACAGCGAGTAGCCGTCGAAGGGATCCACGACGTAGGCGATGACGGGCGCGCAGACGCCGAGCTCGCGGCGGGCGCGACCGGCGATGTAGAGGCAGAGCGCGTGCGTGGCGAAGATGAGGTCCGGCTTCTTCTCGGCAATATAGGCCATGCCCTTCTCGATGAAATCCTTATAAATCATGTCAACGTAGGAGAGGTTGCGGCGGTTGAGCTCCATCCAGAGGTAGCCGATGCGGGCGGAAAGCGGAAAGGCCAGGGCGAGATCCCAGCCGTTCTTGAGGACCTTGTCGTCCGCGAGGGCGCCGACCTCGCGGGCGAAGTCCACGACGTCGATGCGGAAACGCCCGGGGAACTGGGTTTCCATGGCCTCCTTGACCGCATTGGCGGGGGCCTTGTGCCCGAATCCCACTTCGAGCATGAGCATCAGCACGCGCTGTTTGGCCATCAGTCTCCCCTTTTCGCACACAATGTAGCGAAATCGGCGAGTCTGGGCAATCGAAAGAGCCGGGCAGTCCCGGTCAACGCGTCAGCGGATCACCGGAGCGGTACATGGCCCCCGTGGCGAGCAGCTCGTGAATCCTGTAGGTGCCGTACTTTCGTGCCTTCAGGAAACCGCTCCAGGCCGCCTCCGCGAACCGGCCCTGCTCGAGGAGCTCGTAGAGCCATTCGTTCGCATAACGCGGGTCGTCCTGGGGAATTCCCGCCTGGACTTCCTCCAGCCAATGCCGGTTGAAGACCTCCTGCGACCCGATGGTGGGCGCCATGAGCAGGGGGATGCCCAGGCCGACATAGAACGAGAGCTCCGAGGGCTTGGTCCAGAGAATATCGGTCGTCTTCAGGCAGGCCGCGAAGGACGAGAAGTAGTCCTCCTCCCCCCTGCCCCCTACGACGCGCACGTTGGGCAACTCGGCGAGGCCGAGCTCTTTCACGACCGTCTCGAAGTATTCACGGACTTCCGCCCGGACACCGCACACGAGATTGACGGCGAGACTTCCGGACTTGACCTTGTCCCGGAGACTTTCGAGGGCAGTCGCCCCGATCTCTCGCTGGGCTCCGGCCCCGCCCACCGCATAGGTTATGGTCAGGCTGCGGTCCCTGCGGAAGCGGCAGTTCTTCTCGCCCAGGAAATGCTCGACGCTCCGGTCGTGGAGGGGCCAGAAGCGATCCGTCGGATCGAGGTACCGCAGACGCTGGCCGAGATCGGCCTTGAGCACGTCCAGGTTCTCGTCGCCGAGCAGTTCGAGCGGAAGCGGAAAACCCGTCATGAAAATACGCTCGTCGGGGACCCCGTACTGTTTGAGCCGGCGCATGGCGGCGCCGCAGGGGACGAGATACTCGATCCGTGAGGAACGCGGATCCGAGGCCACCCACACGCGGTTGATGTCGGCGTCGCAGATGATGCAGTAGATCCGCCCGTACCGGTCCCTGTCTGCGGCGAGCGCCGGCTGGAAATGGGACGTCACGAGCGGGAGGGGCTTGGTCTTGATGCGCGCCAGCATCCCCGCGCAGAGTCCTTTCTTGAGCGTGGAGTCCACCATGCGATTGCCGACAGAAGGCTTGGAGAGATCGACCCGGGGATAGGCGGGCTGGATCTTTTGAAACCAGTCCATGATGCCGAACAGCACCGGTCCGATGAGCGGGACCTTCTTGACTCGCGACAGCCGCTCGTACAATTCGAGGACGCTTTCCCAGAGCCCCATCTCCTCGTGCGTGGCCACTGCCGGGTCGTTGGCGATCAGGATACCGCCTTCGGCGATGGTCGCCAGCGGCGCCACCGCCCGCTTGTGCCCCAGACCCATGTTGACCGCGGCCACCCAGGCCTTCACGTCCTTTGCCCCCGAACCCGACTTTGCGCTCTCTGCCATGGCAGAATCCCCTTTCAAAGCCGCCGGCCTCGCAAAACGCCGATGCGTGCCCTAAGTATGGGGCGCGCGCATTCCTTTGTCAAAAAGGATCGGCGGAGGGCGAACGCTTGTGGTGCGACCCTCTCTCCGCCATAATGAATGCGGGGGGGGGAACCATGAAGGATCAGCTCATACTCAAGAACCTGCCGTTCATCAAGATACTGCCCGCCTGGGCCCAGGAACTCTCCTACAAGTACTGCTCCAAGACCGCCAACCTCTATATCGTCCACGGCAACATCAGGGACTTCCTCCCACACAAGATGAACGAGGGCGAGTTCCTCTTCGCGAAGATCCAGGAGTACATCTCCGACGTGCTCTTCGGAAACCGGGACGTCATCGCCTTCTACGACCGCTCGAGCGGCGTCAGCTTCTGCGAAAAAGCCATGGAGCGGGACTATGTGACCGCGATGCGCTCCCGCAGGCCGGATACGGCGGACGAGGAATTCCTGACCAACGATCCCAACAAGGCCTTCGGCTACCTCGAGGAGTACTTCCTCACGCAGATTCCCCAGAAGAAGCGGATCGTCCTCATCGTGGACTACGCGGAGACGATCGCCCCCGCGAGCGACGTATCCCGGCTCTCGGAGGAGGACCGGTACTGTTTCGTCACCCTGAACCGCTGGTCCCACGAACCGGTGTTCACGCGCGGGGACGTGTCCGTGATCCTGCTGACCGAGAACATGGCCGATCTCAACCCGCGCCTGGTCGCGAGCCCAAGCACGGTCAAGGTCGAGATACCCATCCCCGACGAAGCCGTTCGGGCGCAGTTCCTCCGCTTCCTCGAAAGCAAGGGACAGCTGCTCCTTGACCGCGGGCTGGGCTGCGACCAGGTGGCTGCGCTGGCCTCGGGCCTCAACCTGACCAACCTGAACCGCCTGGCCGCGGAAAGCTGGCAGGAGGACAAGCCAATCTCCCTCGAGTACATGCGGCTCAAGAAGAAGGAGATCATCGAATCGGAGGCCGCCGGGCTCCTCGAGTTCCTCGAGACCGACCACGACCTCTCCTTCGTGTCCGGTCATGAGTTCGTCAAGCGCAGGCTCCGCAACGCGACCAGGGCCATCAAGCAGGGCAGACTCGACGTCCTCCCGATGGGCTATCTCATCTCGGGTCCGGTGGGCACCGGCAAGAGCTTTCTCGTGACCGCCTTCGCCGGCGAGATCGGCGTCCCCATGGTCAAATTCCGCAACTTCCGCTCCAAGTGGCAGGGCGTCACCGAATCCAATCTCGAGCGGGTGCTCTCGATCCTGAAAGCCATGTCCCCGGTCGCCGTCATGATAGACGAAGCGGACGCCTTCCTCGGCGACCGGAACCAGGAGGGGGATTCCGGGGTCTCCAACCGCGTGTTCTCGCAGATCGCGAGCTTCATGGGGAACACCGAATACCGCGGCAAGATCATCTGGTTTCTCATCACCTGCCGGCCCGACCTCCTCCCCATCGACCTCAAGCGGCAGGGACGTGCGGAAGAGCACCTGGCGCTCTTCTATCCGGAGACGGAGGAAGAGAAGACCGCCCTGTTCGAGACCCTCGTGCGAAAGCTCGACCTCTCGATCCGCAAGTTCTCCGTGACGGATCTGTTGCGCAGATTCCGTCACGAGTTCTCCGGAGCGGATCTCGAGGCGGTCCTCATCCGCGCCAAGTTCCGCGCGGCCATGGAAGGACGCACCTTCGTCACCCAGGAGGACATGAACGAGACGATGGCCGACTTCGTGCCGCCGGCCTATCCTCACGAGATCGAGCTGCAGAACCTGGTCGCCGTGCTGGAATGCACTTCCAAGGAGATGGTGCCGCGACGCCTGCAGAACCTCGACCGCACCAAGCTCGTCAAGGATATACGGGAGCTCAAGGCCCTCCTGGGCGAAGCCCAGTACGAATAGCTCCGCCCCCCGATTCGACCCTTGATGCTTCTCCCTGCGCCCGCTAGCATGGGCCCAAGGAGGAGCTCAGTGAAAAAAGGAATGGTCCTCGTCTGCGTCGCCGCGGCTTTGGCCCTGTCGGGCTGCGCCAGCATGTGGAAGGCGATGGGTGTTGCGACGGTCGCTTCGGTGAACGCCCAGAACGATAAGGTGGATGCCGAGCTGGCGGATCTCAAGACGACCGTGGACGGACTCGCATCCAAGATGGATGACGTTCAGAAGGCCGCGCAGGATGTAGCCCGCATCGAGGCCCTGGTCAACGATCTCCAGGGCAAGGTCGATCTCCTGCCGCAGGAGACCATAAAGAAGCTCGCGGACATCCTCGCCAAGGCCGCCGCCGAGACGCAGAGCGCAAAGCCCTGAGTCGCCCCGAATACCCGGGGACGGCTGCCATGATCGCGGCCCTGCGGCGGGCTTTCGCCGAGATTGCCGCGGGCTCCGGCCGGGGACTGCCGGGCCGCGAAGCCCAGTACTCGATGGCCCCCTCGCACCGGCCGGGAAGCGGCCAGCCGGGGAACTATCGGGAAGCCGCGGTGCTCGTGCTGCTCTATCCCTCTGCGGGCCGGCTCCTCTTTCCCCTCACGCTGCGGAGCGAAGGCACCAGGAGTCATCGGGGACAGGTGAGCCTTCCCGGCGGGGCGCGGGAAGAGAACGAGACTCTGGTGGAGACCGCATTCCGCGAGACCCACGAGGAGATCGGAGTCGGAGCCGGGGGGATCCATCTTCTCGGGGCACTGAGCCCGCTCGACGTGCCGCCGAGCGGCTTCCATGTCCAGCCCTATGTCGCCTGCCTCGACGCGCCGCCACGCTTCGTCGTGGAGCGCGGCGAGGTCGCCCAGCTCATCGAGGCGCCGCTGTCGGCGCTGCTGGAGCCGGACGCCGCGAGGGAGGAACGTCGTGTCCTCGTCGGGCAGGACAGCCGGGTTCCCTACTACCTGTTCGGCGGCCACAAGGTCTGGGGAGCCACGGCGATGATCCTCGCCGAGCTCCGCGAGCTTGCGCTGAGATCGCTTCACTAGTCGAGCACGGTTATCTCGACGCGCCGGTTCTCGGCCCTGCCCGCTTCCGTATCGTTCGAAGCCAGGGGCCGGGACGAGCCCCATCCCTTGTAGAGAAAGCGCCCCGCCTCGATCCCGCGCCCCGCCAGTTCGTCGGCCACACGCTTGGCCCGCTTCTGCGAGAGGCCGAGCTCGCCGGCCGGATTGCCGACGGAGGCGCTGTATCCCTCCACGAGGAAATTCCGTCCGGGAAGCGCCTTGAGAGCGGCGGCTATCGCGTCGAGGCGCCAGAGGTCCGAGGGGAGAATCTGGTCCGAGTCCGCGATGAAATGCAGATCCCGCACACGAAGCACGATGCCTGCCTCGCTCTGGGCCAGCTCCACTCCCGCGTCCTCGAGGATCCTGTCCTGGGCGCCCGAAACGAGTGGTCCGGGGCCGGCGCCGGCGGGCAAGGGGCCTGCACCGGCGGGCTGGGGGCCCGCACTGCTTTCCGAACCCGGCGCCACCAGGCCTGAGCCGGCGGGCAAGGGGCCTGCACCGGCGGACTGGGGGCCCGCGCTGCTTTCCGAACCCGGCGCCGCCAAGCTTGAGCCGCTGGGTGCTGCCGTGCCCGGGCCGCCCGCTGGGCCGCCGGGTGCTGCCGTGCCTGAGCTGCTGGGTGCAGCCGTGCCTGAGCTGATGGGTGCAGCCGTGCCTAGGCCGCCCGCAGGGCCCGGCGCGGAAGGCGGAGACCGCTGGCCTTCCACGGAGGCGATGCCCCCGACGATGGCGGAGGCCGCGGCAGTCCGGTCCAGAGGCAGGCTGCCTTCGAAGAAGATGAGGGTGAAGCCGCTGCGCCGCTCGCTGCCGCCGCCGCGAAGCTGGAAGGTCTCGTCGAAACGGTCGCGTATGAAAAGCGGCCAGCCGCTCTCCATGTCAACG
>DATJQN010000099.1:0-4386 GCA_035505775.1 Rectinemataceae bacterium | reverse complement strand
CTCACTGCGCTTCTCACCGAGGAGAAGGAGCGGATCGACCTCAAGAGCCAACGCCTGGCCGCCCTTGAAGCCCGCATTGCAGCGACGCCCGAGGAGCTCGGGCTCCGCGAGGAGCTCGTTCGGGCTTACTTCTGGAACGGGTACAGGGCCAAGGCCGCCGCGGCGCTCGAAGACATCCTCGCCGCGCGCTTCGTCCTGAGCCTCGATGCCTCCGACACGGAGGGGAAGACGCTCCTTTCGGCCGAGGTCCTTGGCGCCGCACTGGCCGCCGAAGCCGACCACCACAGTGCCTCCCTCGCTGCCAGCCTCCGGGTCGCCGCCGGCGCCGCGCAGGGCTCCGCCAAGGCGGCCGCGGACCTGGCGGCCTGGAGGAAGACCGCGGACGCCGCCTCCCAGGCGGGCAAGCCCGAGCCGGCCGGCGGCGACACGCTGGCCGCCGCAAGCGTCTCGGCCGATGAGGCCTGGGCGACCAGTCTCGCCGCCCTCAGTGACGAGCTCGCACGGGCCGCAGCCCTGACCGACGCCGTCGCGAGCCTCAAAAAAGCCGCCGATTCCGCGACCGCCGCCGACGAGACTGCGCGCACCTCGTTCAAGACGCTCAGCACGCCCTCGAAGTGGCGATTTGACACCGCGAGTGCCCACGCTTCCCTCCAGGATTCCGCGGGACGGGGCGAGAGCATGGCCCGATTGGGCATGGCCCGGCTCTACCTTGCATCAGGCGACTACAAAAGCGCATCCGGCGCTCTTGGCGGCATCGGTGCCGATGCCCTGCGCAGCCGGCGGGCGGCGCTCACCGTGGAGCTCACCGCCCGGCAGGGGGGGCAGGACCTTCTTGCACTCGTCCAGAAATCCGGGGACGAGCTCTCGCTCGCACCCGCGGGCGCGGAGCTTTCGGCGGCCCTGGGCGGCATCGAATCCGCCACGGCCGCGCACAACCTGCCTGCGGCGCCGGCCTCCGATGCCGCGCTCCCGGAACGGGAGTCCTACCGCGCCGCGCTCTCCCAGCTTTTCGAATCGCTGTCGCACGACGCTGACGCGGCCAAGGCTTCGGCGCTGGAGTCCAGAACCCAGAGCCTCGCCGTGGCACAGACCCTCGCCCGGCGCAGCGATGAGCGCGTCGAGCGAGCCTGGTATGGCTTCGAGTCCGATTCACTCGACCGCATTTCAGAGCTGGGATCCTACTACGACGGGCTGGGCCGGAGCGCGGCAGCGATTGCCGAATACCGTCGCGTCCTGAGCATCGACCCGAGCAACCTTCAGGCGATGTTCCAGCTCGCGCTGGCCGCAGACAAGATCGGCGATTGGGCCGTAGCCGCCCCGCTCCTCTGGAAGGTGAACGCGGCAGATCCCTACTTCGGCAATGCCGCCGCTCGCTACAACGTCATCGCCCGGCAGCACGCCGAAACCTACGAGGCGGATGCCCAGAGTTTCGCCGACCTGAACTACCTGGAATACCGGGCCCGGGCCTCGGTGGAGTATCCCTTCACGAGTCTTCTGTCGATCAAACCGAGCTTCACTGCCGAGCTGCTTCGCGACCGGTACCTGGACCAGTACACGCCCTCCCCGGCCTTCCTGGTCGAGGAAGCCGCGATAGCGGCGCCGACCACCCTGGTCCGGGACTCGAGCAGGTCCCTCATTCTGACGCCTCACGTTTCGCTCCTTGGTACCAGTACCCAATACATTCCCACGTCCCAGTCGCCCCTGTCTCCCTCCGAGTTCGTACGGACCTTGAGCGGCTTCACTGCCGCCGGGATCGACGCGGATTGGAAAGCGGGAGCCTGGCAGGGGCAGGCGACCTACAGCTATGCCCCCCTGCCCTATAGTCTGAATCCGGTGCTTGAGCCACTCTATACGCACAAAGTCGAGCTTTCCGGCGGCGGCTATCTTCCCCTGGGCGCCCCCTTCCGCTACTTCGCCCCGAGGGTCTATCTGAGTGGTTCATACGTGCCCGACGACATGAACAACATGTTCGGCACCGCCCTCCTCGAGCTGATCCCGGCCCTCCGGCTCTCGGACTCACCCTGGGCCAACCTCGGTTTTCCCGTCGATCTGATCTATGAGGGCTCCACCATCTCCAGGACGAGTCCCTACTACGCCGCGGACCAGGCCTTGACCGCGAAGGGAGGGCTGCTCTGGCAGTCTACCTTCACGACTCAGAGCGGCCAGGCCCTGTCGCTGAGCCTCCAGGCCCAGGGCGGGCTTTATGAAGACGCGCTGCTGTCTTCGTCACCCAACAGCTACCCCGACGCGTCCCTGTTCTTCCGGCTCGACTGGATACGGGAGTTCGTCACGTATTGGGTTTCGGTCGAACTGACGGGCGCCAACCCCTTTGCCGCCAATCCGGACTACTGGTCGCTGAGCATCATGGGCGGCGTGTCGGCCAGGCAGCCAAAGCTGATTTCGCCCTGAAGCCTTGACTATGAAAACAATTGCGCTATATTCTGGGAGTAAGCAGTTAATAACATCCGACTTGGTCGGCCTATCCACCTGCGCGGCGGTTCCGCTTCTCCGGAAGCGGTTTTTGTGTCGCGTACGGTCTACGAGGTGCAGTATGAAGACTACCCTTCTTGCCTCGATGGCGGCCGTCGCCCTGCTTGGAACATCCTGCGCCCTCTTCATGGGCAAGCAATTCGGCTCCACATCCCCCTCATCGCTCGATATCGCCATGCTTCAAAAGGGCTTCATGTCGAGCTATTATGCCGAGCGCGGCGGAGCCCCTACCGGGAACAAACCCCTGACGCCCTTCAGCGTCAAATCGGCGGCCTCGCCATCTAGGGCGACGGTGCCGATCTATTCGCAGTACGGGAACGCCCTGCCTTTTGCCGGGCTGACTTCGCCTACGACTATTGCCAACTACCCTGAACCGGGGCAAACCTCCGTATTCACGGCTGTTCCCTATGCTATTGACGGATCCAATAACGTGTATGACGTGACGGTTACGACCACCTACCCCTCGACGGATGTCCGAAAGAGCTACGTCGAGAAGTACTATGTTGAAGACTCAGCCGACGCGGATACGTGGACGGACAACGATCCGATCGTGAGCACACAGACCGGCTCCTGGGCGCCCGATCCGATGTACCGCGCCAAAATGTTGCTTACCTTCCAGGACGGCAGTACCCGGAATGAGACGATTGTCTCAACATCCACGGCCGGAGGACCATACTTCGATCCCACGTCTTTCGCCATCTCCGGTTCACTCGACATGAACCAAGCCTTCATTCCGGCGACCACGACGGGGAACCCAGGCGGGAACGGCGTTCAGTACTCATCGGTCGTCATGTACTACGTGAATCCTTCGACCAACTACAACTTCTGGTTCTGGCAGGGCAATTCCAGCAACACCATACTCGGTGTGCGCTACTACACCGAAGTCCTTTCCGGGAGCACCTACACCGACTATACGGTGAGTTTTGAGAAGACCGTAGGAACCCTGACCACAACGGGGGGGAGCTTCACGACCACGCTGGGAAGCGTCTATGCCGGCTCCCAGTTCACTACGCTTGCCGAGTCGGTGCTGCGGCAACAGGTTGCCTACAACGCACCCTCAGGTACGCCCGATCTCTCCACCGGTACGGCCACAACGAACATGCAGACCCGGGTCGTCAATATTGCGGGCAAGAAGGACTTCTACCTCAGCCAGCTCAACTCGGACGACGTGCAGCTCAGTTCGTGGGCGACATCGACGATCTACGCTCCCTCTGGCGATGCGACCGAGATAGCGGCTGCCGATCCGACAACTGAAGTGTTCGCTCGAAATCAGCAGACCAGCGCGATCACCGGCACATTGCCCTTCGCGATTCAGACCAGCGACGTGGCTGGATATGGCGATCTGGGCACTCTCTACACGTCGATTGTGGAAGGCTCGGCGACCAGCAGTGTTTCGGTTGCGCCAGCTTCGAACCTCATGCCGACTGGCACGGAGTATCAATTCAACGGCCAGCAGTATAAGGGAGCCATCGTGACCGGAGGGACCTCCACCACCAACTTGACCTCCGGCACGATACAGGCGTGGATATACGTCAAGCAGCAGACAGATACCGCGGGGGTCATCCACAAGGGCACGAGCGTGGATTTCAGCGACGAATGCTACTCGCTTCAGGGTTGGGGTTCATCGGGACAGTTTGCGATTGTTCTCGACCAGCCGGGTACGGGAAACAGCTACGACATTGTCGCGAGCACGATAAACCTCAATACCGGCAAGTGGTACTATCTCGTCGCGACATGGGACACCTCCACGAAGAAGATCTGTCTCTATATCAATGGAGCGCTCAACAATTCGGGCACAATGAATGTCACCTCCTCGGGTGTCAGGAACAATACGAGCGATATTCTCGTGGGCTCACAGCTCCCATCCTCGTACAGTTCGGCCTACGGCTATTTTGG
>DATJQN010000098.1:0-13515 GCA_035505775.1 Rectinemataceae bacterium | reverse complement strand
CCGGCCTGAAATGGAAGTAGGGCATCGGAACGTCTCGGAGCTCTTCGGTATCCAACACTTCCCCCCTCGAGACGACGAGGCGGAATCTCTCGCCCTCAATTGCGACGAACGAAACCAGCGTCGCCGCGCCCGGGCGCGCACTGAACACGAGCGTTGGGGGGTTCTCGAGGCCGCCAATTTCCAGAACGCGGTCAATCAATCGTATGGGCCTGTCCTGCCTCGCCACCCTCCAGTTACCCTCCCCCATGTGGCTCATGAGCGCCGACTCCTTCTCATAGTCAAGCGAGTACATCTCGGTGAAGTGGCTATCACCGATCAGCACATTCCCAGCGGCCCCGAGCGCGGCGGTACTCGTGTCGCCTTCCGCCGCGTATCCGTATCCCTTCGCCATGAGATTCGACGCCCCGAGAAGCGGCAGTTGCTTGAAGCGGCCATCCCCTCCAAATGCCGTGAAGTTCATCGTGAACCCGTCATATCCTCCCGCTTCCAGGAGCTTTTCGATTCCCAACTGAAGGGTCGCAGCATATTCATGGGTCTTCGCTGGCAAGTGTCCATCGATCTCGAAGTTCGCCCTGTCCTCGCCGATCTGATGTGCCACTTCTTCTTTCCTCAGCGACTCCATTCTGCGAAACACCTCACCCATGTTCTCCTGGACGATGAGCGGTCCGACCTTCCGGAAATAGGCGGCCTCGTCGGTCAGGATGTCGCTCATGTCCAGCATCTTGCCCACAGCCGCGACCCGCATCGTCTTCAACCTAGCCGCGGTCATGGCAGCGAGAGCCCAGTCCCTGAAGACCTCCCTGAACGTCTCTTCTTGCCAGTTCTCGGTAGCGATGGACGGCCTTAATCCCATCCGGTACATCACGTTCGCCGTCTCCTGAGCCCCGTGGATTCCCTGATTGGTCGTCAGGCGTCCCCAATCCCAGTCAGGCGTGACACTGGGGAGCGGCTGCACGTTTGCCAAAAAGATCGGCAGCCGATTCCGCTCCAGCGCACGCACTAGACGGAGCCCCGGGCTGTACAGCAGCATCACGATCATGACGCCGTCGAATGGCTCGTCGTTGAACTGCTGCATCATCGCCTCTATCTCTTCCCTGTTCTTGCAGGCGCGCCGGAACGTCACATCGGCGATGTCGTGCAACCTCGACACGATTTTTCCGGCGAACTCCTCCTGATCTCTGGTCACACTCGGCTGACGCTTGTCATAGACATCCGTCATGATTCCCAGGCAACCGATCCTCGGCTTTCTTTGCCCTCGCATGTGTGCCCTCCGTCGGCCTCGCTCTGTCGCTCGCACTCGGCACGACCACTGCGCCGCAAGTCTCGCAGCGGCTCGCCCAGGTCGGCCGCTCTCATGTTGATCTCTTGTATCTCCTGATGGCCTCACCGCTCACCCTCAGGCTTTTCACGGCCTTCCTGCCCATTTTGCTAGCGACAACGACGTACAGCGCATCGATGAGGGAGAGCTCCGCGATGCGAGAATGCAAGCTCTCCGACAATTCCTCCGAATCGTAGGTCGACGTGAACAGGTTGACATCCGACTGTCTGGTGATCGGAGTCTCCAGGTTGTTCGTGATGCAGACCGTCTGCGCTCCCCGCCTCTTCGCGATCTCCAAGGCCGTGACGATGTCCGCCGATCTGCCGGAATTCGAGACGCCCACGGCCACGTCCCTCTTCCCCAGCAGCGAGGCAGAGACGATCTGCGCGTGCGAATCGCTGTAGGCGAAGCAGGCGAGCCCGAGCCTGTAGAATCGCACCAGGGCGTTCGTGATCGCCACGGCTGCGCTGCCGGATCCGTAGAAGAAGATCTTGTCGGCCCTCACGATTAGCTCGGCCGCGGTTTCCACGTTGTCGAAATCGAGCACGCGAAGCGAATCTCTTAGCGCCCGAATGTTGTTGTTGTAGATCTTGCTGCAGATCGACTTGACATCGTCTTTCAGCCTGATTTCTCCGTAAATCAACTCCTTGCCATCCCCCGGCGCGTCCGCGGCAAGGTAGATCTTGAACTCCTTGAATCCCTCGAAACCCAACGTCCTCGCGAATCTCGTTATCATCGACTCGCTCACGCCAATTCTGCGCGCAAGGGCGCTGATCGTGAGAAACTTGGCCTCCTTGCTGTTTCGCAGCAAGTAGTCGGCGATCCTCTTGGACGCGGGCTGGAGTGAGTCGTGCATCCCCCTCATCCTGAGTAGCAAACCCTGCAGGTCCCCCACCGCGATCTGGTTTCTACTGGATTTCGTCATGGTTCCGCTTTACCCCAGGGAAAGCACCTCCGCAATTCGCTTTCGCCACGTGTCGATGAGGACCGCCACCACGATCACGGCTCCTGTGACGAAGTCCTGCCAGAACAGGTTGACGTGACCGAGGTTCAGCCCGTTCTTGATCAGGCTGATGATGAAGACTCCCAGGACGGACTGGAAGACGTTGCCGACTCCTCCAAACAGCGACGTTCCACCGATGACGACCGCCGAGATTACCGAGAACTCGAAGCCGGTCCCGAGGTTCGGCTCGACCGCTCCGATTCTCGAGACCAAGATGATCCCGGCCACCCCCGCCAGAACTCCCGTGATGACGAAGCACTTCATCTTTACTGCAACCACCGGGATCCCGCACAGTTCCGCTGCCTTGATGTTGATGCCCGTCGCATACACTTGTTTCCCGAATATTGTCCGTGTCAATACAATGAATGCAATCACGTAAAGCAGAATGACAAAGAACACCACGTATGGAATGTCGTGGAAGTTCGCCGCGAAGAGCTTCTGGAAGTCCGTCGAGACGGGGACCGAGAACCCCCTCGTGACCACGTATGCGATGCTCCTCGTCATGTACATCATGCCCAGTGTCGCGATGAACGAGGGTATCCTCCCCTTTGCCACCAGGAACCCGTTGACGAGGCCAGCGCCGGCGCCCGCTGCCAGCCCGACCAGGACGCCGAGGTATATCCCCCCAGCCTGCATCGTCTTAGCGGTCAGCACGGACGCCAACACCATCGTTCCACCCACAGAGATGTCGATCTCGGCACTGATGAGGATGAACGTCATGCCGATGGCGACGATGAGGTTCGGGACCTGCTGCTTCAACAGGTTGGTCAGGTTCAGGTACGTGTGGAACGTCGGGAAGAGCAGCGTCATGGCGACGAACATGACGACGAACACGGTCAACGCCTGAATGACGTTGAAGGAGGTTTGCATCCAGGTGACCGTTCTGGAACCGTTGATCGTGCTCAACGCGTGCTCCTTTGGCGGCATCGCTTTTGCCCCGAGCATCAGCTGTACGCTCGCGTTGCCGCGCTGAGGATTGCCTCTTCAGTTAGGTCGTGGCCCCTCTGGAACTCCCTCACGATTCTGCCCTTGTACAGGATCAAGACGGTGTCGCAGAGCTGGCTCAGCTCGTCGATTTCGGTCGAAAGGAGCAATACTCCCTTTCCCGCTTGGGCGAGCGCGTGAATGAGTCGGAGGATCTCGGTCTTCGCCCCGACGTCGATCCCCAAAGTTGGATCCTCCAGAATGATGATTCGCGCGTTGGTCTCGAGCCACTTCGCCACCACGACCTTCTGCTGGTTTCCGCCACTCAGCTGCTCGACCGTCGTGGCGATGCTCGGGGTCTTGATGTGGAGCGAGTCGACGTGTCCCTTCGATGCAGCGTGCTGCCTCCGCCTGCTGACGAGTCCCAGGCGGTTCAGCATCTTTCGGATCGCCACGATCGTCACGTTTTCGTAGATGGGCATCGTGAGGAAGAGCCCCTCCCCCTTTCGATCGCTCGTGAGGTAAGCGACGCCCCTTTCAATCGCCTTTCGAGGGCTGCCGATCGAGACCCTCGTCCCCTCGATGTAGATCTCGCCGCTCGCCTTCCTCTCCATACCGAACAGTGCGTTGGCGAGCCGAGTTCCTCCCGACCCCACCAGGCCGGTGATCCCCAAGATCTGTCCCGGATACAATCTCAGGTCGACCCCGCGAAGCGCGTTTCTCACCTCGAGATGCCGTACTTCCAGCGCCGGCGTGCCGCCGAACGTCCTCTCTCCGGACCTGACCGCCTTAGAGAGGTTCGAGCCGATCATGAGTCGAATCACTTCCTCCTTGCTGGTCTGACCCGCATTCAGGGTGCCGATGACCTTCCCGTCGCGAAGTACGGTGATCCTGTCGCAGACCTGCAAAGCTTCGCTGATGTTGTGCGTGATTAGGATGATTCCGATATTCTGGTTCTTCAGCTCCCGAAGGAAGTTCAAGAGCTTGGCGCTTTGGGCCACCGTCAAAGAAGACGTCGGCTCGTCGAGAATAAGGAACTTCGAGCCCTGGGTCAGCGCCCGGAGCACCTCCAGCATCTTCTTCTCGTCCATGGAGAGGAGCCGGACCTTCTGAAACGGGTCGATCTCCAGTTCATACCGTTCTAGGAGCTCTCGTGTCGCCCGCTCCATCCTCCGGAGATCTGTCAGGGGCGACCTCTTCAGCCTCATCTCGTGATTGGTGAAGATGTTCTCAATTACGTTCTGCTCCTCAAATACGTTGCTCTCTTGATAGAGCGTGATGATCTTCTCCCGCAGTGCCTCTCGCGTGTTCGAGAAGTTCACTTCCTTCCCGCACAGGACCACACTCCCCTCGTCCTTCTGGTATGCGCCGGAGACGATCTTCATCAGTGTCGACTTTCCGGCCCCGTTCTCCCCGACCAGCCCATGGATCTCGCCACCGACACACTCGAAGTCGATTCCATCCAGCGCGATGACACCGGGGAACCTCTTCCCGATCCCTTTGCAGCGCAGCTCGACTCTCTCTTCTCGTCCCATCGGCCGTCTACCTCTGGCTTCTCGGGTTGGCTCGCGTCCCGTCGCACTCGGCTGCAGGCCACAGTGGCGGCACGTCCCACTCGGAGGCAGGGCGCCTCGTGTGTGCGGCCGAATGGACGGCCGCGCACACGAGTGCTCACTTCCCGCTACTGCACGAACGGCTGTATGACCGGCGTTTTCTCGTAATCCTTCAAGTTGTCGGTGGTCACGAGAATGGGTGCGAGCCGGATGTCCTTGGCTGTGACCTTCGACCCGGACATAAAGTTCATGAGCTGCTCAGCCGCCTTCTGGCCGAGGCCGTGCATGTCTTGCATGATCGCGCACCTGATTGCGCCGGAACGTAGGAGTTCGAGCGTGACCTTGTCAATGTCGAACATCGTAAGGTAGACCTTGCCGGCCAGCCCGCGGTCGGTCAGCACTTTCGCCGCACCGATGAAGGGCGGGTAGGTAACGACGAACAGGCTCCTGATATCCGGGTCCGACGTGAGGAGATCCTCTATGTGGGACTGACCGCTTTCCGCCGTGGAGTTCGTTATCGGGGACGTCGGGAGGACGGTCATTCCTATTTCCCTCATCCTGTCCTCGTATCCCTTCACCCTCTGTTGCGCATTCTGCGATCCGGCATACGACAGCCAGCCCTGGGCCTTGTCCTTTTTCTTCATGAAGCGAGCGGCGCAGTCGGCGGCCATCTGCCCACCTTTGTAGTTATCGCTGGTCGTGAAGCTGACGTATTCACCGAAAGGGACTCCGATGTCGGTGATCGCGACCGGGATCCCCTTCTTGTTGTAGAGATCCCGGATGGCGACTCCGGCCTCCGTGCTGGCATCGGCGGGGAAGACGAAGAGGGCGTCCACCTTCTGCGCGAACAGATCTTCGAGATCGGCCCTCATCTTCGTTCCTACGTCCTGAGAGCCCGCGTCGGTGACGATCAACTCGATATCGTACTTGCTCGTCCATTGCGGTTTGGCCAGTTCGTCCTTGACGCCCTGGATGATTATGGGGACGGTGATGTTCGTTCCGTAGGAGACCGCATAGCCGATCTTGAGGTGTTTCTTGGGTGCGCCCGATGCGGGAACTGCCACCAGTGCGCTCAATAGCACGGCCCCGAAGGCGCTTAGAAGTCTTCTCATTTCTTCCTCTCCATTCGCTCGTACCGATTAGGCGGCAATTCAAGCATCATCACGATCTCATTCCCGGCCTTGTGGTGAACCTCCCTTCCGGATGTGGGCCTCGGAAACCGTCATCGTTGCGCCCGCCCGGCCAGCACCGAAGCGTTCTCGGCTCGCCCCCGGCGAGTGCCTCGGGCACCTCCGTAGCGCAACGCCAGGGGTACCGTTCGCCTCCGCTGGATGGGCGGAGAACTGGGCGAGCGGCGCTTCCATCTCCATCGAGGACGACGATGAGCAGTCGGGCTCGCGTCCGAAGTCGTGCTCGGCCTTCTTGCCGGGAGCCCTGCGTAGTGGAGCCTCCACTTGCCGGTTGGGGGCGATGGTCACCTCCAGCCACCGGGACCACCATCAGCCGGATCCGAAGAGATGAACGTGCTTCCTTGAGTGGCGATCCTGCGCTCACACGCTGGCAGGCTGTCAAGAAATTTCTTTCGTTGTCGCTCCTTCGGAAAGTTTTTGCCAGGCATCGGCTCGCTGTGCCTCGCCGCCACTCGCACGGTTCGAGAATGCCTGCGTTTTTCCCGCGGCCGAATTGACACGCGCCCAGCCCTCTTCGGCCTCGGCGTCCTCCCGGACACTGTCGCCTCGGCAGTCCTACCGGCTCTTCCCGGCGGGCCGCGGCCTCGAACCATCGCGGCGTGCGTCGAGAGAGTTCTTTCGGCGCGAGTGCGGCCGACCGAGGCGCAGACGCGTGGGAACTCACCCACTGCCGGAAACGCAACTACACTGCCGCGGTTGCCGGCCGCCCGGTCTCATTTCGGCTGCTGGTCAGCGCAGCGCGCTCAGCGAACCAAGGATCGGGCCGCGACTGGAGAGCAGAGGCCCGCCCTGAGTGCGTGAGCGCGCTGATTGCTTCGGGAACGTGACCGCGTGAGCCGCGCGGAGAGAGAGCGAGGCGTAGCGAATTCCGATATCGGTTGCCAAGCCGCGGACGACACCCCCCGAGGATAGGGAAGCGTTGTCGTTCTCGGCCGATGTGTTCGGACCGTTCCTCGTCGAACCGTCCAACGGTCCGCGCTCTCGCCGACAGGCGAATCCAACCGCCCTAGGGAATTCACGCCAGACGCCAGCTCTACAGCGGCGGCTCACACGGAGGCTGACCTCGCTCAAAGGCGCCAGGCGGCCTCGCAGCATCTGCTGCCGTCCTCCGCGATGTACCGTCGGGCCGCCCAGGGTTTTCATCCTGACCGAGCGGAAGGCCCTTTACAGTAAATCTCCATTCATCTCGCTAGTCAGGCCCGGCTCGGATGCGACCAGAGCTGCCCGATCAGAAGAACTTGACGCATACGGGTGTAGGCACGGAAACGATTTGGCCGGTCGGCTCGAGCCCGCCCTCAGCCGAATCGACCCGGAATACTATCACGCTGTCGCTATCCTGGTTGGCGGCCAGAAGGAACCGCCCGGTGGGATCAATGCCGAAGCTCCGTGGTGTGCGTCCTTGGGTCGACTCGTGACCGCTGGGCCGAAGCGCTCCGCTCTCGGCGTCCACCTGGAAAATGGCGATGCTGTCGTGTCCGCGGTTCGACGCGTACACCTGCCTGCCAGACGGCGACACTTGAATTTCGGCGCAGGAGCTGGGCCCCGAATAGTCCGTAGGAAGCGTCGATACCGTCTCGATGTACTCGAAGGTCCCGCCAGCGGCGTCATAACCGAAAGCGCTCACAGTCGAATCGAGTTCGTTGACCACATACGCACGGGTTCCTCCCGGATGGAAGACCACCTGGCGCGGTCCGGCCCCCGGCTTCATCTTGATCCATGGCACGCAGTTCGGCTCTAGCATCCCGCGCCGGCGATCGAAGCGGTACGCCAAGAGCTTGTCCAACCCCAGATCCGGAACGAACGCAAAGCGGTTCGCCGCGTCCAACGTTACTGCGTGAGCGTGAGGCCCTTTCTGGCGCAGCGGGTCGATGCTCGACCCCTGATGCTGGATGAAGTCCGACGCCTCCCCGAGACTACCGTCCGGCCGCACCGGCAGAACGCAGACGCTGCCGCTCATGAAATTGGACACGAACGCGTACGCGCCCGTGTCGTCAACCACCACATGGCACGGGTCCGTGCCATGCGTAAGTTGCTTGTTGACAACCCGCAGCCCACCCTCATCGCCTTCGAGAGCAAAGGCGCTTACCGTCCCGGTCGCCTTCCCCTCGTATTCCTTCAGTTCGTTGACCGCATACAGGAATCGCCGGCTCGGATGAACGGCCAAATAGGATGGATTGGTGATTCCCGGATTTGTGCCCACCAGCCGTAACGTTCCGCGGACCTCATCGAAACGATAAACGTAGATTCCCTCACCCTTTCCTTGGAGAACATGACCACTTCCGAACAGGATCCGGTCCGTATACGTTCCCACAAATACGAGCACGCCATCCTCCCCTCACGCTGTGGACAGCCCCCCCTTACTCCTTCGGCCCTGCTGCACCCGGATTCCCGCCCTGGTGGTCACGCTTGAGGATTCTCAGGGCCTGAATCAAGAAATGGTCACGGCGGGCTACAAGATCGGCGTGGCTGCGGCAGCCCCAATCATGGAACCCCTTGCCAGCCTTAACGCCAGCGTTACCAGCCGCGAGCAGTTTACCGAACAGCGGCACCGCGTGAGGCTCGTTGTAGAGGCTGGGCAGGACGCTCTCCTGGACCGATAGGCACAATTCCAGGCCCACCGTATCAACATGCTCCAGTGGGCCCCATGCGGGAAAGCGCAGCCCCATACCCATCTTAACGGCCGTATCGACGTCTTCAGCGCTCGCCAGCCCCGACTCAACGATGGCCGACGCTTCGCGGATGATCGCCTGGAGTATGCGGTTCGCCAGTTGGCCAGGCAAATCGCGTCGCACAATCACCGGCGCCTTACCCCATGTCAGCAGCAGGTCGCGCAGACGAATAGCAACAGACTCCAACGTCCCATCACCAATCACCACCTCGACAAGCGGAACGAGATGTGCCGGGTACCAAAAATGGCTGGTCACGGTGCGACCGCGTTCCCTTGCGTACTTGGCGATATCGGAAATCCGTAGGCCCGACGTATTGCTCGAGAGAATGACATCACGCGGGACGATCCCGTCGAGCTTGCGGAAGAGCTCTTGCTTCAGAGCGAGGTCCTCATCGATTGCCTCGATGATCCAGAAGGCCCCGGGCACGGCCCGCGACAGATCCGTCTCTCCGCGGATTGCACTCTCGGCGCGGGTAGCTGTGGCTGGGTGGGCGATTCCCCCGTCCACGAGCTGGCGTATGTATTCCCGCGACGCCCGGATCCCCGCCGCGAGGTGGTCGGGATTCCGATCGCACAATACAATTTCGTTGCCGGCGAGCGCTCCCGATGCTGCAATGCCGGGACCCATGAGGCCGGAGCCGATTATCGAGATTCTGGGAACCGCTGTCACTGAGACGTCCTGGTGAAGGTCTCCGTCGTTGAAGGCGCTTTCCTTCTTACGCGCGCTCGCTGTTCTCGGCCGCCGAGCATACTCCTCGCCCCTTACAACCTCAACGCGTCCAGTGCGCCCAAGATCGGTGTGGCGCGCTACCGCCTTGGCGGCGAAGCGGGAACTGGAATTGGGAGGGCTCAAGTACCGAAGTCGAGCGGCAACAGGAGGCGGTCTCTGTCGCGCTCCAGTCCCTGGTGCCGAGGTCGTGGAGCGAGCTCGCGGCCAGGGGCGCCCCCTGAAGACTCCATCAAGCGGGACCAGATCTTCGCATGTCTTGTGTGCAGAAGCGCAACTCCGGATGCTCTTTCGATACAAGATCAAGACCGGCTGAGCGGCCCGCCTGGCGAGAGGTCGCGAAGGCCGAATTGGGCAGCAGTACGGTCCGTAATGGCCTCCCTCCGAGCCTCACGTACAAGGTGTTGAGAGGGCTTTCGGTTAGCTCCCCTTTCGCAGGAAAATTGCCTACGGACTGAGAGGGCGACGACGTCCGCCGGTATGCGGAGCGTCCGAGGTGCCAGTTCGGTTGCCGCCCAGGGGCCGTGGGCCCTTGGCAGGATGGAGGTGGTCCGCAAACGAACTACGGTGACATGCTGGCGCACCGATGATGGAACGGCTGAGCCGGGCCTGAGGCGGCCCCGCCAGTGGCGTGGGCTCGGTAGAGCGGCGGCTGCCGGGTAATGCGTCTCCAATCCTGTTGCTTGCGAATCGTATGCATCAGGTAACGGGGCCTGAAGCCGCCTCCCCTGGTGCCGGCCCGAGCTCCCAGTAGAATCGCTTGTTGTCCTTCCCCTTGTTGTCGAACTTGATTATGCGTGCGCAGCCGACCTCGGAGGTAGCACGAACGTGCGTCCCGCCGCACGCTTGAGCGTCGAAGCCGACGATTTCTATTATGCGAACCCTGCCATCGACGATCGGCGGACGGACCTCGAGAGTCCGCACCAGCTCCGGGCGCCCCCGGAACTCCTCCTCCATGATGAGACGCGCGTGGATCGGAAGCCTGCGCGCCAGGACGGCGTTCACCGCCTCCTCCAGTTCCGCGAGTCGATCACGGGTGAATCCATCGAGCTTGAGGTCGATCCGCGAGCGTTCCGGCCCGAGTTGCACTCCGGTGATGGCACCGCAGAATCGGTCGCGCGCCACGGCATTGACGACATGCATGAGACCGTGGGCGCGCATGAGAGTGTAGCGGTACGGCCAATCGAGCTCGCCCCGAACGGTGCTGCCCGAGGGGAAGTCGCACCCCACCCGATGCCACACCTAGCCGCCATCATCCTCCCGCACGTCCTCGACGCGCACCGTCTTCCCCCGGCGACTAGGTTCCCGAGGTCTGCTGGCTGCCCGCCGCCTCCGGGGTAGAATGCAGTTTGTGTTAGCGCGACCCACTCGTCGCGTCCCGCGGTGACCGTGGCCTCGAACGCGCGTAGGGATGGGTCAACGAGATAGAGCCTTTCCACCATGCTCCCAGTATAGGTGATGGGCGGCGGCAAGAGTCACGCCATCCCACGCGTGCCTCATTTCCTTCCCTCGCGAGCACGGTAGATGAGTCGCCGCTCTCCTGGGGGGCGCCGGGCCCACCCGCCGCACCGGGACCTCGTTCCCGGGCGAAAAGACCCCCACGTCAAGTGCGACCCAACGCGTCGGCATCGCCGTCAGGTGTGTGCGCCTTGCTGCCCTGGGGATCCACCTGGCGCGCCCGCGACTATGGGCCATGGAATTGGGTACGCGGCGCGGAAGGCACACGATCGGCCGGGGAGAACCCGGTCCATGCCACTCGCCGGCGCAGCGTGGGCCGATCCCAAGGCCCCCCTTCGGCGAACACCTCGCGGATGTAGCTCACAAAGGCTCGCCCCTTCGCCGAGCAGGAGCTGTTATTCCTCAAGTGCCTCGGGGGCTTGGGACGGAAACGGAAACAACATCCCCGGTTCTCGGGTCCATTCCAAAAGCCCGAGCTACGAATTGGCGCAGCGCCGTGCCGAAGTCCGGCTCGAACTTGTGTCGATAGACCATCGTCGTACCGATCTCGGCAGCCAAGACGGCGGACCGGTACTTGGACGGCAGCCGAGCTGTTCGTTCTCGGAACTCGGGGGTGTCGCGGAGGATGCGTGGAAGATGCGCGAGGAGTACGGACCGGTAGAGAGGTTCTTGATGGAGATGCGGGTTTGCCTCGAAGAACTCGAACAACCGTCCCTTGTTGGAGTTGATCTCGACGCTGATTGCCTCGGAGATATCGGTGAAGAGCTTGTCGGCCTCGGCTCGGTGGCGCCGGAAGATCAAGTGGGCCTCGTCCGCGGCCCGCCGCTCCAGGATCTCGATGACATCGCGGACATATTCCTCGCGATTGGCAATGAACTCCTGCTCGTCCAGGAGCAAGTTCCCGATGATCTCGTACGAGGACGAGATCACACCGCATTTGTTGGCCGAGGCATCGCGCAGCACAACGACGCCTGCTTCCTGGAGCAACTTGCGGGCGGCCGGGCTGATGAACGAGTTCGCACCCTCTACGATCACCCGCGCGCTCGGCTTCCCGTCCGGTCCCGAGAACTGGAGCCAGTTGCCCTCGTCGATGGTCTCCGGCCGTCCCCCGGCGGGGATGAAAATGTCCGCCGTCACGGTGAAGGGGAGATGGCTGTACTCGCGATGGAATTCGTCCAGCGTGACCCAGCTCTCCACCATGCCGCTCGACGTCATCTCAAGGCGCCGGTTCAGCTCCCGGAGCCCTTCCCTGCGCCTCGTGTTCCGAAAGAGTACGAACCCACCAGGCGAGAGCCTTGCGGGATCAAAAGCGGAGGCGTCCTCATGCAGGACGATGGCGCGGAGGGCCTCGTGGTCGAGCCCTTGCGGGTCGAACAACGCAGCGGTGCCGTCGAGCACCAAGCGGACGGCCATGCGCGGGCAGCGTTCCAGCAGGAGGTGGAGGCAATTACCGGCCACGTCGCCGTTGGGACCCCCCGTGAACTTCACGGTGAAGGCGTCCTTCCGAATATCGATCCCCAGATCGCGCATGGCAATGTCGGCGAAGGTGACCACCCCGCGGGAGGTGACGCCGTAGCGCTTGTGGTTGATGCCCGCCCGCTTGCTGGAGATGATGCCGGACCCCAGGATGTATCCCCGGCTGATCGAGAGCTCAGCGATGGCCTCGATCATCTCGTCGTGCATGTTCTCGTCGGGCCCGAGTTCGATGGGCTCTTCCTCTCGGTAATAGTCGACCACCCGCTCGTCCCGAGGCCTGCCGTCCTTCGTCACGAAGATGTCTAGGAAGGCGCTCGTGAAGTCGCGTTGCTGCTGGTGAAAACCACGGTTCACCTCCGGGGTCGTCTCGGCCCCGGGTGCCCAGAGGACGCAGACCAGCTTGGATCCACCCTCGTAGATGTCCTTGTTCTTGAGGTGCTGGGTGTGGGCCAGCACGTAGGTTTCTCGGAAGAGAGTGTTGGCGACGGTGACGTAGTCGTCCCGGGTGCGGGTGAAGATGGTCCGCCACCCTCCACGGGCGATGTCGGCGAACCCGACGTGGTAACCGAGGCCGCTCCGTCCGTAGAAGAAAGTGACCCGGAACGGCCGTTCCTTGGGCAGATCGGCCGTGAAGGTCGCTCCCAGGTCCTCGAGGTAGCGGGGGTCGAGGCGGAATGCGAGGGCGTGCTTCTCCGGGATGAAGTAGTTGGTCTTGAGCGTCCGCCGGATGAAGGTGAGTGCGACCTGGAACACGGATCGGCGAAAGTCGTCCAGCATTCGGTGGCCCGTGTTGTAGTCGGCCAGCTCCTGTTCTACTTGCGTCCGTTCAGCCTCGAAGCGGGCCTCTCGATCGGGCAGGTGGGGGTCGAATCGGGTCTCGAAGAGCCGTACCAGGCGGAGCGCGATCTCCGGGTCGGAGTGGAAGGCACGTACCACGTCCTCGAAGGTGTACCGATGCGGCTGGTTGTGGGCGCAGCTGGTGTGACAGAAGCCGATCATGGAGTTGACCAGCGCCGCCTCCTCGCCGTTCATGACTCCGGTGAGCACGAGATCCCGATATGCCGGTGACTCCGGAGCCATGATCTGCGTGCTGTAGAGCTGGCGGCGAGCCTCCTCGAACAGCTTCGAGCCCTTGTCGAGCGTCCCGCCGCGACGGGGCTTCACGTGGAAGGAGCCCAGGAAGAAGGGGCGGCTGCCG
>DATJQN010000097.1:0-3922 GCA_035505775.1 Rectinemataceae bacterium | reverse complement strand
GGACAGGGCATCGTGATCGTCTGACCGGAGGCCTCGATGTGGCCTGAGCCTATCCTTGGTGCCGCAGTGTAAAAAAAAAAGACGGCCTTTGGTAAAAAGGCCGTCTTGTGCCAGTTAGCGGGGGAGGGAATTGAACCCACGCCCCAGCGGATATGAGCCGCTTGCTCTGCCATCTGAGCTACCCCGCCATGTACAAAGCGTATGGTTTATATCGGCTTTGGGGGGGCTTAGTCAAGAGGACCGGGGTTCCCGGCGCGCCCGTGGCAAGCTTCCCTGACGGACGGCCCTCTCCCGAGCCCTCCATGGCGGCGCGTGGGGCCCCTTCCGGTGATCTAGCCGCAACGCTGCCCTGGCCAGCGGCGCGACAGAGCCCCGGCCGCCTTGCCCTGCTGGCCTCCCGCCCCGGCCCCGCATATACTCGCCGGCATGAAATGCCGCCTCTGTGGCGCAGAAGAGCTCCAGGCCTTCCGTGTCGCGGCCCTCGACTACCATGAATGCGGACGCTGTTCCTATATCGGCCTCTCGCCCCGTCACCATCCCAGCCACGAGGCGGAGCTCGCACGCTACCGCCTGCACCGCAATGAGCTGTCCGACCCCGGCTATCGCCGCTTCCTTGAAGTCTTCCTTCAGAAGGGGGTCGCGCCCTTTCTCCCGAGGGGAGGCCGGGTGCTCGACTTTGGCTCAGGGCCCGTGCCCGCGCTCGCGGCGCTGCTCGAGGAGGGGGGCTGGAACTGCAAGCCCTATGATCCCTTCTTCGCCCCCGGCGAAACCTGGAGAAGGCGACAGTGGGACTGCATAGTCCTCCACGAGGTCGCGGAGCATCTGCGCCAGCCGGGGCGGACACTCAGGGCCCTCGCCTGCCGCCTGATTCCCGGCGGGCTGCTCGCCATCCGCACGAGATTCAGGCCGATCTCCCGTGAGGCGTTTGCCACGTGGTGGTATCGGGAGGATCCGACCCATCTCGGCTTCTTCGCGCCACCCTGCCTGCGCCACTTCGCCGCGGGATCGGCGCTCGAGGTTGTAGTCATCGAGGAGCCCGACCTGGCGCTGTTCCGGCGCCCGCTGCTCACCTAGCTCAGGTTCGCAGGTTCCGTGCTGCGATCAGCGCTATGCCTTCCAGGACGAGGTCGGGAACGAAGCGGCCGTAGCCGCAGGCGGCCAACAGGCGCTGCCCGAGCTTGTCCCCGGTTCCGACCACAACGGGGGCCGCTCCCGCAGGTGAACCGCCCGCATCGGTCTCGAGTTCCGAGGACATGCGCCCGACGAGCGCCGTGACCAGACCCTGATAGCCGAAGAGTATCCCCGACTGGATCGCCCCGACCGTGCTCGTGCCGATAGCGCAGTCCGGCATCTCCAGCTTGACCTCGGGAAGTTGGGCGGCGCTCGCCCGGAGAGCTTCCGCCGCCGCGGTTATGCCCGGCGCAATGGCCGCGCCGAGGAACTCGCCGGCTCCGCTGATCGCGGAGACGGTGAGTGCGAGTCCGGCATCCACGACTATGCAGGGTGCACGGACGAGTTCGTAGGCCGCGGCGGCGGCGCAGACCAGATCGGCGCCGAGCTCCGAGGGTTGATCGGTGCGTATCTTGACCCCGGTCCGAACGCCCGGGCCGATGATCCTCGCCTCGACGCCGAAGGTCCCCGCCACCGCCTCGACGAGGAGCGGCGTAAGGGCCGGCACGACGCTCGAAATCCAGGCGGACTCCACGATGTCTCCCGGCTCCGGCGGCCGCAGCGCGGAAAGGAGGAGGGAGTATTCGTCCGCGCTGCGGCCCGGCATCGCTCCGAAGCGCCTGATCGAATGCCAGGCGCTCCCCGTCCAGGTGCCGACGGTCAAGCCGCGGTTGCGGGCGTCGATGGCGAGAAGCACGGCTACTTGTCCTCGTCGGCCAGCCGCGCCCTGCCCGACCGGTTTTCGATGCCCTTCCAGGCGGTTACGACTGCCAGGCTCAGGATTCCGCCCGCCGCCGCCTCGATAAGGCTGTTGGAGACGAATACGGTGCCCGCCACAGCCGGAGGGATGGCCTTGAAGAGCACGAGAAGGCCGAGGACGAGGATCGCGTTGGTCAGCGAGCCGGCCACGCCCGCACTGGCAGACGAGGCGGCCAGCAGTCTGCCGCGGAAGAGTCTGAACACCGCCCAGGCCACGATCCCCACGAGCATTCGCGGCAGGACCGAGATCAGGGGGTTCGTGAAGAAGACATCGATGGGCCCCTGCGGCATCGTCGCCGCCTTGACAAGGGAGGTGATGCCGAATATCGCGCCGACCACCGCCCCCGCCGCCGGACCCTCGAGGACGCCGGCGATGATCGCGGGCACATGCATGAAGGTTATGGAGGCTCCCGCGAACCAGGGTATGAAGCCGATGTTGAAGAGCACGAGGACGATGGAGACCGCTCCGAGCGCCCCCGAAACCACGACCGTGCGCACCGTGGATTTTTGTGCCATGACTCACTCCTTCTCTGGGGTATCCGCCCTAAGGTCGAATCCCGGATTCATATGAGAACGTCGAGAGCAAAGGTCGCGGCGCAGAACAGGACGGCGACCAGCCTCACGACGATTTCTCCGGATCGTTTTTCGTATACGACATACCGGCTCCGCCCATCGGCACCGGCGTAGCAGCGGGCCTCCATCGCCTCGGCCAGCGCCTCGGCCCGCTCGAGGGCCCTGATGGTCACGGGGACGAACAGCGGCAGGTAAGCCCTCGTTCTCTTGAGCGGCCCCCCGCGGCCCGAGCCGAAATCCGCTCCTCTGGCAGCCTGGGCCTTCACGATCGATTCGAGTTCGCCCGCGATGATCGGGATGAATCGAAACGCGGTGGCCACGGACAGCGCCAGGGCGTGGGCGGGGAAACCCAGCCGGGCCAGCGGCGAAAAGAAATCCTCGATCCCATGCGCGATCTCCCCCTCGGTAGTCAGGGAGGTGAACAGGGAGATGATGGTCATCAGGGAAAGGGTGCGGGCCACGGCCATGAGAATGGCGCTTCCCTCGCGGGCCGTCAGGGAGAGGGGACCGAGCGCGAACAGCAGGGCGGAACGATCGCCCGGCCATCCAAAAATGAACTGGAAGACGGCGACGATCCCCAGCAAGGGAACCGCGGGCTTCATGCCGCGGAGCAGAAATCCGGGACGGATGCCGGCGGCCAGGCCCAGAGCGAGCGTCGCCAACCAGGGCAGAAGGACCGCCTCGAGATGGGCCGCCACGGTGGCTGGCGCAGCAAGGGCGAGGAGCCAGATATACTTCGTGCTCGGGGTGAAGCGGTGCAGGGCGGAACCGGTGTCCATGTATTGCCCGATCGAGACGTTCCTGAAGAACTCGAGACCCCTCATGCGCCCGCCTCTGCGGCCCCATCGCGCGGCGATCCCGAACGGCCCTCGAGGTCGAACAGGATGCCGAGCTCCGCGACGGTCAGCGGTTCCTGTTCGAGCTCCACGCCGGCCTCCCGCAGGGCCTGGACCACCTCGCAGGCATAGGGGCGTCCGATGCCCCAGGCCGGGTCGTACGCTTCATAGAAGATGCTCCGCGGTGGACCGCAGGCCGCCAGTCGCCCGCCTACGATCACGGCCACGCTGTCCGCCCGCGCCGCCTCTTCCATCGAATGCGTCGCCATCACGACGGTGCAGCCCTGACGCGCCAGCGAGAACACGAGGTCGAGAATGCGCGCCTTGGTCGCCGGGTCGAGGGCGGCCGTGGGTTCGTCGAGGAGGAGGGCCGAAGGCTCGAGGGCCAGTACGCCGGCCAGGGCCAGGAGTCGCTTCTCTCCTCCCGAGAGCGCGCGGGTCGCGCGGTCCCGGAATCCATCGAAGGGCAGGCCCACGCGGTCCATCGCCGCCCTGACGCGCTCCACGAGGGCCTTCCCCGACAGGCCGAGGTTCCGAGGTCCGAAGGCGACGTCGTCCCCTGCATAGGGTTCGAAGAGGGCCGA
>DATJQN010000096.1:0-7290 GCA_035505775.1 Rectinemataceae bacterium | reverse complement strand
GGTCCGCAGAACGAGCACCTCTTTCCCGATCGTCGCCTCCTCGTTCAGCGTGGGGAAGGCCAGCGAGATCCGCAGCCCCTGGCTCGACTTCTGCTCGACGAGCCTCGCCTTGTCGGAGAAATCCGAGTGATGAAAGGTGTTCCGCAGGATCAGGCGCTCCTCGCTCACGGATCACCCCCCGCCTGACGCGTGGCGGAGGCCTCCAGGACCAGCAGGATCTGGCGAAAACCCGCCTCGAGAGAGGGGATGTGGATGAACTCCTCCTCCACGCTGTTCCTCCCTTCCGCCATCCCGAGGGTCACGGCGGGAATGCCCTGGGAGGACAGGATCGCGGCCGTCGTCGGGATGGCGAGCGGACGCGACTTGATCCGAAGCTTCTCGTGAACGCCCCTCACGACCGCGCCCAGTTCCGCGTTGAGAGACAGGTCGCCGGGCGGCAACAAGGCCTTGAGGGTCAGATCGACCGTCGAAGACGTCTCGGCCGCCACGCTGTTGATCGTGGCCACGATGGCGTTCTTCGCCACCTCCAAGGCGGCGGCGTCCGGAGAGAACACCTCGACGTCCATCTCGCCCTCCGAGGCGAACCAGCCGAAGCCCGACCCTGCCTCGATCCTCGCCACGTTGAGAAACGTGGCGTTCTGCGCGTCCCACCGGATCCCGCCCAGGCGGCCCGCCATGGTGGCAAGTGCCGAGATGGCGGATGTGGCGGGCACACCCGCCATCAGCTCCTGCCCGGAGGTCCTGATCTTCAGGGAGAGCTTGCAGGTTCCCAGGGGACGATCTCCCACGCAGCCGAGCTCGAGCCCCCGCAGGTAGGCGGCGCAATGCAGCCGGCTGCCCCACCGCGCCAGGAACCCCTCGAGCGCGGGCGCGTCCAATTCCCCCGGATCGTGGGCGGTGAAGAGAAAGATGACGTTCCGGTCGTACTGGATCTCGTTGCGGCCCAGGTACTCGGCCAGCACGATGAGGGACGCCGTGGGAATCGAGCTCTCCGAGACTCCCCTGCCTCTCAGGCGTTCCGGTTCGAGCCGCGCCATGCTCTCCAGCGGGGAGTATTCTTCGCAGCGGATGCTGGCGAACACCAGCACGTACTCGTCACTGTTCGAGCGCGCCGGGAGCACCGCGGTGACGTTTCCCAGGTCGTCGCACGCGCTGTTCGGGTAGCCGACTTCCACCAGGCGCTGCAGGATGAACTCCGTTCGCGCCACCTCCCGCTCCGTCGGGGACGGAATCTCGTTGAAGAGAATCGCATCCGAGAGTATGCGGCTGATGTACGGGCCTATCTCCGATGGGGGGCGATTCGAAGGCTTTCCCGAACGCCGTCCGCCGAGAAGCCTTTCCGCGGAGGAGATCAGCTTCTGCACTCGGGATATCACGCGGCGATGCATTCGGTGGAGTCGCTCCCTGGCTCCATACTATGGCGCCGGCGTCGGCAAGACAAGGATTATCTCCGCGGCCGTAGGCGGCCTGCAACTGGACCATTCTCCCCGTCGACGCTACGTTCGAGGAAGCATGCGAATCGCCCTGATGCATTACCACATGCGCCCGGGCGGTGTGAGCACCGTCATCCGGGACCAGTACGACGCACTGTCCGCCGAGCACCGCTGCATCGTGCTCAGCGGCGAACTGCCCGAAGAGGGGCACGCGGAAGAGTGGCCGGGGTCCGTGCGGGTCGTCCCGGAGCTCGGCTATTCCGCGGATCGATCCACGCGGCCGGATCCCGGGCGAATGGCGGACGCCGTGGTGGACGCGATGCGTTCCGAGTGGGGCAGGGTGGCCGACATCCTGCACGTGCACAATCCCACGCTGGACAAGAACCACGGTCTCCTTCGGTGCCTTCGACTGCTGGCGGGGCGGGGAATCAGGATCTTCGCCCAGGTCCATGACTTCGCCGAAGATGGCAGGCCCGGCGTGATCTATCCTCCCCAGGAGGACTATCCGCGGGATTGCCACTACGGGGTCATCAACTCGCGGGACCGGGAGGCGCTGCTCTCCTCGGGGCTTTCCGCGGAGGGAGTCCACTTGATGTTCAACCGTGTGCGCAGCCCGGCGGGCGCGCCGTTCCCAGGGCCGCCTCCGGGTCGTCGCATCCTCTACCCCGTGCGCGGCATCCGGCGAAAGAACCTGGGAGAAGCCCTCCTGGTCGGCACGCTCCTTGGTGCGGAGGTAACCGTCTCGCTTCCCCCGCGCGATCCCGCCGACCTGCAGCGGTTCAAGGGGTGGACGGTCTTCGCAGAGACGCACGGCCTTCCCGCCCGGTTCGGGGCCGGGCTTGCCGAGCCGCTCGCCACGCTCCTCTCCCGGGCCCACGCGACCCTCACCACGAGCGTGAACGAAGGATTCGGCTTCGCGTTCCTCGAGCCATGGCCCGCCGGCCGCGAGGTGCTTGGCCGGCGCGTACCTCACGTGTGCCGGGACTTCGAGGCCGCCGGCATGAGGTTTCCGTCCCTCTACTCCTCGCTTCCGGTCCCGACCGGGCTCTTCGATTCGCGGTCCCTGGAGCATCGGTGGAGCCGGGCGGTCTCGCACGCACTGCGCCGGTTCGGAAGGCGCGTAGACGCGCGGGTCATGGCGAAGGCATGGTCGGAGCGCACGGACGGGGCCTCTTTCGACTTCTCCTTCCTTGACGAGGAGGCGCAGCGCGAGGTGCTCACGCGGGTGCTTGCGGATAAGGCCGCCAGGAAATCAGTCGAAGATGGCCTGCCCATGCTGGCGTCGCTGCGCTCGGCTCTCCTCCGACCCGACGCGGCCCTGGTCGAGTCCAACGCCGAGATCGTTCGCCGGAGGTACGGCCAGGAAGAGTATGCCAGGCTGCTGGGCACGATCTATCGGCAGGTGCTGGAGGTCAATGTGCGCCACTCCATCGACCGCGAAAGGCTCCTCGATTGCTTCCTGCGGCCGGGCGAGCTCCGAATGATCGAGGGCAGGTGACGATTGGAGACGGATCTCATCAGGATCATTCGAAAAGGGTCGCGGAGGCTGCGCCCGCTTCCCAGCGGGGTTCGAACCTCGGGGACGCTGCCTCGTGTCCCGAAGGCGGTGCTGTTTGACGTGTACGGCACGCTCCTGCAGCGCCTGCCATCACCGCGGGATCAACGCGAGCTTCGGACATCCATCAGGCGCAACGGCCTTGGCATGACGCCGGACGCCCTGCGCCGCACGCTCGAAGCCGAGATTGCCCGGGAACACGGGCGGTTGAAGGAGAACGGCGTGGCCCACCCCGAGGTGCGAATCGAGGACATCTGGCGTGCGCTGTTTCCCTCACTCGGCCCGGCGGAGCTGCGCACGGTGATCGTTCAGTACGAGATCGCCGCGCACCCCTGCTGGCCGATGCCCGGCAGCCGGCGACTGATCGCCGCCCTGCTGCGGCGGGGCCTGCGGCTCGGAATCGTCTCGAATGCCCAGTTCTACACGCCACTGCATTTCGCGGCTCTCCTTGGCGGCAGGCCGGAGGACATCGGCTTCTCCCGCGAGCTGTGCTTCTATTCGTGGACCGGGGGGCACGCAAAACCCTCGCCACGCATGTTCGAGGAAGCGGCCGCCGCCCTGGGCTCCGCCGGGGTGCCCAGAAACGAGGTTCTCATGGTTGGAAACGATCCCGCCAACGACATCGAAGCCGGGGCACGCGCGGGGTTCATGACCGTGCTGGTTTGCGCGGACAGGAGGTCGGCGATCCCGGAGTCTGCTGGCACCGCTTCCCCGGCGAACGCGGTGATAGGCCGACTTCCTCACCTGTTGTCGGTCCTGGACGCCGCTCGACCCCGACCCCGCCGCTCATTGCGCTGACACTTCCAGCACGTCAGGCGTCTTCAGTGCCGCAATGATCTGGACGGCGGGATAGTACCGATTCTCCCCGATCATCGTTTCACCGTCGGCATAACGAAGGCTGTTGGCTTCCCAGTCGGAAGGATAGGGATCGAAGACGACGAAATAGTCGCGATCCAGGCTGTAGCCCTTCACAAGGATGTAGTGGCCACCGCCGTAGGCGTAGTACCTCCCCACGAGGTTTTCCGTTGGATCGCCGCTGACCATGTCGATGTTGTCGCTGCGGACGAGCAGCAGGGCGATGTGGCCGCGCTCCAGGGCGGCCACCAGGTCGGACGGGGTCCGTACGCGCGTTACGCGGGCGGAGATTCCGTGCCGCCCCATTGCCACGCGCAGGTTCTCGAGGCTCGTGGCTCCGTTGGCAAACGGATACCCGATTTCCGACCTCACCGTTCGGACCGGCACGTCGATTCCCTTTGCCCACAGGATGGACATCGAAACAAGCGCGGGGCCGCAATCCGAAGTCCCGCCTTCGAACTGCGTCCGGTACCACCGCAGATCGTGCCGGCTCACCTGCCGTGAGGGCGTCGGGGCCACGAAGATCACGATGGTGCGCGCGTGCTCAGGGCTGCCTACGCGCACCTTCGTGTGGCCGGGCGCCGCCGCGCGGTACAGCCATTTCCTGGCCGTGGGTTTCAGGAGCACGGGGTGACCACTGAAATGGACGGGCCCCGGGGAGAGATCGACCTGGTCGCCGGGGTTGAGCGTCAGGTATTCTGGTGGCGCTTTCGCCGCGGCGCCTGTGCTGCCCCGGTCAGGGGCAGTCGGGCCCAGGGGAAATGCACGAGCGGTAATGCCGCAGAGCGCGGCGAGCATCAGCAGCAAGCGAAGATTCATTCCGAGCCCCCCGGTGTCGAGGTTCGCACGGGGACTCCTGCATCCATGTCATCGTCAGGATGAACAATTTGTAGAATTTGGTTGAACGCCCGCTACTCTCCCCCGAAAAAGCGGCTGAAAAGGCCCCGCGGAGGTGCGATGCCGAAGAAGGCGGACAACAGGTTCGCGAGCTCCTTGCGAAGGATGCGATAAGAGAAATGGGTGCGGGCGAGTTGCCAGTTCTTCTCCACCATCTGTGCTCGTCTTGCCGGGTCGTGCAGGAGCTCCGCGACCTCCTTCACGGCGCCCGGCGTCACGTATCCATCGATGCCAACCACGTCGAAACCCTTGGGCTCGATGTCCACGATGAAGACGGAATACCGGTTCACCATGATAGGCTTGCGGTAGTAGACCGCCTCGAGAAATGCATTTCCGAACCCCTCGTGGATGCTGGGATACGTGATCATGTCGGCGTGGGGATAGACATCCTGCAGTGAGAACGGTGCTTCCGCGGCCGAATCGCCGCTCACGCCGGCGGCCCGGGGGTTTTGAATGAAGTGCAGGGGAACTCCCTGGTGCTCCGCCCAGCGCTGGATCCATTCCGCGTACTGCAGACCTTCGTCGCCGGCCGAATGGGAGACCACCAGCCTCGCCGACGGCTCGTTCAGCAGCTCGACGAGGTAGATCGCCTGCTCGATGCCTTTGCGGGACACCACCCGCGTGGGCTGGAGCACGATGATGTCCTTCTCCCCGAATCCCATTCGGGCTCGGAACTCGGCCGCGGATTCCCTGGGCAGGGGTGCCGCGTGATCGAAATCCATGACGTTGAACACGAGGTGCGCCGAGATGCTGCGCCGCGCCGCGAGGTCCGCCTGCGCGGGTGAGTTGATCACGACGTGCTTGATGGAAGGCAGGTCCGGTGGAAACGCCATGTTCAGGATGTCCTGGCAGGCGCTGGTCAGGAAGCGGGGTCGCTCCCACGAGAAGTCATGGTGATGCGCGATGGTCGGTATCCCCGTCTCCGCCACGAGCTCGGTGATCGCCATTCCGAGCGCGACATTCATCGGGATCGACAGGGCGTTCTCCGGAATGATGAGGTCTACGCCGAACCGTTCGATGAAGCGATAGAGGTGGTCCTTCAGGAAGTCCTTCTGCCGATGCAGCTCGTCCGTCATGGCCCGTGTCCGCTTCTGGGCGGAGAACAGGGACGAGGTGATCTCCTGGACCGAGGGATGTCCAAAGAACGCCTCCGGCACGAGCATGCTGACCGACTCCGGCCGATCCAGCTCTCCGGCAAACCAGAAGCATCGATGACCGAACTCCCGCAGGACCGATGCCCACTTGTCCGACTCGAGCGACACGCCATCCAATCCCGCAAATCGCGTCGAGATGAAGCCAATGTTGAGGGAACGCGTTTTCTCCATGATCAGAACCTACCGCAATCGCCCTCTCGAGAAAAACGCGGGTCGATGAGCAGGAACCGCATCCTCGCACCGCGGCTTGTCCGCCCTCGCCGAGGGTAGTACCATCTGCATATGTCGGATAGCTCGAAACCCAAGGAGAGCGTCGCCTCGAGGCTTCGGCGCAACCTGGCTCCCGCTGCCCAGAAGGCTGGTCAGGGAATTGGCAAAGCCTGGAAGGCCACGGCGCGGGCGGCGGAGAAGACCACGAAGGTCGTGGCGCTCCGAACCCAGGTGTCCACCAGGGAATTGAAGATCCGGGGGCTGTTCTACCGGATCGGGGAAGGCTTCTACCGGGCCCAGAAGGCCGGCCGGAGCGCGGAGGACAACGCGGCTTCCCTCGCCCCAATGACGGGGCAGATCGACAGGCTCAAGAAAGAGATCGCCGCGTTGAAGAAGCAGGAGAAGGCCCTCAGGGCCGCCCGGTAGGATCCCGCAGGGTTCCCGAACATCATGACTCGCTGGAGTATCTTTTCGCGGCAGAGGAACGCGGCCGAAGAACCGAGGGGAAGGTCCGGGGGCCGCGAGGAACCCGGGGACGAACGGCGCCAGCAACACGGCAGAGACCGCCGGGAGATGCCGCTCCTGCTCGCGCCTGCCCGCTGGCCCGGGATACTGGACGACTACCGCCGGGACCGGGAAAAGGAAAAACAGGACCTCAACGTCTACCAGGTGCTCTCCGACGGAGCCCGACCCAGCATCGAGTACTACGTGTTGACGGTGCTGTCCTGCATCATTGCCACCGCGGGCCTGATCACCGGATCCACGGCCGTCATCATAGGCGCGATGATCGTGGCGCCCCTCATGACCCCGATTCTCGCATTCTCGCTGGCGGTGGTATGGGGAGACCTTGCCCTGGTGCGCGGCTCCCTGTTCTCCCTGGCGCGCGGCGTGGTGCTGGCCGTCGGGATCTCCGCCCTGATCTCCGTGCTCGTGCCTATTGCTGCGCCCTCGGCCGAGATCATTTCCAGGACCCACCCCACGCTGTACGACATCATCGTGGCCCTCGTGGCAGGCGTACTGGGCGCCTATGGCTATGCCAACCGCAAGATCAACAGTGCTGTGGTCGGGATCGCAATCGCGGTGGCGCTCATGCCGCCGCTGTGCACCGTCGGCATCGAGCTCGGCAAGGGCGCCTACTCCGCCGCGGCGGGCGCGTCCGTGCTGTTCGCCATCAACCTCGTGTCGA
>DATJQN010000095.1:0-16813 GCA_035505775.1 Rectinemataceae bacterium | reverse complement strand
CTTGCATTCGGACGCAGGGGTCACGCGGCAGCCTTCGGACTGAGCCTTGTCGTGATGATCGCGGCCCTCGGAGCGATCGCCGTCGCATGGCAGGCCTCCCCCCATGCCGTGGGCGGCCTGCTCGCGGTGGACGGTTTCACGCTCTTCGCCCAGGCCCTGATCATCGCGTCCAGCCTCGTCGTCGTTCTGATTTCCTTCGGGTATCTGCAGAAGCGGCCGGGAGAGGGCGGGGAGTACTACTTCCTCCTCGTTCTTGCCACCCTCGGCGCCTGCATCCTCGCGTCGAGCTCGAGCTTCGTCAGCCTCTTCCTCGGTCTCGAGCTCCTCAGCACGGCGCTGTTCACGCTCATAGCCTACCGAAAGGAGCGCGCGAGCGGGGCCCAGGCCGGCTTCATGTACCTCATTCTGGCGGGAGTCTCCTCGGCCTTTCTCCTGTTCGGTATGGCCCTCGCCTACCTGGACACGGGGAGCCTCGAGGTGGCCAGGATGACCCAGGCCCTCGCGACGGGGCCGCTGGGCCTCCTGTCCCTCGCGGGCCTCGGCTTCATGGCGGTGGGCATCGGTTTCAAGCTGGCCCTCGTCCCCTTCCACTTCTGGACGCCCGATATCTATGACGCGGCTCCTGCCCCGGTGACCGGCTTCATCGCCTCCGTCTCCAAGGGAGCCATGGCCGTCTTCCTGGTACGCTTCTTCGGCCCCGCGGGAGTGGCTGCAGCCGGCTCCTATGCGCTGGTCTTCGCGATCATCTCCGGACTCTCGATGTTCGTCGGCAATCTCCTCGCCCTGCGCGAGAGCCGGATCAAGCGGGTCCTGGCCTACTCCTCGATCGCCCAACTCGGCTACATCCTCATAGCCTTCGTCGCCGGGGGCAGCCAGGCCGCCGTCACCGTGTCCTTCTACCTCGTGGCCTATTTCGCCTCGACCCTCGGCGCCTTCAGCGCCATCACCGCGCTCTCGGGATCGGAAGGGGACCTCGACGAGCTCGAGCAGTACCGCTCGCTCGCCTCGCGGCATCCGGGCATGGCGGCCGGACTGACGGTCGCCCTCTTCTCCCTTGCAGGTCTTCCCCTGACTGCGGGTTTCATGGGCAAATTCATGATCTTCAACGCCGGCGAGGGGGCCTTCCTCTGGGTTCTGGCGGTGCTCCTGGCCGTGAACAGCACGATCTCGATCTTCTACTACCTGAGGATCGTTTCGCTGATGTACCGGCCGCGGGAAGAGGCCCGGCACGCGGCACCCGTACCGGGATCAGAGGCAGCGCCCGACGCAGTCTCGTCGGCCGCGAGCGCGGGAGGAAGTCCGGGCAACTTCAGCCTGGCGGCCCTGGCGCTCGGGATCACGGTCGTGGTAACGGTCCTGCTCGGCATCCTGCCGCAGCCACTGGTATCGCTGATCCGAACCCTCGTCACCGGCAACTGAAGGAAGGGGCCGTCGGCATGGCGCCGGCGGCCCCCGTTCTCCATCCCTGGATCGCGATCCTCACTTCCCCGACTCGACGACAATGGTCCTCTGCAATAAGAGATCGTTCTCGCTCGACTTGGCCACGAAGCGATAGATCCCCGGCTCAGACAGCAGCACCGGCTTCAGCTCGATCCATCCCCCCTTGGGAAGCCGCGCGCGCTCGTCGTCCAGGATGAGATTCTCCCCGCCCCCGGTCGCCATCCGGTAAAGGAGAAACTCGAAGTCCCGATCCACACCCGTCCCGTTGGCCACGCGCAGAACGAGGGCGGAAGCCAGGGCGGCCGTGAGGGGACTGCCCTGGTCCGGAGACGCGGCCCCGACAATGAGGCCGACCTTGGTCAGGGGAGTGCCTTTGGCGATCGCTACCGTCGGCGCGCGCGTGCCGGAGTAGGCCTGGATGGCACCTCCCTTTCCGACCTGCACGACTTCGAAGGTGCGCTGCATCAGCTGGATATTCCCCGCCGTCTTCACGTTGAGACGATATCGGCCCGGTTCGTCGAAGAGGAAGGGATCGAGCCGGTAGCCCGCGCCGTCGGCAATGGTCACTACGAGATGACGCAACGACACATTCTGGCTGAAGTCGGCGCTGGCCCGGTAGAAGTCCACCTGGAATTGGCCGCTCCTGCCCGTGCCGTTGTTGATCGTGAACGCCAACATTGACCCAACCGCTGCCGGGATGCGGTCGGTCACGACCGAGGCGGTTGTGCCGAGGGTGAAACCGATCTCAGACACGGGGATGCTGTCGCCTGGAGAAGAGGCTGGCGCGGTAGCGGGCGGCGGCGACGTGACAACGGCCGCGGCTGGGACGGGCGTCGGCGGAGCTGCCGTGGCGGCCGGGGCCGGCGCGACGGCGGCCGCGGCTCGAACGGGCGCCGCTGGAGCTGCCGTGGCGGCGGGGGCCGGGGCCGGCGTGGCGGTCGTCACTGAAGGCGCCGCTGGAGTTGCCGTGGCGGCCGGGGCCGGGGCCGGCGGGCCGGTCGTCACTGAAGGCGCCGCTGGAGTTGCCGTGGCGGGGGAGGCAGCCGCCTGCCCGGGCGCCGGCGTGCTGCTTGTCACTGAAGGCGCCGCCGGCACGGTAGCTGCCTTCGGGACTGCCTGCGCAGCCGAAGGCGCGGCAGCCGGAGCCGGCGCCTGAGATGCCGCTCCCCCCTCTGCGCCGCTCGGATGATCCAGGAAGGACCGGGCGCCGAGCAGCCTGCTCGCCCAGTAGCGCTCGCTCAGCGAGGAAACTATCACCCCGGTCTGCGGACCCTCCGAAGCGGCCTGGATCATCGAGCCGTTGCCGATATAGAGCGCCACGTGGCTCGGGCCGCTGCCCGAGGTGTCGAAGACAAAGACATCTCCGGGTCGTATCTCCGTCATCTTGATGGGGTAGCCGGAGGCCCACTGCTGGCGTGAGTTGCGGGGAATCTCGAGTCCGGCGGCCTTCCGGTACACGTACTGAACGAAGCCGGAGCAGTCCAGGGCGTCGGGAGGGGACTCGGCGCCGTAGACATAGGGTACTCCCTTGAGGCCCAGGGCGGTCTCCACGACCTGCTTCCGGATCTCGGCCATGTTCGTTTGCGCATAGAGGGTGGCCGAGGCGAGGAGAAGGAGGAAAACTATTCTACGCATGACTGAAGTCTGCTACGCTTTGGCTGAAAATCAAGGCTTGGCGCAGTCTAGGCCAGTCTGGACCAAAGGTCGGGAAAAGGAGGAGGAGATCATGGAATACAGCGTTGTGGCCGTGAACGTGGGAAATCGGGAGGGCGTGGCTCAGGACATGCAGCGCATACTTACCGAGCACGGCTGCGTGATCAAGGTGAGGCTGGGCCTCCACGACATTCCCGCCAATTCCTGCTCACCGGCGGGACTCGTGCTCATGGAAGTGGACGGAGAAAGCGCCGAGATAACAGAGATGGTCAGGAAGCTCAACGCCCTCCCCGAGACAAGTGCCAAGTACATCGTAATTTAGGAGAAGCTCGCCATGACGACCCGCCACAGATCCTCCAGGGGAGAGATCTGCGGCGGGGTACGCGAGTCCCTAGGCGAAGAGATCGACCTTCTGCCCCGAACCCTCGGGGAGGGGGGCTGCGGAAGACAGCATCTTCAGGAGCTCGCCAGACTGCTCCTGGGCCCCTTTGAGAGACTTGGAGAGCATGGCTACGCTCACCTGATCAAGCAGCCTGGACTGGGCCAGGTCCATGCTTACGCCTTGAATGTCCATGGCTTCAAGGTAACGCCCTGGGCGCCGGGTTGCAAGGGCCCGGTGCGCCTCGGTCCCGTGAGACCCAGCGGCCGGGCGCCTAGTCCACCACCGACCTGCGAACCAGGGCGCTTGTCATGAAGCGGAAGAGTATCTTGGCCGGGGTCAGCCAGGCTATCAGGCTGCCGTTGCGGGTATTCCCGAGGATGCGGGGCACGAGGAAGGCGGCGACCCGCTCCGGCCTGTCGGCGAGGATGTTGAAAATCCGCTTCGTGCGCTCCCATGCCGGGGAGGCCCTGTCGACATGGTCCATCGTGAAATCAGTGATCATGATGCCGGGGCTGAGGGCCCCGATGCGGACCGGCGTGACCTCCGCCTCGACTGCCAGCGCACGGGCCACGTACCGCACTCCGCGCTTCGAGGCGCCGTAGACGGACAACCCGCGCATGATCCTGCCGTTCGAACCGTGGCCCTCCATGAACCAGATTGCGCCCGAGCCCTGCCGCTGCATGCCCCGCATCGCGACGCGGGCTCCCTGTATGGCGCCGAGGAGATCGGTGTCGATCAGGTCGCGCAGCTCGTCGAGCCCGAGTTCCCAAATGGTCCGGGTCGATTGGGGGATTCCCGCGTTGTTGATCCAGTGGTCCACGGCCCCGAAGGCCTCAACCGCCGCATCCCACAGGCCCTGCAGCTCGGATTCCCGTCGAATGTCGCAGTGCCGTCCGGCGATCCGGCTCTCGGGGTATTCGGCCTGAAGCCTGGCGCGTGCAGTCTCCGTCGCCTCCGGACTCCGTCCGGAAACCATGACCGGGCAGCCCCGCGAGGCGAACTCGCGGGCCATGGCCAGACCGAGTCCTCGGGTCGATCCGGTGATCACCACCTTCGATTCGTCCATGGCAGCTCCTCCGGGACACTGTAACCGGATGAGGTCACGGGGAACAGGGCCGATCCCACAGAGTTGTCCTCCCTAGCCGGGATTTTCCTGAGATTTGACAGAATGAATATTCCGGCTAGGATGATTGATGGGCATTTGACAGCAATCGCCGCTCGGGGGGTGTACAATGAAGATCGGATCCAAGCTCGTACTGGGCTTCCTCGTCGTCTCCGCTCTCACCGCGGCCGTCGGGCTGTTCGGCAACATCCAGGTGAGGAATCTGGCCAGACTGGACGCTTCCCTGTATAGGGATGAGGCCGTGCCCCTGGGCGAGCTCTGCCTGATCGCGAATTCCTACGGGAACATCCGCAGCGACATGCGCAATATGTTCATACTGCAGGGCGCCAAGGGCGACGCCGAGCGCGCCAAGATAGCTCCCGAGGTCAAGACCGTGGAGGACAACATCGCCGCCTACAAGTCGACGATCGTCGATCAGGCTGACGCCAAGAACTATGCGGAGCTCCAGCGGGATTGGACGGACTTCAAGGGTCTTCTCGATCAGCTGGAAAAATTCGACGCTGCCGGCGAGGACGCCCAGGAATCCGAGCTGCTGTTTGGCGATGCGGCATCCGGGATTCGATCGGCCATGAACTCGGCGCTTCAGGCGATGATCGCGCAGAACCTCGAATCGGCCAAATCGAGTTCCGACGCGAATACGGCTGCCGCAGGCCGGGCCACTGTCATCATGACCGGGATGCTCGTCCTGGCGGCGATCCTCTCCTTCATGCTCGGGATCTTCCTCGCTCGGTCCATAACACTGCCCCTGGGCCGTGCGGTCGGCCTGGCCGACCACATCGCCAAGGGCGACCTGAGGGATGAAGTCGATGCGAAGTTCCTGGCGCGCAGGGACGAGGTGGGACTGCTCTCCCAGTCCCTGGCCGCCATGATCAGGAGTCTGCGCGACGTGGTCGCTGCTGTCGTGAGTTCCGCCGACAACGTCAGTTCGGGGAGCCAGGGGATCAACTCGACCGCGCAGCAGCTCTCGCAGGGCGCCACCGAGCAGGCCTCGGCCGCCGAGGAGGTCAGTTCCTCGGTCGAGGAGATGGGAGCCACCATCAAGCAGAACGCGGACAATGCGACCTCGGCCGAGGGCGTCGCGAGGAGGAGCTCCGCCGATGCGCGAACGGGCGGCGCCTCGGTCGCCCAGACCGTGACCGCCATGAAGGACATCGCGGGCAAGATCGGCATCATCGAGGAGATCGCCCGGCAGACGAATCTCCTCGCACTGAACGCGGCCATCGAGGCAGCTCGGGCCGGAGAGGCAGGCAAGGGCTTCGCGGTGGTCGCGAGCGAGGTGCGCAAGCTCGCCGAGCGCTCGCAGGCGGCGTCCAAGGAAATATCGGAGCTTTCGAACAAGAGCGTCTCCGTCGCCGAGGACGCCGGCCGTCTCATCCAGACGGTCGTACCGGACATACAGAGGACGGCCGACGTCGTGCAGGAAATATCGGCGGCCAGCAAGGAACAGAGCGCAGGGGTCGACCAGATAGGCAGGGCGGTCATGCAGCTCGACACGGTCATCCAGCAGAACGCCTCAGCCTCGGAGGAGCTCGCCTCGATGTCGGAGGAGCTGAACAGCCAGGCCGAGCAGCTCGCGGAGACACTTACCTACTTCACCCTGCCGGAAGCCGCGCGGGGGACGAGGCAGAACGTCCCCCCAGCCGAAAACCGCACGAATCGGCCGGCCACGCTGCCCGAGCGGATCTCCGCGCAGCCGGGCGCCGGACGCGCAGTTCGGGTCGAGGCTGGAGACAAGAGGCCGTCGAACTCCCCGCTCCGGGCGATCGTGCCGGTCGGGGATGAAGAGGATTCCGCATTCGAGGAGTTCTAGGGCGATGTGAGGGTTCGATCACATGAGCCGTGATGACGCTGAGGCCGATCCGCAGGGTCGGCCTCCGGTCCTGTCCGAGCCCCCTTCCGCCCTCTCGCTCCCGTCAGGATCGGCAGTCTATAGTGTGGCCGACGAGTTCAGCGCGAGGGACGGAGGCTTCATGAAACGCGCGGCGATCGCCATTCTCCTCGTCGAAGACGAGGCCGTGATTGCGCTCCAGGAGCGCCGTCAGCTGCAGAAGGCCGGCTACCAGGTCCGTCATGTCCTGTCGGGGGAGGAGGCCGTCGCGACCGTCGAGGCCGAGCCGGATTCCGTCGACCTCATACTCATGGACATCGATTTGGGGCCGGGCATGGACGGCACGGAGGCCGCCCGCCGGATCCTGAAGCGTTACGATATCCCGCTGCTCTTTCTCTCGTCCCATATGGAGCCCGAGATCGTGAACCGGACCGAGTCCATCACGAACTACGGCTATGTCGTGAAATCATCGGTATTCACGGTCCTGGATGCGTCGATCAAGATGGCGCTCAAGTTGTTCCAGGCCCAGCGCAGGATAAACAGGATCAACCAGGAGCTCGGGGCCACCAACGAGGAGCTTCGCGTCAGTCTCGAGAGTCTCGAGCGGAGCAATCACGAGCTCGCGGCGGCCGAACGCAAGTTCGAGGACATCTTCACGATAAACCCCGACTGCATCAGCGTCAGTCGCCTCTCCGACGGCACGTACATCGACGTCAACGACGGTTTCACCCGGCTCACCGGTTATCCCGAGGCGGAGGCTCTCGGTCACTCCGCCCTCCCCGGGGATCTGGGAGTCTGGTTCAGCGTGGAAGAGCGGGACCGCCTCGTGCAGGCCCTCGCCCGGCAGGGCGTGGTGGTCAACCTGGAGGGTCGTATCCGGCATCGGGACGGGGGCGAGCGATTCACCCTGACCTCCGCCTTCACGCTCACGATCGAAGGCGAAGCCTGTCTCGTCGCGGTGATCAAGGACGTCACGGAGAGCCGAGAGGCCGCCAGGCGCATGTTCGAGAGCGAGGAACGCTTCCGGCTGGCGATGTCGGCGACCACGGACGGCCTGTGGGACAACGACCTGGAACGCGGCACGATCTACCGCAGCCCGGCCTACTACCGGATGCTGGGCTATGACGAGGATGTTTTCAGGTCCAAGGCCAGCTGGCTCGAGTACATCCACCCCGAGGACCGCGACCTTGTGATCGCGAACAACCGCGACTGCATCGAGGGGAGGACCCCGTCCATCGATATCGAGTTCAGGATGCTGGCCCGGGACGGCAGCTACCGATGGATCCGCAGCCGCGCCATGCCGACCGGCTTCGGTGCCGATGGCAGGGCGACCAGACTGATCGGCACCCATGTGGACATCACGCGCATGAAGGACGTCGAGCGGCGGCTGAAGGAGAGCGAGTCCAAGTACCGGATGCTCTTCGAAGGCGCGGGGGACGCCATCGTCATCACGGACATGCAGGGGTCCATTCTCGAGCTGAACGTCAAGCTGTCGGAACGCCTGGGATATTCAAGAGAGGAGCTCATTGACCGGAACATCGGTTTCGTCGATCCCTCGGCCCTGGACTGCCAGTTCGATTCGCGGCTCGAGATGATACAGAAGGAGGGGTCCCTCAGGTTCAGGACGCATCAGATACGGAAGGATGGGAGCCTCGTGCCCGTGGAGATCAACGCGCTGCGCATACGCTGGGAGGGAGCGCCGGCGGTCATGAGCCTCTCCCGCGACATCAGCGCGCAGGTGGAGGCCGAGGAGGCACAGAGGCGCAGCCAGGCCATCCTGGAATCGACCATGGAGAGCCAGCGGGACATATTGATCGTGGCGGTCGACAGGGACTTCAATTGCCTGTACCGCAACTCCGCCTACCACGACCAGAAACTTCGTGACGTCGGCGTGCACGTCGATGTCGGCGCAAATCTTCGCGACAACCTGCCCCGCGACATCCTTCTGGAAAAGTCCCTCCCCTTCTACGAAGCCGCGCTCCAGGGCAAGTCCTTGCGGATCGTCGAGGACTATCCGAGCCTCGGCCTGTGCATGGAGACTGTCTTCAGCCCGATCCGCGACGGAACGGGGGCGATCATCGGCGCCACCGGATTCGCCACGGACATCACGGCGCGCAGGGAGCGGGAAGAGGAGCTGTCGAGGAGCCGCGCCCAATACCAGGAGCTGATCGGCGCGATAGGCGAAGGCGTCTGTTCGATCAGCGGGGAGGAAGTGTTCAGCTTCGCCAATCCGGCTGCGGAGCGGATCTTCCGCGTGCCGGGAGGAACCTTGGTGGGACGCTCGCTCTACGACTTCCTGGACGAGGAGGGCCGCGAGATCGCCGAGGCCCAGATCACCCGGCGCCGGAGAGGGGAGTACACGGAGTTCACCACCCCGATAATCGGCGGCGACGGGGAGCGGCGCTGGCTCCATGTGACCGCATCATCCCTTGCTTCCAAGGAGGGGGGCTATCTCGGCGCATCGGTCATCTTCCGGGACATCAGCGAGGAGGTGGCCGCACGCCGCGCCCTCGAGGCGGCCTCCGAGCACAAGGAGCTGCTCATGAAGGAACTCCAGCACCGGGTCAAGAATTCCTTCACGATCGTCTCGAGCCTTCTGGACATCGCTTCCGACGAACTCACCGACGCCCGGGCCAAGGCGATTCTCGCGGACACGGAATCGCGCATCAAGACGATGTCGGCGATCTACGAGCGGCTCTACCTGTCGGAGAGGGTGGATTCCCTCGACTTTGGAATCTATGTCCAGGGACTCGCCCGGTCCATTGCCGCCGCCCTGGATACCGACGAGTCCCTTCTGAAACTGGAAATCGAGGCGGAGAGCGTGGAGCTGGACACCAAGCGGGCAATCACCCTCGGTCTGATAGTCAACGAGCTGCAGACGAACGCGATCAAGCACGCCTTTCCCGCAGGGGGCTCCGGCAGGGTCAGGATCGAGCTGCGCGCCGAGGAGGGGAGAGTGAAGCTCACCGTGGCGGACAGCGGTCCCGGCCTGCCCGATCCGGGGATCCTCGAGTCCTCGCCCTCCATGGGGATGACCCTGCTGCGCCTGCTGACGCGGCAGCTGCGTGGCACCCTCGGTCTGAACCCCGGTCCGGGAACCTCCATCACCGTCAGTTTCGCGCTCTGAGGCCCGCCGGCTCAGTTCCAGACGGCAAAGAGCGTCACGTTGGCCGAACTCATCGGGAACATGCCCCCTGGGCTGTAGGAAGTTCCGCTGCCGTCCGCCATCGTGTTCCATCCTCCAAAGCTGTAATGGGGGAGATGGAGGTGTCCGGTATTGTAGGCGACCGTGACCGTCTGCCCGCTCACGTAGCTGTTCGGATCGACGGGGGCTGAGCCGGACTTGGCCCCGTTGCCGTCGTAGCTGACGGTGTAGGTTGGCGTGGCCACGGGTTGCCAATAGGCATAGAGCGTCACATTCGTCGAGCCCATCACGAGAACCGAGCCGACAGTATAGGTCGTCCCGCCTCCGCCCGGCTCCGTGTTCCAGCCCGCAAAGAGAGAGTCGCTCTTGGTCAGGGCGCCGCTGTTGTCAAGGACGGTCACCTGGGCGCCGGAGGGGTAGCTGTTGCCGTCGGTCGGGGCCGTGCCCAGAGTCGCACCATTGCCATCATAGGCCACGGCGTAGGTGGCTGTGGCCACGGGGCTCCACAGGGCATAGAGGGTGACGGAACTGCTCCCCATGGTGAAGTGCGCCCCCGGGGAAAAGCTGCGTTCCGCTGCCGGATCGCTCCATCCGACAAAGGTGTAGCCGGACAGAGCCAGATTGCCGCTGTTGCCCTGCACCGTGACGCCGTCTCCTTGGTAGTAGCTTTCGCTGTCCACCGGGGCCGTTCCCGAGCTCGCCCCGTTGCCGTCATACAGGACCTCGTAGGTGGGGACGCTGTCGGGCAGCTTGTCGATGGCCCCGGGTATTCCAGTCAGGAGGGAGAATCCTCCGCAGCCGGCGAGCGAGAGCGCTGCGAGCATGATGAGGATTGCTGCGATACGATGTGAATATATCGATACCTTTTCGTGCAAAGGGTTCAACCGGGTCACGGTGCCTCCCCTGCAAGCCCTTCGGCCTGTGTATGGTGGGGAGAAATATATTACATTATTTGTAATATTAAAATCATAACCGTCAGATTGCTCCCGCAGCGCAACGAAGCCGCAGGCGTCCCGGGCGAGCCACGGTCCCTGGCCCAAGCCTCGCCCTTGGGCCCGCAGCCATCCGGACTGGACGATTCACAGTGCAGGCCACGGGAGGCTCCGGCGAAGGAAGTCGATGATGCGCCCTGCCACACTGTCCACGGTCTCCGGATTCAGGATGTCGCCGGTGATCACATGCTGATTCCGGTCGGGCGGCGGCGCCACCGGAACGAGGGTCTTGACCGCGGCCGGGAGCGAGGCGAAAACACGGCGAGTAACCCGCTCGTCCACTGTCCGGTCGCCGTCGGAGAGAAAGACGAGCACGGGCGCGGTCAGCTTCGAGAAGCCTTCCCGGTCGATGAGATTCACGGAACTCATCATGGTGACCACGGAACTGTAGGGCTGGGTGAGCGTCCAGTAGCGTTCGTGGTCGGCGTTCTCGGGGCGCACGAGACGGTACTGCCCGAGGACGAGGTGGGCGATCTGCTTCCCCCAGGGCCACAGCACCATGCCTGCGCGACGATCCGCCGGGGCGAAGTTGGGGCTGAGCAGCACGAGGCCGGCCACCTCGGTGCCTGCCGGCCCGGCGGCAAGCCAGGCGGCGAAGCTCCCCCCTGTCGACGTCCCCATGACAATTACCTTGTCCCCCAGAACCCTGCCGACCTGCAGCGCCTCGCCCGCGTCGAGGAACCACGCGCTCGGCGGAACATCCTTCAGGTCGTCGGCTCCCTGGCCACATCCGGTGAAGCGCGTGAGGAACAGATTGATTCCCAGCGCCTTGGCGACGCGCTCGGGTACCGGGGAAATCTCCTTCCTCGTCGCGGCAAAACCGGGCAGGTAGATGAGGGAGTATGAAGTCCGGCGGGGATTCTCAGGGTTGGCCCAGACGATGAGCTTCTCGGTGCCCGGTCGCAGCCGGGGAACCTGCGCCTCCGAGTGCCGCAGCCATGCGTCGAGGGACGGCGGATCCTGCGGCACGGACGGCAGGCGTGCGGGCGCTTCGGCACGGGGGCGCGGACCGGCCAGGGCGAGCGCGACAAGGGCCACGGGAATGAGGAGCCAGAAATACTTCGATCCTGCCTTCCCCATGGCCCCAGTATAGCCCATGGCCGCATCGGTACAATGGCAGCATCCACCAGGTCTTCCCCCTACTCCCTTTCGTCCCGCGAGACTGATATGATTTCAGCGGTTACGGTTCACCGAGCCCAGGCCGCCGTGCCTGTCCCAGGTGGCACGAAATATGCCTTTGCAGGGAGCCCTATGCTCATACGCCGCATCCAGACCGGCGAGTGGGGGATCTACCGGCAGCTGAGACTCGCCGCCCTCCTCGAATCGCCTCGGGCCTTCTCCACTACCTACGAAGACGCCCTGGCCCGAACGGAGGAGAGCTGGCGCGAACAGGCAGACTCTGCAGCCCGGGGCGGCGACCGGTGCAGCTTCCTGGCCTTCACGGAACAGGGATTCCCCGTGGGGCTGGCCTCCGCGTATCGGGACGGGCGGAAGCCCGACGAAGCCGAACTCCTCCAGGTCTGGGTGTCGCCCAACCTGCGGGGAAGCGGGCTGGCCAGGAGCCTCGTGAAAGCGGCGCTGGCCTGGTGCGGCGACCGGGGAATCTGGCGCGTGACCGCGATCGTCGTCGAGGGCAACGACCGTGCCCTTGCCTTCTATGGCAGGTTGGGCTTCGCGGAGTGTGAGGATGAGTCGGAGAGACTGGAGGGCGCCCGGGTCCTGGCCATCTCCCTTGCGTCGGGGGGAGAGCCCGGGCGATGACCGGCGCAATGCACTCCCTCGGCCGTGCGCTGCAGCGTGCGCTGCTGCGCGCGCTGCTCCTAGCGTTGCTGTTCCTCTACGCCGAGGAGACAGTCGCCCAGCCCACGGACGGGGCGGCGCGCGCTCGCCTCCTCTTTCTGGGCAACAAGGCGCTTCCGCCGATGGCCTATCTCGAGCACGGAAGACCGAAGGGAATCGTCGTGGATCTCGTGAACGGCCTCTCCACGGAAATGGGGCGCAGCATCGATATCCGCCTGACTGACTGGAGCGAGGCCCAGCAGGCCGTCAGGGAAGGCCGGGCCGATGCGCTCATCCAGATCAACGACACCGAGGCCCGGCGGCTTTACTTCGACTTCTCGGGCCCGCTGCTCGACTCCACCTTCAGTATCTTCGCCGAGCGGCGGAGAATGGGGATTTCCGGACGCGACAGTCTTGAAGACCTCCGCGTAGGCGTGGAACGGGGCGGCTATCCTCAGCAGATCCTTCAGCCCGACACGCGGCTCAAGTTGATCCCCATCCCGACCATTCTCGACGGCTTCAGAATGATCGAACGCGGAGACATCGACGCCCTCGTCGCCGACGAATGGGTCGGACAATATGTGTTGGCCGTCAACAGGATCGAGGATATTGACGTGATGGGGACACCGATCGCCGTCTCCAGTTCCGCGATCGCCGTAGAGAAGGGAAACTCGGATCTGCTGTACGCCATAGACCGGGGACTCGCCGCCATGCGGGCCGACGGGAATTACCAGAGGATCATCGACTCCTGGCGGCCGCAGTCCATAGTGTACCAGACCAGGGCCCAGATTCAGAGTCGCCGGCTGCTGTTCATCGCGAGCGTCGCCCTGCTTCTCCTCCTGTTCTTCGCCGTGCTGGCCTTCGTGCTCAACCGGCGACTGGTGGCCGAAAGAGGCTACAGGGAGGAGATCGATCGCACATCGCGGAAGATCGCAGAGTCGGAGCTCATGCTCCGTGAAGTGCATCACAGGATCAAGAACAACATGGCAACCGTCAACGGACTCCTTTCGCTTCAGGCCCAGAACAGCGACGACGCGAGGGTCAAGGAAGCGCTCGAAGACGCCTCCAACAGAGTCCTGACCATGATGCTGCTCTACGACAGACTGTACAGAGCCGCGTCCTACGAGACACTGTCCCTCAGAGACTACCTCGCAGCCCTCGTCTCGGACCTGGTCTCGAGTTTCCCCGACGGCGGAAAGGTGGCGCTGACCGAGGAGATCGACGACCTTGTCCTGACTCCATCGGCATTGCATACCGTCGGAGTGATGGTGAATGAGCTGGTGACCAACACCATGAAGTACGCGTTCGTCGGTGTCGCTCAACCTGCGATCGGCGTCTCGGTGCTGGCCCGGGATCACCGGATCCGCCTCGCGATCACAGACAACGGCGTCGGCATGCCGGAGTCGGTGGACTTCGACAAGAGCCCAGGATTCGGCCTCACCCTCGTTCGGGAACTGGCGGGCCAGCTCGGCGCACGGCTCCGGATCGACCGGGGCTCCGGTACCACGGTCACCGTGGAGTTCGAGAACCGGGAACGGTGAATTGCGGCGACCCGGCTTTCCCGACCGCGCGGGAAGGCAGGCCGGCCCTTCCGCAGCCGCGGCTGACGATATACTTCCTTCCCGCTATTCCTTATATTCAGACTCAGCCATTACGGCTTCATGACCGCAGGCCAAGGAGCAAATCCATGAGTATCGTCCATCCGGACGGGACGCTCCGGCGCGTCCACGCCTTCATAGTTTCCGCCCTTCTGTTGTCCCTCTCCGCCTCCGCCCAGTCTCCCGGCGCTCCGCCGCCCGGCGCGCAGCCGGGCAGCCCTCCCCCGCCCACCGAAGGGGTGATCAGATCCGTCTCGGGCTCGACCCTCGTGCTGGCTCTGGACTCGGGACAGAGCCTCACGGTCGAGCTTCAGGCGGATGCCCTCGTCCTGGGTCGACGTGTCGACACCCTCGACAGCATCAAGCCGGGCGAGGCCCTCGGCGTCGCCGCCACCAAGGGCGACGACGGCAGCCTCACGGCGACGGCGATCAACATATTCAGCCCCGAGCTCTGGCAGCGGGTGCGCCGCGGCCAGTTCCCGATGCCTTCGGGGCAGGTGATGACCAACGCCGAACTCGACAAGGTCGTGGACCACAAGGAGGGGAGAACGATCTATTTGAAGTTCGACATGCTCACTGCGGCGATAGTCGTCCCGCCGGGGACCGACATCCACCGTACGGTCAGCCTGAAAATCTCGGACCTCGCCGTCGGCATGCGGGTCAGCGTACGGGGGCGCCGGACCGACTCGGGAACCTTGGAAGCCGCGAACCTGAGCGTAGACCTGCCGCCCGGCTAGGCGGACGGACGCTAGCCGCGTCCCGCCGCGGCCCGGCATGGAGCCGCGGCCCGGTTCTGGCTAGTGCGTCGCGATGGACCAGGCGCACCAGAGCAGGAGGAGGGACATCGCGGCGTCGAAGACGCGCCGGGAGCGCGGCCGCCCCAGGAAGCGCTTGAGCACCGCCCCGGTGGTCGCCCACAGGGAGACCGCGGAAAATCCCAGGGCCGCCAGGCCCAGACTCGCGACGAGCACCCTCGACGTCGATCCGGAGAGCAGAGAAGGAAAGGACGAGTAGAGCGTGACGCAGTAGAGTATGCCCTTGGGATTGATGAACTGCAGCAGAAAGCCCTGCACGAATCGGGGATCCCGGGTCTCGCCATCCTTCGGCCGGCCGTGCGGAATGAGGGGGGAGAGGGCCAGCCAGACCATGTAGGCCACGCCGAGCCAGCGTATCCAGGGAGCCACGGCGGAGTAGCTGCGCAGGATAAAATCGGCGAGCAGGCCCGAGGCCGCAAGCAGGGTGAAGAAGCCGGCCGTCATTCCCGTCAGAAAGGGCATGGCCCTCCGGTACCCTCCGCGGGCTCCGAGCGTGGAGGCGGTGATATTGTTGGGGCCGGGCGTGAAGGTGGTGAGGATCGCGTAGGATATGAAAGGCAGGAGGACGGGATTCATCTACTGCCTCCCCTCGAAGCCGATGCCCCGCTCCTCGCAGAAGCGCCGAACCCCGGCCAGGGTCTCGCGGTAGAAACCCTCCCGGTCCGGAAAGACCTTGGCCGCGGCGCTGTAGTTCCATCCGCCGAAGTAGATGCTGTCCACGAAAGCCACGGACTCGAGGAGCTCCGCAAGGTCCTGCGCGCAGAGGTTCGGCGTCGGATAGGGCTCGATGTGCGCGCGCGTCCTGCGGCCCTCGTCATGCAGCGCTCTCAGAGCCGCGATCCGTTCGGTGTAGGGCGCAGCGCCGGGCTCCCATCGCTGTCTGAACTCCTCCGAGAGGGACACGATGCTGATCCCGTACACGTTGTCCTCCGGAAAGCGGTCGCGCCCGGCCAGTTCGGCGGGGAGGATGCCCTTGCTCAGGACCGAGACGGGGATGCCCCGGGCGTTGATGGCGGCTATCAGGTTCAGGCTGAGCGTGCCCACCTCGGCCTGCCGGTACATGAAGGGATCCGTGGTCAGCGAGAGGTGGACGCGGTCGGGGCGGGTTCTCAGGCGGGCGAGTTCCCTCCCGAGCAGCTCCTCGGCGTTGCCCACGAGCCGCGGCGCGGTCCATTCCTCGTAGCTCTTGACCCTGCCGTAGCTTCGCGCCATGGAGAATGCGTAGCAGGGGTAGAGGCAGCCGTGGGAGCAGCCCTGCACGTGGTTGATGCAGAGGAATCCGAGTGCGCTCCTGTTGAGGAGCGACTTGCGTACAATAGTCTCCATGTTCATCCGGGGAGGACCACCTTTCGCGACCGAAAGGTTTCCCTCCCCGGACCCCTCCCTTCCAAAGCCGCGAGACGCATCCCGGCCACCCTATTCCCGCGAAAGCCCCAGCCCCGGCGCCTCGAAGCTCGCAAAGGCGTGGTAAAACCGCAGGGCCGCGAGCAGCAGCGGCGTTCCCATGCAGGCATAGAACGTATAGAGCAGCGATGGTTCGATCAGCCTGAAGGTTCTGACCAGGACTCCGGTCGTGATCATGAGCGCCATCAGGAGGTAGGCCCGGATGTCGAAGAACGAGAACAGAAATGGTCTCGGCTCGCCGATCGCGACGATCCGCTCCACATGCTTGCGCGATATGCCGCCGAAGAGGAGGAAGAAGAAGGCGAGCCCCCCGACCAGCGCAATCGCGTAGCGCAGGACCAGATGCGTACCGAACCTTAAGAGCCAGGCGCTGGCACGCGCGAGCAGCATACCGCCGGCCGCGGTCCAGACAAGACCCGCGGCGAGGAGGAGGAATCGCTGCGGCACATGGAGGAGCCGCCTGGCGGCCCCGGCAAGACGACCGATGTGCAGTGTCATAGGAGAGTGAGTGTATCAGCCGCACCCCGGAATGGCAATCTCGCGGCCGTAGGGCGGCCCGGGGGCGGCCCCGGGGGCGGCCCCGGGGCCCCGCTAGCGGGGCGCGGGGCGGAGCCTGAGCGTCATGCTCAGGGGGCGGGGCCGGATACGGTACCG
>DATJQN010000094.1:0-7578 GCA_035505775.1 Rectinemataceae bacterium | reverse complement strand
GGTGAATACCGTGGCCATTTCGCGGGGGATCTCCGCGATGGACTCGACCTGCGCCCTGACCTGGTTTGCGTAGCGCATGGCAAGAGCGTCGCCCTCGTGATAGATCCGTTCGGTGATGATCCGGGACGCGACGGAATAGGTGAAGAACAGTATGGCAACGACGGTCAGCACGAGAATCCCGACAACGGGCAGGATTATCTTTCCGCCAATTTTGAGTCTCAGTTTCATTGGACTCTCCTCGTTCCGAACCAATCCTAATGTTTCGAAGTGCAGAAATCGAGAGTACGGAAGGCAAATGACGGACCCCACAATCGGCGAGGTGTTTCGCTCTGGATAGTGCCCCAATACCCCGTAGGCTTCTTTCATGCCCGATCGGGACCGCTGTGACCCGGGCAGGCCGGCGCGCCAGAGTTCTTCAGGTGTGGCTCGGGGGGCCCGAATGTTCGGCCCGGATCCTGCTCCGATCCTTCTAGCCGCTCGCCCTCCGATCCGGTTCTGGGCCGGGCGGCTCGGCTCTCATTGAGGGCAGCGTGCGGAAGGGCGCGTCGAAGATCTCGCTCAGGGACTCCCTGCCGTGGATGATCCGCACCGCCTCGCCGAAGAGGGGCGCCACGGAAAGGGAGGTGACCTTGGGTTCCCCCCGCAGCCGGGGATTGTCCACCGTGTCGGTCACGATCAACCGCTCGATGCGGCTCGCATTGAGCGTCCCGAGCCCCTCCCTGGTGATGAGGGCGTGGGTTACCGCCGCGCTGACGCTTACCGCCCCGCGCTTCACGAGAGCCTCGGCAGTGGCGGCCAACGTGCCACAGCTTATGGCGAAGTCGTCGACGATGATGGCCGTCTTGCCGCTCACGTCGCCGATCACCTCGAGGATTTCCGCCCGCTCGTCGTGGAGTCTCCGCATCTTGTCGCAGATCACGATGGGAGCGGACAGGTAGGCGGCATACCGCTGTGCGCTTTTCGCAAAGCCGGCGTCCGGCGACACGATCACGAAATCCCCGAGACTCTGGTTCTTGAGCCATTCGCAGATGATGGGATGTGCGAGGAGATGGTCGAGGGGGATCTTGAAGAAGCCCTGGATCTGCGGACTGTGGAGATCCATCGCGACCACGCGGTCGGCGCCGGCGGCCTCGATGCAGTCGGCACAGACCCGTGCGCGGATCGAGACCCGGGGCTCGTCCTTCTTGTCGGCCTTGGCGTATCCGAAATAGGGCATTATGACCGTGATGGAACTGGCGCTCGCCCGTTTGAAGGCGTCGATCCAGAACAGCAGCTCCATGAAGGCATCGTTGGCGTCGAAGCCTATCGTCTGCGCGAGGTAGATATCCTTCCCGCGGACGCTTTCCAGGATCTTGACATAGGAATTGCCCTCCGAGAAATGGAAGGTCTCCGACCTTCCAGGTTCGATTCCGAGCTGTCTGCACATCCCCGCTACGAAACCCGTGCTCGAACTGCCGGCGAAGATACGGATATCCGATGGAGATAGCTGCATGCTGTGCACCTCGCGCTTGGTTTCAGTCTCGCGTCTCCGGGGGCGTTTGTCCACGGCAAGACAGCGCTTCGATGCGGGCAGCGCCGAAGCGTCCGCCGCGCCTGCTGACACGGCTTGTACGCTCGATGAGGTGCGTTCGTTCATCGACCAGCATAATGGCGGGCGCGGCGTGAAGCTGCCGGGACGCAGCGCTGAGGACATTGGGACCATCCATGAAGCCTACAACCGATCGACGTACAAGTATGCGGAGCATATTCTGGCATTGCTGAAGCGCTGGTCGCAAAACCCGGGCTGAGATCTCCCGACTCGAGGTCATGTCTCCGCGCCCCCCGAGACGGGTTTCGCTGCAGGCGCGCGTATCGCCCGGAACGCGGTCGCCCCGGCCGTGACGAGTCTCCAGCTGAGGCTCCTCGACGGAAACCCGAGCTATCAGGAGTTGGGTGTGTGAAGCGAACCCCGATCGTCACCATTGCCTGTACGGAGCTTACCGACCCTCGACCCGTACCGTTATAATTTCCTGTCGCACGGCTTCACATTCATCTATGGTTCTTCATCAGCCACGTCGTGGGCTTCCACGATGCGGCGCTGTAACCCGGGGTCCCGCCGAGGAGGATGCCATGCCGGTGCTGAGGGTCGGAGAGCACGAGAGCACGCTGAACGGCGTGCGCATTCATTATACCGTGCGCGGCTCCGGGCCGCCGCTCATCCTGCACTTCGGCGGGCCGGGACTGGACGCCCGCGGCTGGGACCACTGCGCGGGGCTGGACGAGTGCTTCACGCTCGTCATCATACATCCGCGCGGATCGGGACTCTCCGGCACGCCGGACGATGGCTCCTACACTCTGTCGGACTACGCCGCCGACGTGGAAGCCCTGCGGCAGCATCTCGGCCTCGAGCGACCCTTCCTCCTCGGGTGGTCGCACGGGGGCATGGTGGCCATGCACTTCGCCTCGACCTATCCCAAGGCACTGGCAGGTCTCATTCTGCTCGATACGGCTGCATGCTTCGACGACTTCGCCACCGATCTGGAAGGCGCCGTGCGGGAGTTCAGTGACCAGAGCTGGTACGAGGACTCTCTCGCGGCCCTCAAGGAGGAGTGGGCCGGCAATTATACGGACGACGAGGAGATGACCGAACTCTGGGCACGCGAAATCAAGTTCTACTTCAGGACCTTCGACGAGGTGGCGCAGGCCTATCACCGGAGGACATCGCAGTTCCCCCTGCGCATCGCACCGCTGCGCTATTTCAACGAGCATGAGGCCCCGGTCATGGACCTCCGCCCCCTGCTGGGCGGGATCGACGTTCCCACCCTCGTTCTTGTCGGCAGGCACGACTTCATCACGACCGTTTCCATGGCGGAGGACATTGTCCGGCGAATCCGGCGCTCCAGGCTCGTCATCCTCGAGGAGTCGGGGCACTTCGCTCTGGTCGAGGAGCCGGCGAAGCTCAAGTCCGCCATCAGGGAATTCGCGGAATCCCCGGGATAGAGCGCGGCCTCGGCCATCGTCCGGCAGTCTCAGTTCTCGTAGAGGCTCGCGAGCGATTCCTCGCGCTCTCCGAATGCCTGCACGATCCGCGGGTCAAAATGGGCGGCGGCGTTTTCCCGCACGTATCGGGCGGCGATCTCGCGGGACAGGGCGGGTTTGTAGGGGCGTTCGGAACGGATGGCGTCGTAGACGTCCGCAAGGGCGACGATGCGCGCGGACAGAGGGATGCTGTCGCCCTGGAGATGCTCCGGGTAGCCGGAGCCGTCCCATCGCTCGTGGTGATATCCGGCTATATCGGCGGCCACCGTGACCCGGCTGTCGAAGCGTATGTGCTTCGCGGCGCCGCGCAGCACATCCTGACCGATCGCCGCGTGCCGCCGCATAAACTCGAGCTCGGCGGAGTCGAGGGGACCCCGCTTCTGGAGTATGGCATCGGGGATGGCCACCTTGCCGATGTCATGGAGGGGAGCCATGCGCACGATCGTGGACAGCTTTTCCGTGTCCAGCCGCGGATAGGTCCGGGCCGAAACGAGCCATTCCCCGATGATGCGCGTGATTTCGGAGGTGCGGTCGGTGTGCTGCCCGGTGCTCTCGTCCCGGGCTTCGATGAGGCCGGCAAGGGCGTGGGTTACGGCCTCCGCCCAGCCCTCCACCCGCTCGGAGAGCTTCCGCGTCCTTCGCTGGAGACTGCCGCGTTCCCGTCGCAGGCTGGCTTCCGCCACGCTCGGCATGCCGGTCGACCGCTCGAGCTCCGCGGCCCGCTCGGAGTCGCCGTAGGCGTCGCGGAACCTTCCCTGGCTGGCGCGTATGCGGCCCCGGATGCGGAGCATCTCGGCGTAACGGATGAGGTCGCCGCGCGCCGCCGAGGGTATCCAGTCCTCGACGAGTGCGTCGGCCCGGTCGAGGTCACCCGCCTCGACGAGGGTCTGCGCATAGGTCGTGGCGATTCTCACCGCCTCGAGAACCAGCCGGCGCTCGCGGGAAAGCAGCAGCGCCCGCTCGAAACAGGTCAGCGCCTCGGAATGTCGCCCCAGCCGCCGCAGCGCCTCCCCGGTGCCGCGAATCGCCACGATCGCTGCATCGGCGTTGCCCTGAGACTCGGCCTCCACGGTGGCGGACCGCAGCCGCTCGAGCGCCTCTTCGATCCGCCCCAGGCCGGCGAGGACGATGCCGAAATTGGCGTTGATACTTGCCACGATCGTCGGGACGGGGGCTGTCCGGCAAATTTCAAGGCTCTGGGAGAAGTAGTGCGCGGCCCGTTCCAGCCGACCGGCCTCGGAATAGGCGATGCCGAGATTCCCGAGCACCCGGACGCGGTCGAGCGCGCTTCCGGCCTGACGCGCCTCCCTCATCGCTCGAGCGAACAGACGATTCGATTCGTGGTAGTGGCCGATCTGGTGATGGCAGATGCCTCCGGCGCAGAGCAGCCGGATGTGTGTCGAGGTCCCGACGGAAGGGATCGCCAGGCCTTCGGCGGAGAATTTCAGGGCGCGGTCGGGATTGCCCCGGGAGAGCAGGGCGTAGGCCATCCCCGCCGAGGCGGCGGCCAATCGCTCGGGGTCCTCCGAGTCCATAGACTCCCGCCATTCCGCCTCCGCCCGTCCGAGCTGGTCGAATACATCGGCATCGGGGGCCACCGGGGAGACTTCGTTCCCGATCTCCGGAAATCCCTTCGGTTCAAAGGAGTGATCGTGGTCAGCCATCCATGACAGTATAGGTGCTTCGGGGATCTTCTGCCACGCGCCGCGTGGGGCGCCGCGACGAAGACCGCGGGTTGCCTACAGCGGCCGGATGAAAGTGCGGTAGCGCTTGTAGATCCTGCCCCCGAAGCGAGCCGCCAGGATGGGGGTCTGGGGATTCTCCTCCGATGTCAGAGACAGGTCGATCCAGGAGAACTGCCTTCCCCGCGCCGCCATCTCCTCCACCCGCCTCAGCATTTCGTCGAACAGGAGGGCGACCACACCCGTGCCCCAGTGATCGGGATGGATGAGAATGCTCTTGATGGTGAGCGCTTCCCAGCGGCGGTGAAACGCGAAGGGTAGCTTGAGCCAGTCCCGGGCATGGCGGAGGCCGTTCAGGCCGATGAGCGCCTCGTTGAGGTTGGGGATGGCGGGGAAGAATCCGATGGTCCGCCCGTCCTTTTCGACAAAGATGACGAGTTCCGGATCGGCGAAGCGGCGGAAGGGCGCAAGGAGCGCCTCGACCGAGGAGCGTTCCCAGGGAACGAAACCCCTGAGGTGGCGAAGCGCGACGTTGAGCAGCAGGGTGACGTCGTCCACGGCCCGCCCGAACTGCGTGGGATCGAAGGATTTGACCACATACCCGCCCCGCCTGCGCGCGACGGCGGCGAGCTCGGCGATATGCGCCCGCTCCGGCAGGCGCCGGTCCAGCCGCAGTTCGAAGGCGAGGTTGTCGTCCCGGGCCGGCGCGAAGCCGAGCGTCTCCATCGTGGGCAGATAGTAGGGGGGGCTGTGCCCGCACAGGAGGGCCGGAGGTCGGTCGCGACCCTCCACGAGCACGCCATAGGCATTCTCGTACTCGAAATTGAAGGGGCCCCAGAGGTCGGCGAGCCCCCGCTCCCGGCCCCAGGTCGCCACGGCCTCCAATAGTGCCCGCGCGACCTCCACATCGTTCACATACTCGAAGAAGCCGAACATGCAGTGCCGGGTGCCCTCGCGTCTGTTGGCCGGCAGGTCTTCAGCTGCGGCGATCGTGCCGACGAGCCGTCCCTCCCGCCAGGCGCCGTACAGCCGGGCCGCTCCGCCCTTGGCGTAGAACTCCCCCCGGCGCGGGTCCAGGTCCCGCAGCCGGTCCGAGAGCAAGGGAGCCACCCACAGAGGATCGCCGCGGTAGATCGTCCAGGGGAAGGCCGCGAAACTGCGGAACTCCCTCCGGCCCAGTATGGGTCGGACTTCGATCGGGGCAGCCTGTTCCTGCATGGGGCCACGATACGCGGCGACTTCACTGAAGTCAATGTGACGCGGAAGCCGTGCCTTCGTTCCCGATCCGACCCCGACCGGAAGCGCCGAATCTTCCACATTTTTACCGAAGCGTGGCATGGCGTCCCGGACGAGTCGGGTGGATACTTCCTCAATCTTCTCCGGGAAGGTGGGAGTACATGCGCCGGCCCACACTGATCCTCTTGGTACCAGCCCTCCTTGTCGCCACCCTCGCGGTCTCTACAGCCGACGCCGCTGCCCAACAGGCGCCGAATGCGTCCAGATCACTGGTCGTGTACTGCCCTCATCCGCAGGATTTCGTAAATCCGATAGTTCAGGAGTTCGAAGTCGAGACCGGGATCAGGGTTCAGGTTGTCGCCGCAGGGACGGGTGAGTTGCTCGAGCGGGTCGTGGCGGAGAGAAACGACCCTCGGGGGGACGTGGTATGGGGTGGAAGCCGGGCTTCCCTCGAGACTTACAAGGCGTATTTCGCACCCTACGAGTCGCGCAACCGCTCCGCGTTCATCGCCCGGTACGTCGAGCCGGGGAACTACTACACGCCTTTCACGGCCATTCCGACCGTGTTGATGTACAACAGCAATCTGGTCTCGCCGGCGGAGTATCCGCGCAGCTGGGCGGATCTCCTGGACCCGAAATGGCGTGGTCGGATCGCTTTCGCGGATCCCGCACTCTCGAGTTCCTCCTTCGAAGCCCTCGTCAACATGCTTTTTGCCATGGGAGGCGGTAACCCGCAAGCCGGCTGGGACTATGTCGGGAAGTTTGTGGCCAACCTGGGCGGCACCCTTCTTGGAGGGTCCACCGCAGTCTACAAGGGCGTCGCCGAGGGCTTCTATGCCGTGGGCGTCACATTCGAGGAGGCCGCCGTCATCTATCGCAGACAGGGTGCTCCCGTGGGTGTCTCCTACCCGGCCGAAGGTACGGTCGTCGAACCCGACGGAGTTGCAGTCATCAAGGGTGCCAAGAATCCGCAGAACGCGCGGCTCTTTGTCGATTTTGTGACTTCGAAGAAGGTGCAGATGAAAATAGCCCGCGACCTCAACCGGCGCTCATGCAGGGTAGACGTGGCGCCGGCGGCCGGCCTGCTCTCCACGGCTTCGATGCACGTGATTCCCGGAGACTTTGTATGGGCTTCCGCCAATCGTGATCAAATAATAGCTAGATTCAAGAGCTTGCTCGGTCACTGAGCGGGTTGGGCGCAGCCTGACCATTCCGATCGAAAGGAGGAAGTAGTCGGCCCTGAAGAGGGCGCTTGTGGTTCCCGCCCCGGGAGGGCGGCGGCGGAATTTCGGCAGATTTGAGTAGGAGGAATGGATGATGAAACGTTTCGTATCGATCGTGGCCGTCATTGCACTTGCGGTGCTGGGTGTGTGGGCGCAGGAGAGCGTGAATGTATATGCTTCCTGCGACGAAGAGCTTGCCAAGCAGCTGTTCGCGAAATTCACCCAGGAAACCAACATCAATGTGAACTTCGTACGGCTTTCGGGGGGAGAGGCCATCTCCCGCATGGAAGCCGAGAAGGAGAATCCCCAAGCATCCATCTGGGTGGGCGGTGTAGGCCTTGATCACATCACCGGCAAGCTCAAGGGCCTCACGACTCCGTACCGTTCCAGGATGGCGGCGAGCATACCCGCCATGTACC
>DATJQN010000093.1:0-4904 GCA_035505775.1 Rectinemataceae bacterium | reverse complement strand
GAGCGCCCCCAGTTCGCGAATAGGATTGGTCACCATGCGCCTCCTTCCGGCTTGTTCAGCAGGGCCCTGCCGTGCCCGCCCAAGCCGTCGTCCTGCAGCTTCGCCGCAGAACGGTCATCGCGTTACTTGATCAATATACTGATGCATGCTTGCTCGATCCCCGGAGATTTCGGTCGCGGCCGACATCTGGAGAGATTTTTGAGATTAGAGCGATCTTCAGGCGGATAAGTCGGACTGATCGAATGCAGACTGCCCTCAACCTTCCCGTCAAGCTGAAGTCTCCAGGGAGAGCCCTGCATGTGTGCTGATATTTCGATGCATCAAGGTCTTGACACTGATGCTCCACACCAGAACAATGGATGAGAACGATATGCGAAGTATCAGCGAACCGGTTTACATTCTATGTTTCCTACCCGCTTCACGCGACCGTGGTCGCATCAATCCGGTCTCATCGAGTACTCCCGAGTTGGAATACTCTAATATTTATAGGAGGGATTCATGAAACGTATCGTACTGCTCCTTAGCGTTCTTGCGGCAGTCGCGCTCCTGGCGAGCTGCGGACCGGCCAAGCCCAAGAAGCCGAACATCGGTATCACGATCTACAAGTTCGATGACAATTTCATGTCCATCGTTCGCAACAAGATCGATACCCTTGCCAAGGCCGTGGGCGCGGACAAGCTCGACTACTCCATTCAGGATGGCCAGGGCGACCAGTCCAAGCAGAACGACCTCATTGACCAGTTCCTGACCAAGGGCGCCACCGCCCTGGCCCTGAACATGGTCGAGCCCGCCTCCGCCAGCGTCGTTATCGGCAAGGCCCAGGCCAAGAAGGTTCCGATCGTCTTCTTCAACCGCGAGCCCGACGCCGCCGAGATGGCCAAGGACCCGATCGCCTACTACGTCGGCGCCAAGGCCCAGCAGTCCGGCACCTACGAGGGCGAGATCATCGCCGACTACTGGAAGGCCCACCCCGAGGCTGACAGGAACAAGGACGGCAAGCTCCAGTACGTGATGCTCCTCGGCGATCCCGCCAACACCGACGCCAAGTACCGCACCGAGTTCTCCATCAAGGCAGTCGAGGCCGCCGGCATCACCGTGGACAAGCTCGCGGAAGACACTGCGATGTGGCAGACCGGTGAGGCCCAGAACAAGATGCAGGCCTGGCTGTCCAAGTTCGGCAACAAGATCGAAGTGGTCTTTGCGAACAACGACGCCATGGCTCTCGGCGCCATCAACGCCCTCAAGGCCGCCGGCTACTTCAAGGGCAACAAGTACATGCCGGTCGTCGGCGTGGACGCCATCCCCGAGGCCCTCGATGCCCTCGAGCAGGGCACGCTCCTCGGCACGGTCCTGAACGACGCCGACAGGCAGGGCCAGGCCACCTTCGACCTCGCCTACTCCCTCGCCCAGGGCAAGCCCGCGGCGACCGACGTGGCCCAGCTCGCCGACGCCGACGGCAATGCCGCCCAGAACGGCCACTACATCTGGGTTCCGTACGTGAAGGTGACCAAGGACAACTACAAGCAGTTCAAGAAGTAGTCTTCACGTGACCAACATGTTGGTGTAAAGTCACAGGGTGTACGCGGTCGCGTACACCCTGTCTATTTCCGGAGTCGGAGGCGCCTCTATGGCCGCGAACGAATACATCCTGGAGATGAACAACATCTCCAAAAGCTTTCCGGGAGTGCAGGCCCTGGATTCGGTGAGCATCAAGGTGCGGCCCGGTTCCGTGCACGCACTCATGGGCGAGAATGGAGCCGGCAAGTCCACGCTCATGAAATGCCTGTTCGGCATCTACTCGGCCGACAAGGGCGATGTGATCATCGACGGCGCGAAGGTGAGTTTCAACAGCGCACGGGACGCGCTGAACCACGGAATCTCCATGATCCACCAGGAGCTCCTCCCCATCCCGTACCGGAGCGTCATGGAGAATCTCTGGCTCGGTCGTTTCCCGCTTTACAGCTTCGGACCGCTGAAGCTCGTCAACCACAAGAAGATGCTTGCGGACACCCAGGCGGTGTTCAGGGACCTCAAGATGGACATCGACCCCTCGACCTGGGTGGTCAACCTGTCCGTCTCCAAGATCCAGTCCATCGAGATAGCCAAGGCGGTCTCCTACAAGTCGCGCATCATCATCATGGACGAGCCCACCTCCTCCCTCACGGAGAACGAGGTCGAGCACCTGTTCGAGATAATCGCCAAGCTGCGCAGCGAGGGCGTTGCCATCATCTACATCTCCCACAAGATGGAGGAGATCCTCAGGATAGCGGACGAAGTCTCCATCATGCGGGACGGCAAGCTCGTCGGCACCTATCCGGCGGGCGAGCTGACCACCGATCTTATCATTTCGCGGATGGTCGGGCGCGACATGAGCAACCGCTTCCCGCATCGCGACAACAGCCCGGGCGAGGTCGTGCTCAGGGTGGAGAACTTCAGCTCTCCCGAACCCAAGTCCTTCCAGAACGTCAGCTTCGAGCTTCGCAAGGGCGAGATCCTCGGCGTCAGCGGCCTGGTGGGGGCGCAGCGCACCGAACTCATGGAGGCCATCTTCGGTCTCAGGCCCGTCGTTTCGGGCACGGTGACGCTCCACGGCAAGGAACGGCGCTTCCACGCGCCCAGCGAGGCCATCGCGCAGAAGATGGCTCTCCTGACCGAGGATCGACGCACGACCGGCATCTTCCCCATCCTCTCGGTCTATGACAATATTCTCGCCTCCAATTGGAAGAGCTACGTGCATCGTCTCCTGCTCGACCTCAAGCAGGGGGAGCAGGCGGTGCAGAAAAGCATCGAGACGCTCCGCATCAAGACTCCCACCTCGAAGACGCTCATGCAGAACCTTTCCGGCGGCAACCAGCAGAAGACGATCATCTCGCGCTGGCTGCTCATGGATCCCGAAATTCTCATCCTGGACGAGCCGACCCGTGGAATCGACGTCGGCGCCAAATACGAGATCTACACGCTCATCGCCGAGCTCGCCAAACGCGGGAAGAGCATCATCATGATCTCGTCCGAAATGCCGGAGATACTCGGCATGTCCGACCGGATCATGGTCATGTGCGAAGGCAGGATGACCGGTATCCTGGAGGGCCGCACCGCCGACCAGGAAGAGATAATGCGACTTTCCACTCAATTCATGTAAGCGGGGAGAGAAATGGCAAACGCTGCAACGCCGGAATCCGGCACTAGCTTCCTGAAGTCGGCCAGGGAATTCGCGACCAGACGCGCGATACTCCTCGTGCTCATCGTCCTCGTCCTCTTGACGGGAATCTTCCAGCCCAACTTCCTGTCATGGGACAACATCATCAACGTGCTCATGATCACCTCCGTGTACGTGATCATCGCCTTCGGCGAGGGACCCATCCTGCTCACGAAGGGCGTCGATCTTTCCGCGGGGCGGGTCGTCGGCCTCACCGCCTGTGTCGCCGCGTCCATGCTGCAGCGACCGGACTACGAGAGCCGGATCTTCGCGAGCTTCCCCTTCATGCCGCTCATCGTTCCGATACTGATTGCGATCGTGGTCGGAATCGTGGTCGGGGTACTGAACGGAAGCATCGTGGCCTTCCTGAAAGTTCCGCCCTTCATCACCACGCTGGGTACCATGGTCATCGCCTACGGCGCGGTCTCGCTGTACGTCGATCGGCCCCCCCACGGAGCGTCGCCCATCGGTGGCCTGCGCGATGACTTCACCAACATCGCGAACGGAGCCATCCCGATTTCAGGCACCTTCCGGATACCGTTTATCGTGATCATCGCGGGGGTGGTGCTCTTCCTCATGTGGGTTCTCCTGAACCGGACGAGGCTGGGCAAGAACATCTACGCGATCGGCGCCAACCCCGAGGCGGCGGTGGTGTCGGGCGTCAACGTCAACCGGACGCTGATCATCGTCTACGTCATCGCGGGAGCCCTGTACGGTCTGGCGGGCGCCCTGCAGGCTGCCCGGCAGGGCAGTGCCACGAACAATCTCGGCTTCACCTGGGAGCTCGATGCGATCGCGGCCTGCGTCATCGGAGGAGTCTCGACTACGGGCGGCATCGGAACGGTGGGCGGCATGCTCACCGGCGTCCTCATGCTGACCTTCATGAACAATGCGCTCGTGTTCCTCAACGTTTCGCCCTACTGGCAGAACATATTCAAGGGCATCATCATCGTCTCCGCCGTCGCTGTCGATATCAGGAAGTACATCCGCAAGCGCTGATGCGGAAGATGGTGGCGCAGGACGGGGCTTCGGTCCCCGCGTCCGCCACCCGTCCGGTACAGGCCGCCCCCGCCGCGGGGGCGGCCTTTTTCATATCCTCGCGGGCGCGGGGCAAACATGATGTTTTCGCTTCCCTTGCCGCGACAATCATGGTATAGGTTCTAGCTGCGAGTCCGAGCAGCGATGGGGGAATCTGTGGCACCGCCCGACCGAGAGAGCGCGCTGGAACCTGCGCCGGCGCTTGCAGCACGCAGGCCCGCCTTTGAGTGGAGCAAAGTAGTCCTCAACCTTCTCCTTCCCCTGGCCGGTGTGGCCGCCGCCCTCCTTCTCGGGGCGGTGATGCTTCTGCTGCTCCATGCCGACCCGATCGCCGCCTTCGCCGCGATGATCAACGGCGCCGCGGGCTCGAAGTTCGGGATCACGCAGACTCTGGTCAAGGCGACGCCCCTCCTGCTCGTCGGCTCGGGGATATGCATCGCCTTCCGCGCCAACGTGATCAATATCGGCGGCGAGGGCCAGATCATCGTCGGCGCACTGGCCGGCGCCTGGCTGCCGCTCAGCTTTCCGACGGTCACCGGATGGCTCCTCATACCGGCCACCTGCATTGTTGGGTTCATGGCCGGCGCCGTCTGGGGCTTCATACCGGGCATCCTCAAGGCGAGGCTCCGCGTCAACGAGATACTGAGCACGATCATGATGAACGCGATCG
>DATJQN010000092.1:0-2280 GCA_035505775.1 Rectinemataceae bacterium | reverse complement strand
GGGAATGATCTCCTTCAGGGAGCTGGGAAGCTACGGCAGGTTCGGGAACCAGCTTTTTCAGTATGCGTTCCTGCGGACGACCGCGCAGCGCCTGGGTGTGAAATTCTTCTGTCCGGAGTGGGCCGGGGACAGCATTTTCCTCCTGAATGACGACAATGAGAGAACCAGCGAGCCCGGGCCAACCGACAAGGAGTATCGCCAGCCGCTCGACAATGGCGGGTTCATCGACAGCGCCCTCCGCATCGAAGACGGCACGAACATCCTCGGGTACTTTCAGGCCGAAAGGTATTTCGACCGAGGGAGCGTGACGCGCTGGTATGCGTTCAGGCCGGAAGTCGTGGCCGCGGTGCGGGCGAAACATCGGCATGTCGATCTCGCGCAATGCACCGGGATCCATCTGCGCTTTGGCGACATGAAGGACAATCCGATGTTCGTGATGCTGCCGCCCAGGTACTATGCCAAGGCGCTGTCCATCCTGCCACCTCGGAAGCAGATCCTGGTGTTTTCCGACGAGATGACGGCGGCCAAAGAGCATCTCCGGGGCATTCCGGGAAGCTTTTCGTATGTCGAAGGGAACGAGTATTTCGAGGATCTGTACTTGATGACCCAGTGCGGCGATTTCGTATGCTCGGTGTCGACCCTCAGCTGGTGGGGTGCCTGGCTCAATGACCGGCCGGACAAGACCGTGGTGGCGCCGCCGGAAGGGCTGCGCCCGGGCTGCTTCATACGGTCTCCTGATTTCTGCTGCGCGGGCTGGGTGCCGCTCGACACGAACCGGCTCATCCTCGACGACTACCGGTTCCTGCTCTTGAAAAGACGGTTCGATCCCTGGAAGCGACGGCTGGACCGCGCCCGGGCGAAGAGCCTGCGGGGGAATATCAGGAGCCTCAAGGTATACATCGAAGAGAAGTTCCGCCAGTAGGCTGCGGCCGGCGGACCCGCCGAGCCCGCCTGAGCGGACGCAATGGTCAGACCGGTGGGGGGACTGATGATATCGACGGAGGGCTCCATCGCTCGCGCGGCCGGCCGGTGGGACTTCGATGTTGCCGTCATCGGTGGGGGGCCGGGGGGCTCAAGCACCGCGACGGCGCTGGCCCGGCATGGACGCACGGTCCTCCTCCTCGAGCGCGACCGCTTCCCGCGATTCCACATCGGTGAATCCCAGCTCCCGTGGAGCAACGAGGTCTTCCGCGCCCTGGGCGTGGAGGAGACGATCGCCGAGGCCGGCTTCGTGGAGAAGTGGGGCGCCAGCTTCCGCGCCTTCGACGGCACGGCTGAGCAGTACGCCGATTTCTCGGCCGCCGTGGAAACACCCACGCCTCGGACCGTCCAGGTGCCGAGGGCGAGGTTCGACGAGATCCTCCTTCGCCATGCCGAGCGCTCCGGCGCAACCGTGCTCGAGGCCCACCGCGCGCTCGAGACGGTCTTCGAGGCCGACGCGGTCGCCCTCCGCTTCGCCGGCCCCGACGGCGCCGAGCGCACCGTGCGGGTAGGCGCGGTGGTGGACGCTTCGGGCCGCGCGGGCTTCCTCGCCAAGCGATTGGGCCGTCACGAGGTCGATCCGCTCCTGCGCAATATCGCCGTCCACGCGCAGTACGAGGGGGTCCCGCGCAGCGAGGGCCGACGGGCGGGCGACATCCGGATGTTCACTCGCCCGGACATGGGCTGGATCTGGTTCATCCCATTGTCGGAGAGCGCGATGAGCGTGGGCGCGGTGATCCCCCAGGCGGTGCACCGGCAGGTGGCCAAGGGCACACCGGAGGACAGCCTCGCCGCCTATCTCGCGGACACGCCGGGAGCGGCCTTGCTGCTCCAGCAGGCGCGGCGCATCTCGCCCGCGCGATTCGACGCGGACTATTCCTACCTCGGCACGCAGCTGGCCGGAGACCGGTGGGTGGCGGTCGGTGACGCGGCGGCCTTCCTGGACCCGATCTTCTCGACCGGCGTCCTGCTCGCCATGCAGGCGGGGCTGGACGCGGCCGCCGTCATCCACGCCGGCCTGACCGAGGGTGATCTCTCCGCGCGGCGCTTCGCGGACTACGGGCGCCTCCTGCGGCGGCGCTACCATCACTTCCGGCGCTTCGCGGTGGGCTTCTATGACGAGGATTTCCGAGCGCTATGGTTCACTCCCTCTTCGCGCTTCGGCATTTTCCCGGCTATTCTCTCGGTGCTCGCGGGCAACTGGCGCCCGTCCCTTCCCACGCGGATCAGGCTGCAGATGTTCTTCGGGCTGGTCGCCCTGCGGCGTCTCTACCGACGCCTCTTCCGCGCGGGGCGCTA
>DATJQN010000091.1:0-6021 GCA_035505775.1 Rectinemataceae bacterium | reverse complement strand
TCGCAAGTAACGGGGGAGAGACTCCCTCCTCATCTCCATGCTTTCCCGTGGGCTCACTACTCGGCGATGCCTCCGCACGACAAAATGGAAATCCCAGCAGTAGCTCGCACGATCCCGATCTGCCAAACCGCTCCACAATTGTACTTCTGGTCGAAGATGATCAGATCATTGCACTGGACGAAATCAGGTCGCTCAGAAGGGCGGGATATGACGTTCTTCATGCAAAAACCGGCGAAGAGGCGATCGCCGTGGTAACCGCCGGCGGGAACGTAGATCTGATATTGATGGATATCGATCTGGGCGGGGGATTGGATGGCACAGAGGCCGCACGAGAGATACTGAAGCATCGTGACTTGCCAATCGTCTTCCTATCGTCTCATACAGAGGCTGACTTTCTCAGGAAAGCCGATGAAATCACGAGCTACGGTTATGTCGTAAAGACCTCGGGCTTTGCCGTACTGGACGGCTGGATACGAATGGCCCTTCGCCTGTTCGGTGCGAAAAGACGGATCGAACAAGAACGCCTGCACCTGGAGGAAGTGGAAGACCAATTCCTGAGGGCGATGGAATCCATACCGGACGGCCTGTGGGATCTTGATTTCGTGACCGGAAGGAAATTCTGCAATCCGGCATTCTACCGGCTGTTCGGACTAGACCCCGAAGAATCAACTGTGCACGAGTTCAATGCCTTTGAGTTCATCCACCCCGAGGACGTCGAGCGCGTCCGCGAGGACTATGAGGCTTGTTGCGCCGGCAAGCGGGCCAGTGCCGCTCTTGAATTTCGAATTCCAACAAAGGATGGCTTGCAGAAATGGATAGCCTGCCGCGTGCGCGCGATCGATCGCAGCGGGGGGAGGGGGGCGCGACGTCTTATAGGGGTGCTCGTGGATATCACGGAACGCAAGAATAGTGAGCTCAAATACCGGACACTGTTCGAATCCAACGTGGACGGACTTGTCGAACTCGACTCGGAAGGGCATATAGTCGACTGCAACGAGGCGTTCGAGCAGATATCGGGATACTCCACACCGGAGCTTCGGTCCAGGAAGATTGGCGAGCTGACTGCAGGGCCCGGGCAGTGGGAAGTAGGCGAGAATCCTGATGCCGCGTTCTGGCCGAGCGGCGAGGCGGATGTCGCGGAAACGATGCTGACACGCAAGAACGGAATCCCAGTCCACGTGGAGCGACGGATCATTCGGCTCCACGCCGACGACCTCGAGCGGGAAGGCACATGGTTCATCGTCCGCGACATCAGTGCCCGCAAGGCCAGTGAAGGCCAGCTGAATCGCAGCCGAGAGTACTACTTTGGGCTGATGAACGCGCTTGGTGACGGAATAGTCCAATTTGACGGCGATTCGAAGGTTGCGTATGCAAACCCCGCCGCAGAGCGGCTGTTGGGTCTGCCACGGGGGGCACTGGTCGGTCGGCGAATCATAGAATTCTTCAATGCCGAGGGGAAAGAGTTCTTCAAAAGCAATGCTGCACTGCGGGTGAAGCCGGGAGAGTCTGCGACAATGCTTCTGCATGGCCTGCGATCCGACGGTGAGTTGCGTCTGTTCTCGTGCAACGTATCTCCTCTCTACAATTCGTTGGATGAATGGATCGGTGACTCTGCAGTCTTCCGTGACGTGACGGAACAGGCCAGGGCGGAATCGAATCTGCGGGATGCGGCGGAGCGGGAAAGAACGCTCCAGAAAGAGCTGGAGCACAGGGTCAAGAACAGTCTGTCCATCATCGGAAGTCTGATGGCGCTCGCAACCCAGAGTGTCAAGGATGACACGTCCCGGAAGCTCCTGGAGGATACCCAATCGAGAATCATGTCCATGTCCGCCATCTACGAGCAACTGTACCTTGGCGGAAACGTCGACACAATTGACTTTGGGGCCTATGTGCAGCGCCTCGGCAAATCGATATTTGAGACCTTTGCGGTTCGGTCAACCGAAGTGGCGCTTCACACCGAGCTTGACGCGATCGAACTCGAGACCGCCAGGGCTATTCCCTTGGGGTTGATAATGAACGAGCTGCTTACGAACGCCCTTAAGTATGCCTTCGCAGGGAGAACCAAAGGAACTATCTGGATTCTCCTGAAATCCACGCCTGACGCGGTGTCCATGACCGTGTCCGATGACGGGATAGGCATGGATCCGCACGTTCTTGAAACTGCATCATCAATGGGAGCGATTGTCGTCCGCCAGCTGGCCAAGCAGATCGGTGGAATTCTATCGGTGCAGAGCACTCAGGGGACCGCCGTCACGATTCGGTTGACGAAATAGGCGTAATCTTGGCCTGGATGTCTCGATTCAAAAGAGCATCATTGAATACTAGCTGGGGTCGCGGGGAAATGGTTGAACTGCCCGTTGTATCCCGGCGGACCCGTAGCATGTCCCCGCGGAAGCCGGTATCGTCGGGGCGTCTCTCCGATTACGAGTGTCTATTTCGGGGACATGTATTAGGGTGTAGAATCTGATCTGACAGACCATTTTCGATTCACGGATGAGCTCAGCCTGACTCTTGTAGCCAAGAGTTCTGTGCGGCCGGAACACATTGTGGTTCCCGCGCCATGATTCGATCTTGTCCTGAGCGTTTCGCGCTCTTGCCTTGAGGCTATGTTGGCCACCTCGCAGGAAGGTGTCTATCCACTCCTGGTCCTCGCTCGGTGTCAGGCCATGCTTCCCGGCCACGTCGATGATGGTAGCGGTCTGGCGCAGGATCTGGAGTATCAACTTAGTCTTGCGCTTCGCCGTCCAGCGTTGCTGCTCTGCCAATTCGTCTCTCCTCGTCCAGTATATCCGGTCCGAACGAGGAGGGGGACACTATAAGATTTCGGGATTGCGCAAGTAACGGGACTTGGAAGGCGATGTGTCCTGTGAAGCGTGCGATTGGTCACGGACCTAGATCAAGATTCCGGGAGGATCCTCATACGCTACTGCCGGAAACGATTCCCCTGATTCGCTGACCAGCTGCAGCCGGAATCTCGAATGTGGATACTCACCAATCTATGCCTGCTCGCTTCGCCATTTCCATTCACCCAACGTCGGCGCGTTGGCCTGGGAGTCCTGCCATCTATCGCGGAATTGTGCTACAACCCGGACGCCCTTGCTGATTGACAGGCCGGATTGAAAAAGAGCCAGCGGTCCGCGATATCGACATGGATGCGGTTCTCCCCTTCAGGCTACATCACCCGGGTCAGCCTGCTGCGAGGAAGCGGTCCGAGTTCGTACACGACCCGGCCCTGCGCTGCGGCGAGCCGAGAAACGTGCTTCTCCGTGGGAGTCGCCAAACGCCCGACGGCTTTGGAGTCCGATACATTGTGTCACGGTGGGTGAACCCGCTAGAATTGCCTTCATGAAGAACCGCCGTCTTGCCCTGCGCGTAGCCCTCAACTCCGGCGTGATGATCACGGGCGTCTATCTCGTGATCCAGACTGTCGCTTACCTGCGCGACAACCTTCTGCTTGGCACATCGGATTGGTCCACCTGGCTGTCTTCGGTGACAGCCTTCATGGGGATGAACGTCGTGCCGCCCGCGATCGTCTTCTGCTTCTTCCTGTGGCTTGTCGCACGGCCATTGCAGAAGGCAGCCCTGGCGCTGGAGGGCGGCGCACTCCTTGATCCCGCCCGTGCCGAGCGGACGCGCAAGCGCCTTCTGCGCTTCGAGCGGGTCGTGCTTGTGCTCAACGTGGTCGGCTTCACCGCCGGATTCCTGATTCAGCAGATCTTCACCTATACGCTTGCGGGGCTTTTCAGGCTGGATCGACTGGTGATCCTGCTGTCCAATATCGCGGCCGGCGTTTCCTACGCTGCCGCGCAGACGGCGCTCAACAATCTGGCCTTCTCCGATCTGCGTGAGCGGCTCGGCATCCGGGATATCGGTGGCCGCCGGCGGGAGTCCACGTCCATGCGTCGGCAGTTCAGGCTCACGCTCTGGCTCCTCGTCTATGTGCTCACCTTCGTGCAGTACAATGTCCTCGACGTATCCAAGTATGCGTCGTACGAGGCCGATCTTTCGAAGCGGGTCCAGAGCGGTCAGCTCACGGTCGCCGATGCGCGGCAGGCCTGGGGAGTCCTGCTCGCGCAGAAGCTGCCCGAGATTTCCACGCGAAGCGGCGCCAGTGTGGAACAGCTGCCGCCTCCCTGGGAGCGTGGTGAGGATCTGGTCGCCATCGAGCTTCGCATCTTCCTCCTGGACGCGGTCTTCATCCTTTTGATCGCCATGGGCATTCAGACGGTCGTCTCGCTTGAGCAGGCAGGGCAGATGGCCGAGATCACGCGACGGCTGCGGGAGGTGGTCGAAGGCGGAGGCGACCTCCGGCTCCGTCTCAACCTGAGACGCATGGACGAGCTCGGCGAGCTCGCGAGCCTCGTGAACGGCGTGTTCGAACGGTTCCATCACCTCGTGGCCAGAATCGGCGCAAGCGCAGTCGAAGCCCGGGACGTGGCCGCGTCCATCGATCGCGTGCTTGTCGAGGCGGAGCAGAGGTCGAGCGGGACGGCTCGCGGCGTCAAGGAGCTCACGGGGAGGCTGGAAGCCGAGGCGGCGTCGTCGCGTGAACTCGCGGAACGCCTGGACTCGGTGAAGCGCGGTGCCGACAGCGCGACCGCGGCCACGGCCGATCAGGCGCGCAGTGTGCAGGAAACGGAACGCGCGATGCGCTCCATGGAGGCCGGCATCGCCACGGTGGACAGCCTCACGTCGCGTTCCGGCGACATCGCCCGTCTGCTCTCCGAACGGGGCCGCTCGGGCGGCGAAGCCGTGCGCATAACATCGTCCGCCATCGCCGAGATCGAGTCCGCCGCCGCCCAGGTGCTCACCGTGCTCGGCTCCCTGGGTACTATTGCCACGAACACCAACCTCCTCGCCATGAATGCGGCCATCGAGGCTGCCCATGCGGGCGAGAAGGGAGCCGGGTTTGCGGTGGTGGCCGACGAGGTGCGCGGACTCGCGGAGATGTCGGCCACGCAGACAAAGCGCATCCGTGAGCTCATCCGCGAAGTTGCAGCCAGAGTCGCCGTCGGTGTCGAACGTTCAAAGGTGAGCGCGAACGTGCTGGGCGAGCTCGCCGCGGGCCTGGACGAGGCCGAGGGAATATCGCGGAACATCGCCGATGCGATGGGCCGGCAGGCTTCCGACCGGCGCGAGGTGGCCGAGTCCCTCGCGCGGCTCGTGGACTCTTCCTCCCTCATCGGCGAGCGGATGGACGAACAGCGGGTGGAAACGCTGCGCATGGCAGAGAGCCTCGAAGCGGCCCTGGAACGGCTGCGGGACATCGCCGACGGAGCTTCGACGCGCGCGGAGGACCTGCGTGCCCTGGAGTCCTCGTTTGCGGCGGTGCGTCGGGAGGTGGACCGGAATCTTGCCGCCGCGGCCGCCCTCTCCGAGGAGGTGGGACGTTTCACGGTGTGAGGGTGCAGGGCGACCGGGGGAAGCCATGGCTGCGCGTCCGAACCGTCGCCGATGGTATGCTATACTACGACAACGAGATGATGGCTCGGACCAGCCCGCTGAAGGTGCCCGAGGGGGATCGCTCATGCTTCTTGAGTCGGATGATGTACTGATGGCGCTCGATCGCCTGTATCGGCGCGCCATGAAGGTTCATGATACGGGCGGGAAACAGCCCTACGACGCCGGACGCGCCGAGGGACTCAAGGCCGCCTATTGCCTCATCGAAAGCCTTGCCTCGGGCAAGGAGGATTGCACCTACGATCCGGATCCGCTCTGAGGGGGCCGCGGCGGACTGAAGATCATCCGCCGCTCCATCCTCCGGCCAGCCCTCCGCGGCGCGCGCCGCATCCGCGATCTGCAGTGAGGACAATCCCCGGGGATTCGGCTACACTCTCAACGGAGGAGGGTAACCGCTCGTGACCATCGACGTGGATGTCCTCGTCCGGCAGCTCGGCGCGGCCAAGACCGACGCCCTGCGCGAACTCAAGATGAAGCGGGCGCAGGCTGCCGACGAATCCTCCATCGCCTTCGATGCGGGGGTCTACGAAGGGATCAGGAAAGCCCTCGATGTACTGAGCT
>DATJQN010000090.1:0-5487 GCA_035505775.1 Rectinemataceae bacterium | reverse complement strand
GAGCTGCGCAGGAGAAAGGTCTGGATCCCTTCGCTCTCCCGCCGCAGGACCTCCTCGACCAGGTAGTCGAGCACGAAGCGGTGGCTGCCGGTAAAGGACTGGATGAACCCTTCCCGGTCACCCTGCCCCCGGAGGGACAGGCCGGCCATCTGCAGTCCCGCGATCCAGCCTTCGGTACGGCCTTCGAGCGCGGCGACCGCATCCGCGCTCAGGTCGAAGCCCATCACCCCATTCAGGAAGCCGGCTGCCTCGGCGGCGGTGAAACGCAGGTCATCCGCGCGAAGCTCGGTCAGCTCCCCCCGTGCGCGAAGCCGTGCGAGCGGCAGATCCGGATCCTCACGGGTGGAGATGACGAGATGCATGCGCCCGGGCAGGTGCTCCAGCAGGAAAGCGAGCACCCTGTCCACCTCGGGCGAGTCGACCATGTGCAGATCATCGAGGACCAGGACAAGATCCCGAGACAGTCCGTCGATCTCATTGACAAGGTCGGCGAGGATCGATTCCGTCGACGGCGGACTGGGCGAACCGAGAGCGCCCATCGCATCGAGGCCGCAGCCCGGCTCCACGCTGTTGAGCGCGGCGGCAAGGTACAAGAGGAACCGGGAGGGATCGCTGTCACCCTCGTCGAGGGAGAGCCAGGCGACCGCCTTCCGGCATCCGCTCGCCCAGGAGCTGATGAGCGTCGTCTTGCCGAAGCCCGCGGGGGCGGAGACCAGAATGAGAGCGCGGGCCGTTTTCAGGCCCTCGTTCAGGCGCTCGACAAGCCGGGGTCGGAGCACCGATTGCGGTCTGGGCGGCGGCCTGTATAGCTTGGTCGTCATGAGGTGAGAGGGCATGGCCGACAGTATATCCCACCATGCTGTCGGTGGGCTTGCCAACCCGCGGGCCGGCGCCCGGGCCGCCCTCCAGACCGCCTGGTTGGCCCTGGCGAACATCTCGGTGCGGCTGCGAGATACCCGGCGCGGGAAGAGGAGGGCGCAGGCGGTCCGAGTGCGGGCAGCGGCGCTCAGATGTCTTCGAAAGCATCCTCGGCCGCATCCTTCTTCGACACCGGCCTGATGCCCGTGGACCGGGGCTGCTGCCGCGCCGGCAACGAGGCGCGGGTGGAGCCATGTTCGTCGCGCGTTCCGCGCGGCCTCGATCCGGTACAACCTTCGCCAAGCTTGAAGAACGAAACCATCTCCTCCATGCGCCCTGCTTGGCTCGACAACTGTTCGGCCGAGGCAGAAAGTTCCTCCGAGGTCCTCGCGGATTGCTGAACGACCGAGTCGAGTTGGAGGATTGCCTTGTTGATCTGGTCGACACCGGCACTTTGCTCGCGGCTCGCGGCGGCGATCTCCTGGACAAGGTGTGCCGTCCTCCCGATGTCCGGGACGATGGTATCCATAATGGACTTCGCAAATTCCGCCGCGCCCACGGTATCCCGGGAGATTCCGAGAATCTCGCCCGCGGCAGCCTGGGCACGTTCCGCTAGTCTGCGGACCTCGCTCGCCACGACGGCGAAGCCCTTCCCCACTTCGCCGGCCCTCGCAGCCTCGATGGCCGCATTCAGGGCGAGAAGGTTCGTCTGCCGCGCTATTTCTTCGATGATCGTGATCTTCGAGGCGATCCCTCGCACTGCGGCCACTGCCTCGCCGACCCGGAGCCCGCCGGTCGCCGCATCAGCGGCCGCCTTTTTCGCGATGGCCTCGGTCTGCGTCGCGTTGTCAGTGTTTTGGCGGATATTCGCGGCCATCTCCTCCATCGAGCTGGAGACTTCTTCCATGGCCGACGCCTGTTCGCTCGCTCCCTGGCTCATGGCCTCCGAAGATCGTGCTATTTCCCCGGAGCCGGACAGGATCGTGGTGGAGGAAGCGCGTATGTTCTCCACGACTTCACGGAGTCTCCCGCTCATGCCCTTTACGGAGCGGAAAATCCCTTCATCCCGCTTTCGTTCACCGAAATCAAGCCCCAGATTGCCGCCGGATATTTCCTCGACGAGTGCGGATATCTCCGAGGGCTCGCCACCGACCGTGCTCTCGATATAACGATTGAGGAAATAGACCAGGATGAGTGACATGAACAGGAAGGGGACAAGAATGGCGAGAGAATGGACAATGGCCTCCGGGATGCTCATGCCCTTGTGGATCGGATAGAGGGCTATCCCGGCAGATCCCATCAGAAATGCGAGCGTGAGCAAGGTAGTGCTGAGAAACAGCTTGATTGTGAGGTTGCCGATTCTCCTTGTCCTCCGCTTCGATTCGGCGGAAAGAAGGCGTTCCAGCACGTCGGAATTGGCCACCACATGCAGAATGGCGAAGTAGAGGCTCGCTGCAGAGGAGGTCATCATGCCCAACAGCTGTCCGGCGCTGTCGCTCATGTAGGAGGAGTTCCGATGGATCAGGAAGATGAAGAGCAGGGCGTTGAGCGGGCTCCAGACGAGGAGGCTGTAGTTGATGGCGTCGAGGAATGCAGGCTTCCCCGTCTCGATGAGCCGGCGCAGGAGCGCCGACATGACCAGCGCCATGAGACCCCAGGAGCCGAACCAGATGAGAAAGGGCAGCACCGTAAGGGCCGCCAGGAATTCGGGCCCGGTGCTCGCGCCGGAGGCGATATCTCCGAGTGGAAGGCTCAAGGGCAACCCGAGGACGATAATCCCATAGAAGAACCAAAACCGCTTCCCGCCAGTCCAGGTGTTCGAGTTCATGGATCCTCCTGCTACCGAACGATCACGATGCGTGAATCGAAGCTGGTGTGCCCGGTTCCAGCTTATTTCGATAGCCTGACCGGGACAAGGTCCTCGGCGCCGGATTGACGAATGACACTCGACCGGTAGAATCGTCGTAGATTGAAGGGATTGCCCGGTGGCCGACGAAGCGTACGGAGAATCAGGGAATCTCGGAGCAGGAGACCTCATGAAACGCGAAGCGCTCTACCGCAGGTCGGCCTTTTCGGACAGGCCCGGGGGCGGGAATCCCGCGGGAGTCTGGATCGGCGAAGCCCTGCCCGCCGCCGACGTCATGCAGCGGATCGCGGCCGAGGTCGGCTATTCGGAGACGGCCTTTGTAGCGCCGGCACAGGGACGGATCCGGACTATCCGCTACTACAGTCCCGAGATGGAAGTCCCCTTCTGCGGTCATGCCACCATAGCGACCGGAGTCGTGCTCGGGGAGACCGAGGGCGACGGACAATATCGACTCATGACGAGCGTCGGGGAAGTCACCGTCGAGGTGCAGTCAAAGGCGGGCATGCGAGAAGCGGCCCTGACTTCCGTCGAGCCGCGCCAGGCTGCGATCGACGATCAGGTACTCAACGATGTGCTCGCCGCCCTCGGCTGGGGAGCGGCGGACCTTGATGGCGCAGTTCCAGCCATCAAGGCCTATGCCGGAGCCTGGCACCTGGTGCTGGCAGTCAGGCAGCGCTCGCGACTGGATGAGTTGCAGTACGACTTTGAGGGTCTGAAGGCAATCATGACCAGTGAGAATCTCACGACCCTCCAACTCGTCTGGCGGGAGAATGACCGGCTCTTCCACGCGCGCAACCCCTTCCCGGTGGGCGGGATCGTCGAGGACCCGGCGACCGGTGCGGCCGCCGCCGCGCTCGGCGGCTATCTCCGGGATGCCGGGCTCATCGACGTTCCGGCAAGCATTCTCATCCTCCAGGGCGAGGCGATGGGGCGTCCGAGCAGGTTGACGGTGGAAATACCTACGGCGGGGGGAATCGTGGTTCGAGGCACCGCGGTTCCGATCGAAGCGCCCTGAGGCGCATCGCAGGTCGGGAGCCGCTCTGACCTACGTGCCGGCAGGCTGCCCTACTCGCGTCTGCCGTTCATCGAATCGAACATTGCCTCGCCCTTCTCGCGCAGACCCACTGCCATCCCGACGGCTATCTCGGCATCCCCGCGCGCGAATCCCTGGAAGAGCGCCTCCAGGAACTCAGGCAGCGGCATGCCGCCGTGGGTCTGTTCGGGATCGGTCCTGCGCTCCTTCCCGAGTTCGGTGTCGACGCTCGGCGGAATGACTTCGATCACTTCGATCTCCTTGGCCTTGAGACTGTACCGCATGGACATGGTGAGCGAATGAACAAAGGCCTTCGTGGCACAGTAGACGCTCATGGCCGCGATGGGGACGAATGCGAGCCCCGAAGACACGTTGACGATGGCCGCGGCCGGTTTCCCCGCGAGTTCAGGGGCCAGGAGGTCCGACAGGTGAATGACCGAGAAGGCGTTCGTCTCGACTTCCTGCCTGACCCGCGTGAAATCCAGCCCTGATCCGACTGTCCCCGCGAACTGGACCCCGGCGTTGTTGACGAGAACGTTCATGTCGGGATAGTTGGCCTTGATCCAGCGGAAAAGATCGAGGCGGTGCCGCTCGTCGGCGATGTCGCAGACCTTGGTCACGAGGCCGGGATGCCTGCGGGCGAGTTCCACCAGGCGGTCGGACCGGCGTCCGCAGATGATCACCTTGTTGCCCAGGGAGAGGAACCGCTCCGCCATGCCCAGCCCGATGCCGGAGGTCCCGCCCGTGATGACTATCGTATTTCCCTTCAGATTCATGCCCTTCTCCCCTTCCAGTCCATATTGACCGGCCAAGTATGCCAAATTACTATTGACTAGTCAAATATCCCCGGGAGGCTCACGTGGATCCGAGCGGGCCCAACCTGACGATCAACAGGGTCGTGCGCATGGCGCAGGCCTATATCAATGGCAGACTCAAACCCATCGGGCTCAGCAGCGGACTCTTCTATTTCATCCTCGAGCTGATGGAGCACGACGGGCTCTCCATGCAGGAACTGAGTCGTGCCGTGATGGTGGACAACGCCTACACGACGCGGGCGGTGAAGGCCCTTGTCGATCGGGGCTACCTGCGCAAGCGGCCCGATCGGGCGGACGCGCGCAAATGCCGTGTATACCTGACGGCCAAGGGACGCGGAACCTCGACCGCCATACAGGCCGCGCTCATGGAATGGGCCGATCTGGTCACCGAGGGCGTGTCGGACCGGGAGGTCGGCGTCCTCTTTCGGGTATTCGACAGGTACTATGTGAATGCGAGGCGCCATTTCGAGAAAATGGAAGCCGACATCGGCTGAGAGCGGGCCGGACGGATCGGGGAGAGAGCGAACGTGAGCATGAACAACCAGGGTGAACTCGACTTTTCGGATCGATTTTCGCGTCAGGTCTACGAAGCGGAATCCTTCGGCGACATGGTCTTTACGGGGATGGACCTGTCCGGCAAGGAGTTCATCAACTGTTCCTTCAGGGACTGCAGCTTCGTCGACGCCGAGCTTTCCGGAGCTCTGTTCGAAACCTGCACCTTCGAGGCCTGCAATCTGAGCAATCCAAGAATCGATAACGCCAGGCTCATCGATCTCGAATTTGTGGGCTGCAAGCTCGCGGGTATCAGGTTCTACAGATGCGCCCAGAGCGTCTTCGATCTTCACTTTACCGGGTGCTGGCTGACGAGCTGCAATTTCACCGACACGAAGATGAAGCGGTGCAGCTTTCTGAAG
>DATJQN010000089.1:0-5725 GCA_035505775.1 Rectinemataceae bacterium | reverse complement strand
GTCGTGGACTTCACGCACATCGGCCTGACTCCTGAAATCGAGTGCTTCGACAACTGCTCACACGGGTGGAACTTCTACCTTCAGAAGAGCCTGGTCGGTCTGATCAACGAGAACCACGGGCTTCCGGACCTGGACCCTGACTGACAGGGAGATGCTTCGTCGCGGCGCGTACCACGTCGCGGCGGAGGCCGCGATGGCCGGTACCGGATCCAGCGGTCAGACATAAAAAGGGCTGCCCCTTCCGGATAGACCGGTTCGGGGCAGCCCGCTGATCCACAAGAGACCGCGCGTCTAGGCTTTCTCGCCCGCCTTCCTGAGCTCAAGCTCAGCCTGGGCGACCGCGGTGATGGACAGCGGCACCTGATAGGGCGAGCACGAGACGTAATCGAGACCCGCCGCCATGCAGAAGCGGATGTTGTCGGGATTGGCTCCATGCTCCCCGCAGAGGCCCGTGACCAGGTTTGGCCGCGACAGCTTCCCGCGGCGGACGGCGGTGGCCACGAGATCCTTGACCGGGGCCGTGAGCAGCGAGAAGGGGTTGCCCTCGATCAGGTCGTAGAGCGAGTAGTCCGGCATGAAGGAGTTGAAATCGTCCCGGCTTATGCCGAGCGTGGTCTGCGTGAGATCGTTAGTCCCGAAGGAGAAGAACTCGCTGTAGCGCGCGATTTCCCCGGCGCTGAGCGCCGCCGCGGGCAGCTCGATCATCGTCCCCACCTTGAAGGGAACCGCCTTGGCACCGAGCTCCTTGCGCACTTCCTCCTCGACCTCCATGAGCCCCCGATACTGCTTGCCCTCGATCTTCTTGCCGTAAATGACCAGCTTGAGCTCCGAGGAGTTCATGACCACCGGGATCATGACCTCGGGCCGGACATCGACCTTCTCTTTCTGCAGCTTGTAGACCGCCTCGAAGATCGCGCGAACCTGCATCTCGTAGATCTCCGGGTAGGAGACCGCGATGCGGCAGCCGCGATGGCCGAGCATGGGGTTGAACTCCGAGAGCGCGTCACAGCGGGCCTGTATTTCGGCGCGGGTGAGCTTCTTGGCGCCCTTGCGGGCCGCCAGATACTCGACGAGGGTCTCCATTTCCGCGTTGTTGTGGGGCAGGAACTCGTGGAGCGGGGCATCGAGAAGCCGGATCGTGACTTCCTTGCCGGCCATGGTCTTGAACAGGCCGTAGAAGTCCTCGCGCTGCATGGGCTTGAGCTTGTCGAGCGCCTTGACCCGCTCTTCCTTGCTGTCCGAGAGGATCATCTCCCGGATGACGTTGATGCGCTTCTCGTTGAAGAACATGTGCTCGGTGCGCGTCAGCCCGATGCCTTCGGCGCCGAACATCAGCGCCCGCGCGGCGTCGCGCGGCGTGTCGGCGTTCGCACGCACATGGAAGTGCTTCATCTGCTTCTTGGCCAGGGCGATGAAGTCCAAGAGCCCGGAATCCTTGGGATCGGGCGAGATGAGGTCGGCCTTGCCGAGCCAGATCTGGGCCTCGCCGTAGAAGGGCACGTTCATGGTTATGTACTCGCCCTCTTCCACGGCGAGAGTGCCGATCGTGGCCTTCTTGCCGCGGATTTTCATCTCGGGCTTGACAAGCGAGACCTTGCCGTACTGCCGCGCGACAACCGAGGCGTGGGCGGAATAGCCGCCCTCGCAGGAAAGGACGCCGGCCGCGACCTCGATGGCCTTGACGTCTTCCGCGAAGGTCGAGGGCATGACCAGGATGAAGTGCTTGTCCTCGTTCTTCTGCTGGGCAGTGCGATAGGCGTCGAGCAGGGACTCGGTACTGAAGTACACGCGACCGATGGCCGCGCCGGGCGCACCGGCGATGCCGCCCGAAACGCCCTGCAGCTTCTTGACCGAATTGAGATCGACAATGTCGTGAAGAATCTCGTTGAGGCGGCCGGGGGCTATGGAATTCACCACATAGGCCTCGTCCACCACCTTGCGGCTGTTGAGGTCCAGGGCGAGCCTCAGATCCGCCTGCGTGCTCTTGGCCACGACCTGCCGCTGCTCGATGAGCCAGAGTTTCTTGTTCTCCACCGTGAACCTGATCTGCCGGATCTCGAGATGCTTGTCCTCGAGCTTGCGCGCGATCTTCTGCAGCTCCTTGAGGTAGGACGGATCGATCTTGTTGATATCCTTGCCCGTGGCGCCTATCTCGTTGAACCGCTCCTGGTAGAACTCGCCCTGCAGCAGCTCGTCTCCCGTCACGATGTCGCGCGTGAAGAAGGCCCCCGAAGCCGAGTCCTTGCCATAATTGCCGTAGACCATCGGCTGGACGAGGAGAGCGGTGTCATCGGCATCCTGCTCGTCGAGGTGCACGAGTCGGGATACCCGCTTGAGTGCGATCTCCACCTGAGCCACGGCCGTTTCGAAGAAACCGGCGGGAAGTATGGCCTCGTATTCGTCCATGAAGGCCGCGGCGTCCTTCGCCGCCTTCTCCGACCGGAGCGCCTTGGTGCAGGCATCCACGGCCTTTGCGAGAGCCGCGCGGTCCTCGGCCCGTCCTTCGAGCTCGGCGACGCGGTCCTCCACGGCGAGCATGCCGCGCACGAGGAAGAGCACCTCATGGGCGGCGAAGTTCGCTCCAACCCAGGACGCGAAGCCTTTCACGGTATCCCGGGCGAGACCGAAATCGTGGAGGGTGGGATAGTTGGATATCGCCAGGTTGGGGGACACCACGATCTTGAACAGAAGGGGGTTCGCCGGGTCGCCCAGCTTCTTGCCGACGATTTCCTCGACCCGGTGAATGACCGGTTTGAGCTCCTCGGCTACCTTCTCCTCGCCGAGTCGGGACGCGGCGTCGGAGTCGATGATGAATCCCGGGAGAATGGGGAGGGCGAGCTCCGCGAACTCGTTCGCCTGCCGACCGCGCATCCCGAGCTTTTCAAGGTCGACGCCTTTCTTCACCGGATCCTTCTGGCTGAAGAAATGCACATTATTCTTCATTGCCTTTCCTTTCCTGCGTCGTCTGAAGCGACTAGAACAGCGCCATGACGCTGTTCACGGGGCCTCGTAGGAAGGCCTCGAACAGGTGGCTGGCTCCCTGCGACAGGTAGCGCTGGAGCTTTGCCACATCCGAGATATTGTCGCCCGCGATGGCGAACTGGATGGTGGAGCCGTGCTTCACCTTCCCCCACTTGAACAGAGCGTTGATGTCGCTGATTCGCTCGCCATCGTAGTAGACGAGGACCTGAAGATCGGGATGCTTGGCCTTGTAGCTCGCTATGATCCGCTTCCATGCCTCCACATTGCCGTTGTGGAAGAGCTCGTTCGTGACGTTGACCGAATACATGGGTGTCATCCGGGCGCCGGGCTTGACGGCCTGCTCGGCGGCCACGGCGGCTTTCGGTTCCTCCGGCTCGGGCGGCGCCGCCGGCGCTGGGGCGGCCTTGCCGGCGCGAGGCGCCTTGGCGGCTTTGGGCGCAGCCTTGGGCTTGGCCCTGGCCTTGGCGGCTTTGAGTTGCGCGGCGCCGGCAGCCTTCTCCTCCTTCGGCTGGCGATAGCTGCAATCTCCCTTGAGGAAGTCCGGCTTCACCTTGGCCTTGCGTCCCGCGAAGAGATCGATCACGGCCTGGGCGGCCGCATCGAGGAGCGCCGGATCCCCTTCTTTCGAGAAACGTCCGGCGTACACGACCACCAGTTCAGAACGGTTGAGCCGATCGATTTGGGAAATGCGCCGCTTGTTCTTCGGGTTGACGGCGATGACGCCGAGATCGGGGTGGAAGTAGAGAACGACGAGGTCGACGCCGTTCCATCCAGCCACTTCCTCGGCGATTCGGCTCAGGTCGGATTCCACCGAATCCAGATTTGCGCTTGCACAGCGATAGGGGTATTTCTGGCCGAGGATCATGGAGACCACCGGACGGATATCCTCCTTGTCCAGCGTCTTGTCCTCGATGAGCCCGTCGATCACGTCCGCAAGGTTCTCCTTGTCGGCGATGCGATCGACGGCCGCCACGACCATCTGGATGTGCCGAACGGAGGCATTGAAGCCTTCCCTGTCGGCAAGTCCTTCAAATTGACTGATAAGGCTCTTCATGGGCCGGACTCCTCCTGCAAAAAGAGCCGTCCCCCCGCGAGCGGAAGGACGGCCCCTCGGGCATGCCTTAATGATAACCAACCCGGCAGCGAGCGCAAGTGGCGCGAGGCGCCGGGCTCGTCCCACGGTCCCGGAAGGTCATACAGAGGGTTTATGCCCCCCCGGCGCCCCTCCGGCCATCGAACTGCAAGGCTGTCCGACGGGCCGCCGGACAGCCTTGTCAGGGACATCAGAGCTGCCTTAGGCCCCCCTCCTCGCCACGGCGCCCGCGGCGGGCCGGAGCCTTGGCGGAGCCCTTCTTGCCCGAGTCCACGACACCCTTGCCGCGCGCAGCGGGGCGGCGGGCCGGAGCCGATTTCACGTTGACGGGAGCGGGAGCCTCGATGGCCTCCTCAAGGGCGGGACCCGAGTCGGCGTTGAGCATGGACAGATAGTCCGCACCGGCAGCGCCATGGGCGGGCTCGCCACCCTCGCCAGGCGCGAAGGACTGGGCGATGTCCTCGCGGACCGTGGAGCGGCGGCGGCTGAAGGCCGCGAAGGCCGCATCCTGGAAGCCCTTGGACACGCCATGGAGGAACTCGTTGAGGACGTTGGCCATCCCGTCCAGGGTGGCCTTCTTCCGCTTGATCGAGGTGATGTCCACGTCCAGGAGGAGTCCCGGCTGGATGTGGTAGGGGTTGATCATGTACGCGAACTTGTCGAACTCCCTCGAAAGGTAGGCGAGGCGCTCCTCGACGACGCGGCGCTGGATCGGGTACTGGTAGGAGTACATGCTCTTCAGCTTGTCCGTCATGAGGATGAGGCGGGAGCGGATCTTGTCCTTTTCGTAGAGTTTCGTGGGGTTGTTCTTCTCCACATCGGTGTCCGCGGACTTGACGAAGGAGATCTCGTCCCAGACCTTGGCGATGTTTTCGTACAGCGGCTCGTTGGTCTTGTCCTTGATCCGCCGCTTGATCTTGCCGCGATAGATCTTGGCGAGGTCATCAAAGTCCGTGATGCGCTTGAGGAACTTGGAATCCTCGTACATCATCTCGAGGACGTCCCAGAGGTGCTGGACCTCGGTCTCGAAGCTGCGGGCCTGCACGTCGTAGGCCTTGCGCTCCTCGATGAGCTGGGCGTTGTCGTAGTACTGGAGGCGGAGCTGGTAGCGCTCGTCGGGAAGGTGGGCGGTATCGGTGTCCTCGTACTCGCGGAGGATGAGCTCGCGGGCGTTCTTGAGGTTCTCGATGTACTGGTAGCCCATCTTCGAGGTGTCGAGGATCGAGGTGATCGAGTTGACGGCGGTGTTGTAGCCGCGGTTGCGGATGTTCTCGATATCGACGATCTTCTTCAGGTTCTCGCGGATGTTGAGCTGGTCGAAGGTGGCGGGGTCTATCTCGGCTCGGAGGTTGGCGATCCTCTCCATAAGCTCCTTGCCGATGATGCTGTAGCGCTTGGACTTGGGATTGTCGGCGTCGTCGTCGGTGTAGTCCCTGATGCGGTTCATGCGCTCGAAGATTATCTCGGTGTCGGAGAGCTCCTCCTTGCCGGCGTCGATGAGCCTGTCCTTGAGCCTCTCGATCTCCTTGTCGATCTGGTCGATCAGGTGCTTGGAGATCAGGTCCTTGATGAGGTACTCGACCGTGACCTGGTAATGGAAGATCGGGGAGATGAGCTCGGAGTCGAGGATGTTGACCGAAAGCTTGACGT
>DATJQN010000088.1:0-4901 GCA_035505775.1 Rectinemataceae bacterium | reverse complement strand
GTTGTCCAGGAGGTCGCGGATGTTCGCGAGGGTCAGGAAGCTGTGGTTTCGCAGCTGGAAGAGTATGCAGAGGAGGACGATGAACACGAGAAGGCCCAGCTCGCGGAAGCCCTCCCCCGAGCGTGCCACCCGCGTCCGTGTCGTCGCAGTCGTCGTTTCGGCGCTCATGCCTTCTCCGTGGCCGCCATGGCGGCGGTGAGTATCTTTTCCTGCGTGGCGTCGCGCGTGTCGAGGGTCGCGGAGATCCGCCCCTCGCGCATCACCACGATGCGGTCGCTCATGCCGAGAACCTCGGCCATCTCGGAGGACACCATCACGATCCCGTAACCCGCCTCGGCGAGCTCGTTCATGATCTCGAAAATCGCGGCCTTGGCCCCGACGTCGACACCCTTGGTAGGCTCGTCCAGGATGATGACCTTCATGTCCCCGGTCAGGAGCTTGGCGACGATGACCTTCTGCTGATTGCCTCCGGAAAGCGTGGCGACGAGGTCGTAGACGCTGTTGGCCTTGACCTCCAGCCGCTCCGAAAGCTCCTTCGCGGTGGAGTCCTCGCTGCGCCGGTTCATCCAGCCGAGGCGGGAGAAGCGGTCCAGGGAGGGCAGCGTGACGTTGGTCGCGATCGCCCATTCGAGGACAAGCCCCTGCTTGAGCCGGTCCTCGGGCAGGTAGCCGAGCCCCTGCTCCAGCGCCTCCGAGGGATGGGCCGCCCGCAGTTCTCTGCCGTCCAGGAACACGCGGCCAGAGTCGGCCCGGGTGATGCCGTATATGGCCTCGCAGACCTCGGTGCGGCCGGCCCCGACAAGGCCGGTCATGGCCAGGACCTCGCCGCGCCTCACGCTGAAGGACACGTCCTTGAAGAAACCGGTGCGGGACAGTCCCTCGACCCGGAGCACTTCCTCGCCGATCTTGACCTCCCGCTTGGGGAAGAGCTGGGTGATGGAGCGCCCGACCATGGCGACGATCAGGTCGTCCCGGCCGATCTCCGCGACGTTCCAGGTGCCGACATAGCGCGCGTCCCTGAATACCGTGACGCGGCTCGCGAGCCGGTACATGTCCTCCAGGCGGTGGGAGATGAAGATGATCGACACGCCGCGGTCGCGCAGGCCCTCGGCGATGCGGTAGAGATCCTCGCTCTCCCGCTTGGTCAGCGGCGCCGTCGGCTCGTCCATGATGATGATGCGCGCGTTGGTCGACAGAGCCTTGGCGATCTCCACGATCTGCTGCTGGGCGACCGAGAGGCTGCCCATGATAGACTTAGGGCCGAAATCGGCGTCCAGGCTCTCGAGAAGCTCGGCCGCGCGTTCGTGCAGCGATTTCCAGTCTATCTTCCTCGTCAGCGGATGGACCTTCTCGTGGCCTATGAAGATGTTCTCCGTCACGGAGAGGTCGGGGTAGCAGGTCACGTGCTGGTAGACTGCCGCTATGCCCAGCCGCTGCGAATCGAGGGGGCCCCTGATGGGCGTGGGCTTGCCGTCGAGCAGGATCTGGCCGGCGTCCGGCTGGTAGACGCCGGTGATCACTTTTATGAGGGTGGACTTGCCCGCCCCGTTCTCGCCCATCAGGGCGTGGATCTCGCCCTTCTTGAGCTCGAAGCGGACGCCGTCCAGGGCCCGGACGCCCGGAAAGGTCTTGGTAATGTCCCGCAATTCCAGAATGCTGTCCGACACCGTCTCACTCCTTAGCAGACTCTGATGCAATCGATATGCAGCAGGCGCGCGAGTTTCTCGATTCTGTCGGCCACTCTTCCCACGCCGATCGCGCAGTGGTGGGCGGGCCCCGCCGTGCACCATTTGTCGACGAACTCCCGGGCGGGGAGATCGAAGCGGTAGCGGCTGTTGGTGTTGCCGATCTGCAGGGTCGGACCGGGGACGGACTCCCCTTCGGCGACCAGGAAGAAGGTCCTGCCCGCCTGGGCCTGGACCACGGACAGGAGGGTGACCGAGCCGTGCCGCACGCTCATCTGGATCGAGAGTCCCTTGCCCGGCTTGCCGTGGTAGACCGGCAGGGGCACGAGGGCCACCGGGCCCTCGGCGATCGCCGGATGCGCCGGTCCGTCATGCCCCCACAATACCACGTCATCGTCGAAATCGATCGCGTAAAACTCCGAAAAGGATCCTCCGGCGCCAAACAGATCCAGGATCTTCATGGCAACCACGTTCTTCACTTCGCATTCCCCGGCCACGGGGACATGGTGCGCCGTGAGCAGGGTGTTGCCGGCTATCACCGAGGTCACCACATTCTCGTGCTCGCTGCCGGGGCTTCCCTCGTAGTAGTAGGCGAGGGCCCCGAGTCCGCATTCGGAGGTTAGGCGATCGAGCGCGCAGGAGGTTTTTGCCGCCCGCTCGATCTCGCTTTCCTCGCATTCTGGCGAGACGGTGAACTCGCTGCGGAACTGGCCCAGCTTCGATTTCAGCTCGGCCTCGGCCACGGTGCTTCTGAGCGCACCGAGCCGGTCGAACTCGAGTATCTCGAAATGGCTGCCGAAGGTACCGGCCAGTGCCTTGACGTCGGTGTAGACGTCCAGCATCCCGTTGTAATAGTGGCCGAGGATGCCCACGCGCGTGTCGCGCAGGGCACGTCTGACCCGGGCGGCGGAAACCCAGGCCTCGATCTCCGACCAGGCGTAATCCTCTTTCAGGTGCCCCGTGACGAGATGGAAATCGATGCCGCAGGACTTGAACACGTTCGCGATCTCGGGCGCCGAGCAGGCCTGGCAATGGGCCAGCCACTCTCCCGTCATGCGGCCGCGATCCCCGAGGGCGTTGAAGCCGGCGTAGTCGATGGCCGAGACGGGCTGGAGATTGAGCACGACGACCGGGGCCTTGGCGCGCTGGGCCACCGGCAGGACCGTGTGCGAGAGGGCGTATGTGGAAACATAGAGGAAGATCAGGTCCACGTCCGCGCACAGAAACCGTTCCGCGGCCGCCGCCGACTTCTCGGGGTTGTCCACCAGGCCGGCGTCCACGACCCGGGCGCCGAGGGCAGCAAGGCGCTCGGCGATATAGCCCTGATAGCCGACCAGCCGTTCCCTGAGCCCTTCGAACTGCGGCCAGTAGGTGTCGAGGCCCACGCCGAACAGACCGATCGTGGCCATGCTGTTCTCCATAGGCCGAGTATTGGGTCGCTTTTCCCGCCCGTGAATGGACAATACTACTCGCCAGATGTAAAAAACTTGCCCTCCGCCCGGGGCCCGTCAGGCGGAACCGACGTTAGGCGCATTCAAAAGAGATTTACTATATTCGCGTATTTATATACAGCAGCGGATTTCCGAAAAAGCGCCTCCGCAGTGCTTTTGCGGAAAACCGGATGAAAATTCATGCGGCTACTTGGCAAGAACATTCTTTTCGTGCTTTGATGGCCCAATTTCCGCTTTCGCGGAAAAATACCATACCCGTTAGCCATCGAGGTTTTATATGATCGGCTCGCCCAGCAGGGGTAGTAGGCGGAATTCCCGCCGCAACCTCGTGATCTCCCTGGTCGTGCTGCTCGGTCTTACGGTTTTCGTCGCCGTCATCGGAGCGCAAACCATGGGCGGAACAAGCACGTCCGAGGGCTTCAAACCCTTCTCTTTCATGACAGACCCCCGGTTCTCCCAGGTCGAGCGTGTGGCCCTGTTCGTGGTCCTCGGCATCGCGCTGGCCGGTCTCGTGTACGCCCTTCTCCTCGTCGGTCAGGTGAGGAAGGCGGACAAGGGCACGAAGAAGATGCAGGATATCGCTGCGGCCGTGCGTGAAGGCGCCAACGCCTATCTCGGAGCGCAGTTCCGCAAGATCGCGCCCTTCATGGTGATCATCACGATCCTCCTCTATTTCACCGCGTCGAGCCCGAACCCCTGGTTCCACTTCGGCCGTGCCGGGGCCTTCCTCATCGGCGCGACCTTCAGCTGGCTCGTCGGTTTCGTCGGCATGCGGCTGGCCACGACGGGGAACCTGCGCGTCGCCGCGGCGGCCCGCTCCAGCTACGGAAGCGCTCTCCAGCTCGGCTACCGCACGGGCACCATAACCGGGATGCTCACCGACGGTCTCGGCCTCCTCGGCGGCACCCTCATCTTCCTCATGTACGGCGAGCAGGCCTATGAGGCCCTCCTCGGCTTCGGCTTCGGCGGCACCCTCCTCGCCCTGTTCATGCGCGTGGGCGGCGGCATCTTTACCAAGGCCGCCGACGTCGGCGCCGACCTCGTGGGCAAGGTGGAGAAGGACATCCCCGAAGACGATCCCCGCAACGCGGCCACGATCGCCGACAACGTCGGCGACAACGTGGGAGACTGCGCCGGCATGGCCGCCGACATCTTCGAATCCTATGAAGTGACCATCGTCGCGGCCATGATCCTCGGCCTGGCCACCTTCGGTCACATCGGCGTCATGTTCCCCCTCCTCGTGCGCGGAATCGGCGTCCTGGGCTCGATCATCTCGACCTACACCGTGCGGGCCAAGGCCGAGGATACCTCCGACGTCGCCCTCAAGAACGTCCACCGCGGCTTCTGGATCGGCTCGGCCATCTCGGTCATCGGGTTCATGGTGCTCGGGTATTTCTACCTCCACCGCCAGGTTCCCGCCGGCGAGACCCTGCCCTGGTGGGCCAACTTCGGACTTTCGCCCGATCTCGACCTGCGGCCCGCCCTTACCTGTCTCATAGGCGTCGTGCTGGCCATCGTGCTCAACAAGGTGACGAGCTACTACACGCACACGAGCCACGAGCCGGTGAAGAGCCTGACCAAGGCCTGCCAGACCGGCCATGCCACCAACATCATCCAGGGTTTTGCGGTCGGTTACGAGTCCACGGTCATCAACGTCCTCGTCATCTCCATCGCCATCGCCCTCTCGGTGCTGGTGTATTCCGGGGCCAATCCGCTCTTTGTCGCCTACGGCGTCGCCATGACGGGCATCGGCATGCTCACCCTC
>DATJQN010000087.1:0-8172 GCA_035505775.1 Rectinemataceae bacterium | reverse complement strand
CGCTCATAGTCCTCGAGCCGCTTGCGATATTCGGGAAGAGCCTCGTCCGTCATGACGCTGACCGTGCAGCCGCCGAAGCCCTTGCCGGTGAGCCGGGAGCATAGGACACCGTCGATTTCGAGGGCTCGCTTTGCCAGCCAGTCGATCTCCGGACAGGAGACTTCGAACAGGTTCCGCAGGGAAGCGTGCGACTTAACCACGGCACGACCGAAGGCGGCTGCATCTCCCCTGACGAGGGCGTCTTCGGCCTCGATCACCCTGGCTGCCTCTTCCACCACGTGAAGACAGCGGCGACGGACACTTTCGGGGAGGACGCCCATCAGCTCATCCACCTCCTCGGCGCCGAAATCGCGCAGCGTCTTGGCGCTGCCCCGTGCCAGGTATTCCAGACAGGTCCGGCAGTCCTCGTCCCGCTGCCGAAGTTCTGCATCCACGTTGAGGCGGGGTACCTTGGAATCGGTCAGGACGATCACGTAACCATCTTCAAGGAACGGCACCGCCCTTCGGCGCCCCGTGCGCAGATCGACTATGGAGGCAGTGCCGGCGCCGGGGGCAATGGCTGCGAGATTGTCAAAAATCGGGACTGAGTGTCCAAAGAAGTCAGCCTCCGCCGATCGGGCGAACTCGGCGAGATCCTCCCCCTTCTGTGGCAGACCCAGAAGCTCTTTCATGGCCATGGCGGAAGCCAGCCCGAGAGCGGAGGAGGAAGCCAGCCCGAGACCCATGGGAATATCCCCGGCGATGGTGAAATTGGCACCCTTGGAGATGGACCCCGAAGCTATGAGCTGGTGGATGACGGCCTTCGGGTAGTTGGCCCACCGATCCTCCCGCTTGAACTTGAGATTGCTGAGGCTGGTCCGTTTCCGCTCGCCGAGGTCGGCGGCGAAGAATCTGAGGGAGGAATCGCGGCGAAGGGATACCGCCACCCTGAGTTCGAACGACAATGAAGCGGCGAGTACCAAACCATCGGAAGCCTCGGTATGCTCGCCAAGAAATTTGACCACACCAGGCGCGGCAGCGATGAGATCGGGCGGCGAGTCAAACTCTGCCCGGTGGAGCGCTGCGATGTCCTTCATTACTACCTCATCCAGGCATCGCGGAGCCCCCGGCCCGCGGTCACCTTCCGCGTACTTCTGTGATTGGAGCTATCATACAATGGATCGTCACCGGGTTCAATAAAAATAGTGCCGTGCATCCCCCCGGTTTTGACATTTCGGGTGGCCCGCTGTAGAATGGATGCCATGATTCGGCCGGCCCGGCTTCACGCCGTAGTTCTCCCGCTCGCCTGTGCGGCGCTCGTCCTGGCATCCTGCGCCTCCTCAAAGCCGGCACCAAATCCTGCGCCAGCCCCCTCCCCCACCGGCCAGAGCGCGGCGCAGACGCCCGCCGCTCCGCCCTTCAATGCCGCGGCAGTCACGGAGCAGACCAAGAACGCGACGATCGCCGACATCAGAACCTTTGTCGAATCCCTGAACCAGATCATCCGGCGACAGGACTTCGACGCTTGGCTAACGCATCTCTCGGACGCGTACAAGGCCTACTATTCCGACCCGGCAACCCTGAGCCAGATTTCCCAGTACCCCATAATAAAGAACCGGGGCATCGTGCTCTCCAGCCTCAAGGACTTCTTCCTTCAAGTCGTGTATCCCGCCCATCAGAACGACAAGGTGGACGACATCGATTTCATAAGCGAGACTTTGGTAAAGGCGATAACAATAAGCCCCAAGGGCGACAGAAACATACTGTACATCCTTGAGAAACAGGGCGATGCCTGGAAGATAGGAATCGGGAGGTAAGGATGAAATTCCCTCGGCGCGCGGCTTTGGCCGCCCTTTTCTGCGGCGCAATGCTTCTCCTGGTCTCCGCCCAGGCGATGTCCCAGCAGGCAGCCCAGCCTGCGACTTCGACCCAGCCCGGCACCGGAGAAAAAACGGTGGAGGAGGCCTATCTCCAGTCGTCGCTTGAAACGATGATCATCCGGGAGGAGGCGGAGTCGGACACCCGGGACATGAAACAACTCGCCCTCCAGTATGCAAAGCAGGCCATCGATGCCGGCAGGAAAAACGACGACATCCGCAATTCGCTCGCCTATCTGGCCACGGAAACTATCAATATTTCCGCCCGACCGGCGGGGGTTGGTCCGATCACCAACAACTTCCCGGACATCCGTCGCACCGCCTGCGACTACCTCGGGGAGTTCCCCTCCCAGGATACCAAGAAGACGCTTATCAAGGTCGTGCTGGGGGACAATGAACCCATGGTCATCGGGGCGGCGATCCGCTCTCTGGGCAAGATCGGGCTCAACGACGGGGACGAGGTCACGCAGGATATCGCCTTCGTGGTCAACCGCTTCGATATCATCGGCCCCGACAACAGCCTCGCCTTCGAGTGCCTGGTCGCGATTCAGCGGCTTGCGGACAAGAACAATGGTTTGAAGGATCCCGACGCCATCCGTGCGGTTATGCGGATTGCCACGGGCAACTACATCACCCCGGTCAAGGCCATGGCCAACCAGGTTCTGGACTCGCTCAGGCGCTATCAGGCCTCCAGCGGAAGCAAATAGGACTGGCGAAGCTGCGCGACTGCCTCGGCTTCCAGTGGGGAGCCGAGGCTTTGCATCTGGTGTGAGTCAATGCCTCGAAGCCCGTCGGAGTTGCAGACCGCGATCAGTAGCAGTAAAATAGATGGTGGAGGTGGTTTCCATGGATGGAACTATCGATGCGATCGGCTCTGCGACGCCCGTGGAGAATCCACAGCCGCCGCGGCCGACTACCCCGCCGCCGGAACAGCCGGCGCCGCCCACTGCAGAGGACTCAGGGAAGACCCTCGACCTCTACGTCTAGGTATTGAGCGATGCGCGATTCGAACGCGCGACCTTCGGCTCCGGAGGCCGACGCTCTATCCAGCTGAGCTAATCGCTCGGGGCGATACTAGTACGGCCTCCGACTCGCTGTCAAGCTCACCGGCTCTTCAGTAGCCCAGCGATATCGCTTGACCCAGGTCCATCAGGGACGGATTATCCGTTTGATGGAAACACTTCTGCTTGCCTCGAGCTCCCCGCGCCGTCATCAGCTTCTCACGATGCTCGGAATCCCCTTTATCGCCATGGATCCCGATATCGACGAAACTCTGCGCGATTCGCTGTGTCCGCGGGATCGGGTTCTTCAGCTGGCCGCAGACAAAGCCCTGGCCGCGGCCTCACGCCGCGCGACGAGCGAACCCCGGCTCGTGCTGGCTGCCGATACGCTGGTATGCGTGACCTGCCCTGACCAGGGGGAAGACGGCACGGGCCAGCCGGAGCCGGACGAGGAGCTCGTCCTTGGCAAGCCCGAGAATCGGGAGGACGCCGCGCGGATGCTCCGGCTGCTCTCCGGCCGCAGCCACATCGTTCATACGGGCCTTGTCCTGCTCGACCGGAGTTCCGGGGCTAGGCATGAGGCGCGGTCGGACTCCAGCGTGCGATTCTCCCCGTTGAGCGAGGAGGAGATTGGGGATTACCTCGACAGTGGCGAATGGCGGGGGGTTGCCGGCGCCTACCGGGTGCAGGGATGGACGGGGCTCTTCATAGAGCGCATAGAGGGCTCGTGGTCAGGCATCATGGGCTTGCCAATCCATGAGCTTTATGACATCCTACGCAGTGCAAATTACCGCCTCAAACCCATGCGGGAAGAGGCGCGAGGCCCTCTGGGCTTCGAACCGGCGTCATAGGCGCCGGCACCTTCCGACCGCGGCCCGCCTTTGGCAGAGCCGCGGTTGAGATACAGAGATGGGGGCTGGAGGAATCCGGCCACGGGAGGAAGTCTTGGCAGTCGTCACCATGAAGAACCTGCTTGAGTCCGGCGTGCACTTCGGGCACCAGGTCAAGCGCTGGGATCCGCGAATGAAAAAGTACATCTTCGCGGAGCGGAACGGCATTCACATCATCGATCTTCAGAAGACCATCCAGTCCATCAAGGAAGCCTACGACGCAGTCCAGAAGACCGTCGCTTCCGGCAAGAGCGTTCTGTTCGTCGGCACCAAGAAGCAGGCGCAGACGGCCATCCAGAAGGAAGCCGAGCGCTGCGAGCAGTTCTACGTCAACAACCGCTGGTTGGGCGGCATGCTGACCAACTTCTCCACCATCAAGAAGTCCATCCAGAGACTCAAGAAGATCGAGAAGATGGAGGTCGACGGTACCTTCGAGAGCCTCACCAAGAAGGAAATTGCAAGCCTTCAGAAGGAAAAGACCAAGCTCGAGAAGAACCTCGGCGGCATCAAGGAGATGAAGGAGCTGCCGGGAGCCCTCTTCGTCATCGATACGCGCAAGGAGGCCATTGCGGTCGCCGAGGCGCAGCGCTTGGGAATCCCCATCGTGGCCGTGGTGGATACGAACTGCAATCCCGAGGGCATCACCTATCCCATTCCCGGCAACGACGACGCCATCCGCTCGATCAGCCTCTTCACGCAGATCGTAGCGAACGCCGTGGTGGAGGCGGGCGCTGCCGAGGGTCTCAAGATCATAGAGAATCTCCAGGGCGACGAAGGCGAGGAGATCAAGACCGACGCGGCTCCTTCCGCCGAGGAAGATGAGGTCGAGATCGACCCCGCCACCTACGCAGCCGCAGACAAGCCCAAGACCGAAGAGCCCGCGAGCGAGGATGTATCCCCCATCGTCGACGAGGACAGGCTCTACGAGGCAAAATAACCAGTATTGAGTTGGAAGGGAGAAAACTGTGGACATCAAGGCTAGCGATATCAAGAGTCTCCGCGAGAAAACCGGAGCGGGGATGATGGACTGCAAGAAGGCCCTCACCGAAGCCAACGGTGACTTCGCGGGAGCGGAGAAGATCCTCCGCGAGTGGGGACTGGCCGGCGTCGAGAAGCGCGCGGGCCGCGCCACCAACGAGGGCAAGGTTTTCATCAAGGAATCGGGCGGAATCGTCTCCCTCGTGGAGATCGCCTGCGAAACGGACTTCGTCTGCCGCAACAAGGACTTCATCGACGCCGGCTCCAAGATCGTCGACCTTGCGTTCAGCAAACGCTATTCCGAACCGAACGCCGAGCTCGAGGGCATGGTCAAGGACATCGCATCGATCATCAAGGAGAATATCACCCTCAAGCGGGTCAAGCTCGTGCAGGCCGGGGCCAACGAGTACGTTCACTCCTACGTGCACGGAGAGGGCAAGATCGCCGTCGTCGTGAAGGCGGCCGCGGACAAGGCCGATGCCTTCAAGAACGAAAAGGTCACTGCCTTCTTCCACGATGTAGCCCTCCACATCGCGGCCTTCAACCCCATGTTCCTCGATCAGTCCAAGCCCGATGCGGCCTGGATCAAGGAGCAGGAGGAAGTCTTCCAGAAGCAGGTCGAGCTCGACGAGAAGATGAAGGGCAAACCCGCCAACGTGATTCAGGGTATCCTCAAGGGCAAGCTCAAGAAGCTCATTTCGGAGGTCTGCCTCCTGGATCAGGGCTTCGTCAAGGATGAGAAGGTGACCGTCGCGGCGATGATGGCCTCGGTGGGCAAAGATGCCGGCTGCAGCCTGAAGATCGCCGACTACGTCTACATTCGGGTCGGAGAGAACTGAAAAGCAGCGGCCGAGCAGCCAACACGAGGGGGTTCCATGGATTCCGTTAAGGCAGTCTGCGAAGAGAAGATGAGAAAGGCAGTCAGCGCTCTGAAAGACGAGTTCAATGGGCTCCGCACGGGACGCGCCTCGCCTGCGCTGCTCGACAAGATCCGCGTCGACTACTACGGGCAGAAGAGCCCGCTTTCGCAGGTGGCAACGGTATCGGTCCCCGAGGCTCGACTCATCGTCATACAGCCCTGGGACCGGTCCCTTATCGGCGAAATAGAAAAGGCCATTCAAAAATCGGAATTGGCGCTCAATCCTTCCAACGACGGCAAAGTCATCCGGATCGCCATCCCCCCGCTCACCGAGGAACGGCGCAAGGATCTCGTCAAGATGGCCAAGTCCATGGCTGAGCAGACCCGGGTTTCCATCCGCAATGTGCGGCGCGACGGTCTTGAGGACCTCAAGAAACAGCTGGCTGCCGGCGGAGTGGCGGAAGATGCCATAAAAAAAGAGGAGGAGGAGCTTCAGAAGCTCACCGACTCCTACATAGGCCAGGCCGGAAAAGCGCTCGAGGAAAAAGAAAAAGAAATAATGGAAGTCTAGGGGTAAATGCGGTGCCGACTACCGTATCCGAGCGCCCGGTTCCTCACCATGTCGGAATCATCATGGACGGCAACGGTCGCTGGGCCAAGGCCCGCGGCCTGCCGCGCTCCGAAGGCCACCGGGTCGGCCTCGAGGTGGCCAAAACCATAGTAAGAGCTGCAGAGGACATCGGGATCCGGGTCCTCTCCCTCTATACTTTCTCTACGGAAAACTGGAAGCGTGCCGCGGACGAGGTCGGCTTTCTGATGGGTCTCATCCGCCGGCATCTTGCCGCCGAGCTCGACTTCTATCGGGAAAACAAGGTCAGAGTCGTTCATTCGGGAGATCCTACCGGCCTGCCGGAGGACATAGTCGCGGAAATCCGCAGTGTCGAGGCCGATACCGCGCAATTCGACAGGATCGTCGTCAACCTGGCCATCAACTACGGCGGGCGGGACGAGATCGTCCGCGCAGCGCGCCGGCTGTTTGCGCGCGGCCAGGCCGTGGACGAGATCAGTCTGTCGGCGGCGATGGACCGCCCCGAGCTCCCCGATCCGGATCTCATAATACGGACCGGCGGCGAACGGCGGGTATCCAATTTTCTCCTCTGGGAGTCGGCCTATTCCGAACTCTGTTTCTGTCCGAAGCCCTGGCCGGACTTTGTCGGAGAGGATCTCCGACTTGCCGTCGACGACTTCAGACGGCGCGAGCGCCGTTTTGGCGGTGTGCCGTGAGCAACCTGATCCAGAGACTTCTGCTGTTCTTCATCGGCATTCCGGCCATTGTGGCGGTGGTCATCCTCCTGCCTCAGGCGCATCACGGCGCGGCGGTGCTCATGATTCTCGTTTTCACCGGTGGCGCCGGCGTTGAACTCGCGCAGATTTTCCGTGATCGGGGAGTCCGGGCCCGGAACTCCGTCATGGCGCTGCTCGGTTTCATGCCTTCGGTGATAGCCTATGTCGGCGCGCTCACAACCCACCTGTCCGGTTATGGTCCCCTTGCCGTTCTGGCCGTCGGGAGCGCCCTGCTCGGCCTCCTTGTGTTCGCTCCTTTTGCCTTCGTTCGGGCCGATGACATCCCTGACGTGACCTCGCGGGCGGCCGCCCGCGGATTTGCCCTCGTCTACCCAGGGCTCCTCGGCGCCTTCGTGGTCCTCCTGGCCTGCGAGCCGGCCTGGGCGACGGAATCCATCCTCACCTTCGCGGGACTGACCCTGGGCAACGACAGCCTGGCCTGGTTTTTCGGCATGACCTTCGGCCGGCGAAGGGGGATTGTCGCGGTGTCCCCTAACAAAAGCATCGCCGGATTCTGCGGCGGGATGGCCGGCTCCGTGGGCCTCGCCTTCGTGGCTCGGGCCCTCTTTCCCCATGCCATCGCCTGCGCCTGGCCTGCTGTGGTGGCGCTCGGCCTGACCGTGGGGGCGGCCGTTATCGTAGGGGACCTGTTTGAAAGCGCCCTCAAGCGCAGCGCCGGCACCAAGGACTCGGGCAGCGCCGTGCCGGGTCGGGGCGGATTCCTGGATTCCTTCGACAGTATCCTCTTCGCTGCCCCGGTATTCTACGCGGCTTCCCTCCTCCTGGGGCTCTTCAGATAGATCCATGGCAAAGCGCGTCATCGTGGTGGGCGCCACAGGCTCGATAGGGCGGCAGACGCTGGACGTGCTGGGCGCCCATCCCGAGCTTTTTTCGGTGGTCGCCCTCTGCTCCCATACCGATGAGGCCGGCCTCCTCCTGGCCGCTTCTCGTTTCCCGGGCGCGAGCCTGGCCCTGAGCGGGGCCGAGGCGGGCGACCCGCGAATTGCCCATTCAGGAGCCGCCGCGCTGGAAAGACTGCTCGGGGAAATGCAGGCAGACATCGTGGTCAACGGGGCCTCCGGCGCCGCGGGACTTCGCATCTCGGTCGCTGCACTCGAGGGTGGGAAGGATCTCGCCCTGGCCAACAAGGAGAGCGTGGTGATGGGCTGGAGCGTGCTGCGACAGGCGGCGGCAGGCTCCGGGAGACTCATCGTTCCCGTGGACTCAGAGCATGCGGCATTGTT
>DATJQN010000086.1:0-2575 GCA_035505775.1 Rectinemataceae bacterium | reverse complement strand
AGTCCGCCCGCATTCGCTGAAGCTCGCTGATGGACGCGATGGTGTCCGAGACGAAGGCGCCGACTGCGCTGAAACCCTGCTGGATGAAGCCGAAAATGGTGATGCCGATCCGCTCTGGCAGGCCGGCAAGGCTTCGCGTGGATATGATCAGGCACATGAGACTCACGGCGAGGAGGACGCCGGGCACCACGCGCCGCGCGCGTCGGCTGTCGGGCGATGGCGAATCAGGCACGGATCGGGCTTCCTCTAGATGTTGAGGCTGTCGTAGACGCTCTGCGAACCGTCCTGGCTGCGCATCGTCTCGAAATACTTGCCGGCGCCGATGGCGACGCACTCGAGGGGGCGCTCGGCGAGTATGACCGGAACGCCGGTCTCCTTGGCCACCAGTTTTGGCAGCCCCTTGAGCAGGGATCCGCCTCCGGCCATCACGATCCCCCGTTCGACGATGTCGGCCGCGAGTTCGGGAGGAGTCTGTCCGAGGGTCTTCTTGATTTCCTCAACGATCTGGGTGATCGGCTCCTGCAGGGCCTCGCGGACCTCGACCGAATCGATCTCGAGCTTCCTCGGCAGGCCCGTAATGGCGTCGGTACCCTTGATCTCGACTTTTTCGATGACTTTGTCGGGGCTCGCGTTGCCGATCTCGATTTTCAGCCGCTCCGCAGTCTGCTCGCCGATTATCAGGTTGTGAACATTGCGGATGTGCTTAATGATAGCCTCATCGAACTCGTCCCCGCCGACACGGATGGCGTTGGTCACCACCATGCCCTTGAGCGAGATGACGGAGATCTCCGAGGTACCACCGCCGATGTCGCAAATCATATGGCCGGCAGGTTCGGAGATGGGTATGTCAGCCCCGATCGCGGCGGCAAGCGACTCCGCTATAACTTTCACGAAGCGGGCGCCCGCCTTGTACGCGGAATCGACGACGGCGTTTTCCTCGACCTTGGTGATGCAGGAGGGGACGCCGATAACCATCCGGGGCTTCACGAACCATCGCCGGGCGATGACCTTCTGGATGAAGTACTTGATCATCTTCTCCGTCATGTCGGGGTCGGCGATGACGCCGTCGCGCAGCGGTCGCTTGGCGATAATGTCGCCCGGCGTCTTCCAGAGCATCCTTTTTGCTTCGGAACCCACCGCGACCACCTTGTTGGTACCGCGCTCGACTGCCACCACCGATGGCTCGTTGACGACGATGCCCTTGCCTCGGACGTAGATCAACGTATTGCAGGTGCCCAGATCGATGCCGATATCGAGCGAAATCGAGTCAAACAGGTCGCGGATAGCCATGATTCCTCCGGAGGCTAGAGCTTTTCGGTCAGTTTTTCGCGGGCCGCGGCATTGGTGGGATCGATGGAAACGGCCTTTCGCCATTCCGCCCGGGCCCGCACGGTCTCGCCGCGATCCTGATACACGAGGCCAAGCCTGTAATGGGCTTCGGCCGAATCCTGGTTCTTCTCAAGAATTTGGTTGTACTGTTCCTCTGCCTTGGGACCCTGTCCCTGGCTTCTATAGATATCCCCGAGGAGGAAATGGCATTTCTCATCGACCAGGGCGTCTTTGCCCGATGCCAGCGCCTCAAGCAGCAGCGACTCTGCCGTGGCCGCATCTCCCGAATCGTCGTAGGCTTTGGCCGCGGCCAAGAGAAGAAGCTCCGCGCGGCTCTGCTCGAGCGCGGCCTGGAAATTCTGCACCGACTTGGTCTTGTCCCCCAGACCCGCATAGGCCATGGCGAGATACTCCCGACTGTCGGATGCCTTGTAGCCACCGGCGAGAGCGGCTTCCATATATTTGACCGACTCGTCGAGGTAGGACGGCCCTTTTTGGTAGTAGGCCTTGGCGAGCACGTAGTCCACTTCGGCGCGAGGAAGGCGCCTTCCCGTCGCAAGCGCCTTGCGGAGTGTGGCGACCGAGTTGTCGATCAGGGACGTGCGGTCGTCGCCCTCGGGAAGCTCAAGCGCCTTGTAGAATGAGGAAAAGCCTTTGAACATGAGATAGAAGGGATCCAGCGGAGCGGAGTCCAGCGAGCTCGTACACCCCGCGATAACCTTGTCCCAGTTCTTGACGTTCCAGGCGGCGAGCAGTTCCTGCTTGGGTACGGGGCGGGATGCGCTCCGCGCGTGGAGGACGCCGGATCTGGACAGCTCAATGATGATCGCGGCGCCGGCAATACTCGCCGCGCAGACCGCGAGAAGAATTGCCAAGCGCTTCCGCCGGCGCCGTACGAGGTAGCTTCCGGTGTAGGTGTCGAGGGTGCGAGACAAGGATTCCATAGGCCCTGCGACTCAGGTTGGCCGCGCTTCCTTGTACCATGGATGAGAAGTGGACGTCAATCTGAAGCCCATTTGTAAAAAAAGGGGCGGGCCTGTAAGCCGGGTTCTGTGCCCCCTAGGGGGTCGCCGCCATCCATCTACCCCGCCCTTCTCAGGACGGATCCAGCGGCCTACCCGCGAATGTGGGCGAACCACCCTTCGCTGCTCGGCCTTGCTCACAGCGAGGCTTGCCCTGCCGTCCTCGTTGCCGAAGACGCGGTGGGCTCTTACCCCACCTTTTCACCCTTACCCGAGGAGACTCG
>DATJQN010000085.1:0-21742 GCA_035505775.1 Rectinemataceae bacterium | reverse complement strand
ACGTTCGTGCAACGGATCACGGCGGCGACCCCTGCCGCCTCGTCGGGGTTGGAGAAGTGTGCGACGATCTGCGTCTTGTCATAGTCGTCTCGATCGGCGTTGCCGACCGTGACGACGTCGTAGCCGAAGCTTTGGTAGATCTCGGCCGCCCGCATAGCAAGGCCCTGCCCGGGGGTGCCATTGAGCACCTCCAGCGTATATATCTTGTCGCCGGAGTTTGAGTTCGAGGTGTTCGCCAGGGCATTGAGGGTTTGCTTGACTATGTCCCTGACCAGTTCCCCGTCGTAGTGCGGAAAGAGGAGCAGCTTTCCGTCCACGTTCTTCATGGCTCCGGTGACCCGCTGCAGAACAAGGCGGTCGGTATCGAGCTTGGCCAGCTGCGGAATCAGCCTGCGAAGCGAGCTGTCGGGGATGTTGGTCTGGAGCGTGCTCCTGAATACGGGAAACACGTCGGGGCGGACGAGCCATGCCGAACGCTCGCCCATTCTTCGGAACAGGGACTGCAGAAGTTTCTGCCGGCGGGCCGAGCTGTCGCTGTCCGACTCGTCCGGATCATGGTAGGACGAGAATTGGGCGACCTTGTCGCCGTCGAGGACGAGGGCACCCGAGGCCAGGAGAGCGGTCGGCGGACCGGGCAGGTCGATGGCAGTGGGAATGAACATCTGAAGGCCGTCGAGCAGATCGCTGACCCGGACCAGACCCGACTCGTTCACGATCATCCAGTAGGGTATTTGGGTTCCCAGAAGATTGGCGATCTCCTGCACGAAGGCGCGGGGATGGCCCGACGAGTACAGTGCGTCGATTCGGTCCACCCGTTTCAAGGACTTGATTATCAGGCCCGTTTCGCCGGGCACATCGAGAAGGGCCCCCCGCCCGTTGGCCGGATAGAACATGAAAAGCTGGGTCGAAGCCGGCTTCCCACCCTGCTCCACGATGATGGCCATGTTGATGATGCGGTCGGTCTTTGTCGCTTGTTCGACTGCATCCATCCGGAGCGAGAGCGCAAGAAACACGATCCCGGCGACCAGAATGCCGACGATGACGATGAGGAGGATCGAGCTTTTGTCCAGGGCAAAACGCTTCATGGCGCGGGCACCACGTTGACAAGGCTGTCATACAGGAGTCGGGTTTCCGGAGCGATGTCATGGCCACGCATAGCGAGCCAGTCTATCGTGTCGGCGACAACCATGAGAAGCATCTCCGACGGCGGCAGGCCGATACATCGTTCGAGGAAGGCGGGATCGACGTGGCCCCTGCCCGGCTCGAGCTTGTCCGCGCAATACACGAAAAGGCAGAGACCGCTCATCCCCGGCTTGCCGACGGTGTGCAGGGCCACAGCCTCCAGGAGCTCCGGGTCGTCCACCCCGTAATCGCGGCGAAGCAGCACGGCGGCAGCGGGGCCGTGCAATATCTTGTCCGCCAGGAGGGCCGAGCCGGCCACGATACCCGGGTACTCGGCCGCGAGGAAGCGGAGCTCCCTCTTGGGCATCTCCTTGCACATGTCGTGGGCGAGCCCCGCCAGGCGCCCCCGCGAAGCCTCAAGGCCATGACGGCGACAGAGCTCCGCAGCGAGGCCCGCCACGCCGCGCGAATGAGCAGCCCGGGCCGGGCTCAATACCAGGTCCAGCCGCTCTTCCACCCGGCCGGCGATCTCAGTGAAGTCCATAGAGTTTCTCTTTGATAATGTACTCATAGACCGACTCGGGAACGAGGTGCCGGAAGGGTTGCCCGTGGGCGATCCGCTCCCGCACGAGGGAGCTCGATACGGCGATCACGGGATTGTCCGCGTAGCGATGCGGCACGGAGAGGGGAAGCCGCTCCACGCTCTTCCGATGCGCGCAGATGATATCGGCTTCCGAGGCGAGCAACGCCGGATCCTTCCAGGACGGGAAGCCCGGAATGAGATCGTCTCCGAGCAGGAGCCCCAGCTTCCCTTCGATCGCATAACGCGTGGCGATGTCGCGGACGGTGTCGATCGTGAAGGAGGTCCCCCCCCTGGTGATTTCGCAGTCGTCCACCGCCATCCCGGCGTCATCGCCGGCGGCGAGCCGCAGCATGGCAAGCCGATGATTCGGACCAGGCTCCTCCGCCAGGCGCTTGTGCGGAGGCCGCAACGAGGGGACGAAGAGCATGAGGTCGTAACCGAACTGGAGACCAACTTCCCGGGCAGTGGCCACATGGCCGATATGGACCGGGTTGAAGGAGCCGCCGACGAGCAGAATCCTCATGCGAACTCCTCCGGCTCGCCTCCATCGTCCATCAGACTCGGGTCATGTGCCCCGGGAGCCGGCAGGGGTCCGAACAGGTCGGCCTCCGTCTCGGAGGCGATCCTGGCTTCTTCTTCCGCCTCCTGGACAAAGGCGAAAAACATCTCCCTGACGTCCTCAAGGCCAGATCCCGAAAAAACCGAGACGCCGAGGACGGTCTCTTCAGGGTGCGCAGCCTTGAACGCATCAAACCGTTCGGCAGCTTCCGGAAGATCGAGCTTGGTGGCAAGGAGAACGCGTCGGCGCGTGGCCAGTTCCGGCGCATAGGAAGCGAGCTCGTTGCGGAGTATCGAGTAGGCGCTCTGCCAGTTGTCGTCGGAGAGATCGACGAGAAAGGCGAGGGCGCTGGTCCTCGATATGTGCCGGAGGAACCTGAGGCCGAGTCCCGCGCCCTCGTGGGCGCCTTCGATGATGCCGGGTATGTCCGCGAGCACGATGTCCCGCTCGTGGACGTGCAGCATGCCGAGATTCGGTATCTTGGTCGTAAAGGGATATGGCGCGATTTTGGGCCGCGCGTTGGTGAAGTGGTCGAGAAGGGAGGACTTGCCCGCGTTCGGAAAGCCGACAAAACCGATATCCGCGATCAGCTGCAGTTCGAGCTGGAGGCGCCGGGTCAGTCCCGGTTTCCCCGGCTGGGCCGTCTTGGGAGCCTGGTTGACCGAGGTCTTGTAATGGGTGTTGCCCCAGCCTCCGCTGCCGCCGCGGAGGTAGATCCAGCGGCTCCCCTCCTGAGACCGCTCCCGTTCCGTGCCCGAGCCCCGACCGAGTCCGAAGTCCTTGAGAAGTTCCCCGGTCTCGGCATCCCGAACGATAGTCCCGGGAGGGACGAGCACAACGATGTCCGCACCGTCCTTGCCATGCATGTTCTTGCCCATGCCGGGCAGGCCGTTTCCCGCTTTGAATGTCTGCTGATAGCGAAGCTGGGCGAGTGTCCGGAGATTTCTGCGGACTTCGAAAATGACGTCCCCTCCCCTGCCTCCGTCGCCGCCTGCCGGCCCCCCCATGGGGACATACTTTTCCCGGCGGAAGGCGACGCAGCCGTCTCCCCCCTTGCCGGAGGTGACAGAGATCGTTGCTTCGTCGGCGAACTTTACCATGGCTCTGTTACCGGAAGCGGCGCAGACGCCGGGCGACGCCGCAGAGGGGAGCGGCGCGCCTAAAATACGAAACCGCCCGCGCGCCAGGGCTGACGCGGGGCGGACCCATTCCTGCAAACCGAGCCGGGGAGCCGAACGCGCCCCGCATCGGTGCTGCGCTGCTACTCGTTGACAGGCTCGACTCCGGCAATCTTCTTGCCCCGGTATTCCTTGAATACCACGCGTCCCGTAATGAGGGCATAGAGCGTGTCATCCTTGCCGACGCCAACATTGTTGCCCGCATGGATCTTAGTGCCGCGCTGGCGCACGATGATTGAACCCGCCGAGACGACCTCGTTGCCGTAGGCCTTTACCCCGAGATGCTGGGGATTCGAATCCCGGCCGTTGACGCCTTTATGTGCCATGATCTTCCCTCCGTTGTCACTCTATCGTAAGCCGGACGGACTGCGGAAAATCCCGCTGAAGTCCGGCGAGGCCGACGATGAGGAACCCCGCGATTCCTGCGACTCGTTCGACCATCTGCGGTGGCACTATGTCCACCACGACACTGTATTCCCCCGGCTGCGTGGCACTTTCATGCACCGCGACACCGGGCACCGCGGCCAGGGACTCGAAGGCGCTGCGAGCGAGCACGGAAAAAGCAGCGCACACGATGTCGGTGCCGACGGGAGCGAACAGCGAGTGCCCGGTGGAATCGAAGCGGGCCAGCCCGCCCCTGGAATCCAGGTGAACCCTCGCCTCTATCATGTGGCCCGCGGCCTAGCCGATGATCTCCTCGACCTTGAGGAGGGTGTAGGGCTGGCGATGACCGTGGGTGCGGCGATAGTCCTTCTTGGGCTTGTACTTGAAGACGATCACTTTGTCGCCTTTGACTTCGTCCTGAACGACGGTCTTGACGGCAGCGCCGGCCACATAGGGGAGGCCCACCTTGACGCTCTCTCCGGAGATCAGCAGAACCTTGTCCAGGGACAGGCTCGAACCCTTCTCCGCCTCCACGCGATCGACCCGGAGGACGTCGCCCTTTTCGGCTCGGTACTGCTTCCCATTGAACTCGACGACTGCGTACATATGAGTGACCCCTGCAAAATCGATAGTTAGGCTGGCTTTTATACCCCGGAGCCGCTCCGGCTGTCAATCCGGGCCTACATGGAGTCCAGGAACGGGACGCAGATCAGGGCAGATCCCAGCTCGAAACTCCGTTTGAGGGCCCGCACGAGTTCGAGCCTCGTTGCTGCCAGGTCCGGGTCCGCATTGGTGAGGACTGGATTGTCCCGGTACCAGGTCGAGAAGTCGGCGGCCAAGTCATGCAGGTAGTTGGCAAGAATCGAGGGTTCCATGGCCGCCGCGGCGGCCTCGATCGCCTCCGGCAGTTCGGCCACCCTGCGAACGAGGGCCCAGTCGGCATCGCCGGCGAGCAGCCCGGGCCTGGCGCTGCCGTCCCGGGCCCTTCCCTCTCCGGCTTCGTGCTTGCGCAGGATGGATGAGGCACGGGCGCCCATGTACTGGATGTAGGGCCCGGTATCACCCGTGAAGGAGAGGCTCTGCTCGGGATCGTAGAGCATGTCCTTCACGGGATTGGTCTGAAGCAGATAGTAGTGCAGCGCACCGAGCGCCACCTTTTCGGCGACGCGGCTCACGTCGCCCACCGCGTCCTCCCTGCCCTTGGACTCGATCTCGCGTGCCGCCAGGCCGGCCAGCTCGTCGATGAGGTCATCGGCGTCGACGACCGTACCCTCACGGGTCTTCATCCGGCCCGAGGGAAGATTGACCATGCCGTAGGACAGATGGTGCAGATCGCGCGCCCACTCATAGCCGAGGCGCTTGAGCGTCTCGAACAGCACGCGAAAATGATACTGCTGCTCGTTGCCGACCACGTAGATGAGGCGGTCGTATGGCCAGCTTTCGTGCCGCGATATGGCGGTGCCTATATCCTGGGTGATGTAGAGACTCGTCCCGTCCTTCCGGAGCAGGACTTTCCGGTCGAGCCCGATATCCTCGAGATTGATCCAAATGGAACCGTCGTCCTCCCGGTAGAAAATACCGCGGGAGAGCCCCCTGAGGACTTCCTCCTTGCCCAGCTGATAGGTCTCGCTTTCGAAGTCGTAGGCGTCGAAGGATATGCCCGTGCGGGCGTAGGTTTGCCGAATGCCTTCCATAACCCAGGATTTCATGCGCTGCCAGAGCGAAAGAACCTCCGCCTCGTCGGCTTCCCATCGCCTGAGCAGGTCCTGTGCCTCCTCCTCCGCCGAGGGGCGCTCCTCCTTGAGCCGATTGAAAAGCACGTAGTATTTGCCGACAAAATGATCGCCTTTGAGCCCTTCGTCTTCCGGAGTCCGACCCTCGCCGTAGGCAAGGTAGGCCAGCATGGACTTGCAGATATGGACACCCCGGTCGTTGGGGTGGTTCATCTTCCGCAGCTCCGCCCCGGCGGCGGCCAGAATCCGCGAGAGGGACTCGCCGAGCACGTCGTTGCGCAGATGCCCCAGATGGAGCGGCTTGTTCGTGTTGGGGCTCGAGAACTCCACGAGGACCTTGCGCCCCTTGAGAACGTCGAGCTTCCCCCAATCGGGGGCGCGGCTCGCCTCGAGCAGCCGTGCTGCCTCGGCCTCTCGGTCGAGACGGACGTTGAGATAGGGCCCCTCCGCCGAGGCGGCGCCGAGGCCGGTGGGGGCAGCGTCGGCTCCCAGCCTCGTGGCGACCGCCTGTGCGATCTGCGCCGGACTCATTCTGAGAAGCTTCGCGTAGGGGTACATCGGGAAGCCAAGATCTCCCAGCTCGGGGCGTGGGGGACGTTCAACGACCACGGCCTCGGCAGCGATGGGCTCGCCGGCGAGAGCCTTCTCTCGGGCCACCGAGTTGAGGGCTTCACCTATCTTCACCTTCCACGCTTGTTTCGATTGGACCATGAACGGATGGCTCCTTTTCAGGCTCGAGTCGCTGGAGTTTAGCCTGAGCGCCGGGCCCGGGACAAGGCGGGGCGACGTCGCGCCTGTCCACGGGATTCGCGGTGGCGCGGAGTTCCCGCGCGCGCTTCATCGCGTTCAGGGCCGGGCCGACTGGGCGAGTCGTATGATCGCCGTCTCGGCCGAAGCGGGAATGGACAGAAGCTTTCTGCGCGAAGCCGAACCCGACACCAGGATGAGATCGGATTTTGGACAGTCAAGGAGCCGGGCCAGGGCCGCGAGGAGGAGCTCGTTCGCCTTGCCTTTTTCAGGAGGCGCCGCAACCCGTGCGAGCAGAGCTCCATCGCGCAGGCCGGCTATTTCCGTGCGTGCCGCGCCGGGGACGACCTTGATCGTCACGAGGAGGCGGCCGCCACTCCCTCTGAGCCAGGAGCGTGCCTCTGCACTCATCGGAGCGCCACGGGGAGCCGCCTCCCCTTCTGCGGCACCGTATTCACCGGGAGGCCTCCAATAACGCGAGAAAGGCAGCCTCGTCGATCACGGAGACGCCGAGGGCTCGCGCCTTCTTGTTCTTCTCCGAGCCCGAACCCGGATCGTTGGTGACCAGGTAGGAAAGCCCCTTCGTGACGGAGGACTTGACGCTCCCCCCGAGCTCACGCACCCGGGACTCGGCCTCGCTCCGCTTCATCGAAAGTTCTCCGGTGAAGCAGAAGCTCCGTCCCGCAAGTGCGGCGCCGGGCTGAGGGCCGACGATGCTGAGCGCCCCAGTTTGCAGGAGCCGATCCATCTCCGGCGCCGCGAGGCGAAGTCCATCGATGAGCGCTCTGGCCGTGATCTCCGCGAAGCCGTCGACGGCGTCGAGCTCCTCTACGGAGACAGCCCTCAGCTTTTCCAGGCTGTCGTAGCCGGCGGCGACGGCCTTCTCGGCGATCAGGGTGCCGATGCCCTCGATGTCGAAACCCGCCACGAAGCTGGCCAGACTCACCGAGTTTTTCGCCTTCAGGTTCCGCAGTATTTTTGTGGCAAGGAGCTCACCCATCCGATCGTAGGCGGCGAGTTCCTTGACGGTGAGGGTGTACAGATCGGCGATCTCCTTCACGCGCCCCGAGGCGAAGAGCTGGCCGAGAATGGCCGAACCGAAATCACGGATGTCGAGAACGGAAAGCCATTTCTCGAGCCGGTGGAGGCTGCGCTTGGGGCAGAGCAGGTTGGGACAATACAGCCGCGTGCCCTCGTCCACGAGTACGGTTCCGCAGCTGCAGACGGATGGAATCTCGATGGGCAAGGCATCTCCGGGGGTTTCTACGCATCCCTCGATCTTGGGGATGATCTCGCCGCGCTTCGTTATGACGATGCGAGATCCGATCTTCAGTCCCATCTTCGAGATGGCATTCGTGTTGACAAGGTTCGCCCGCTGCACGGTGGTGCCGGCCAGACGCACCGGATCCATGATCCCGATGGGGGTGTAGTTGGCGCCGGACTCGCTCCATTCGACAGCACGGAGGGTGGAGATCGCCTCTTCGAGGCTGAACTTGAAGGCTATCTGCTTCTCGGGCCGCGCCCGGGCTGCATCGATCCGGTCTATCTCGCGGCCCTTGACTACGAGTCCGTCGATGTCGTAGGGCAGCGATGGCCGGATGTCCATGATCTGAGCCCGGTAGTCGACGACGTCCTGCGCCGTCCTGCAGACCCGCATGGGAACAGTCGTAAAGCCCATGGCATCGAGCCATTCGAGCTTTCCAAGCTCATCTGACCAGGGCGGGGTCATGCCGCCGTCGGCAGTCTCGACGCCCCCATCGGCGTCGTAGCAGATCACATGCAGATCCTCTGAGCCCTGGCCATCCTTGCGCTTCATGAGGCCGTTGGCCGCGTTCCGGCAATTCGCCTTGTCCGCGTATTTGCCGTCGTGGATCTCGTGGGTCATGATCACTTCCCCCCGGATCCCGCCGCTGAACTTCACCGCGAGCCTGACCACGACACCCTGCATGTGCCGCGCATTCGGGCTGATGTCGTCGCCGACATCCCCATCCCCCCGGGTGACCGCACGGAGAAGCTGGCCCTTCTCGTACTGCAACTCGAGACTCGCTCCGTCCAGCTTGTACTGCACGAGATACTCGGGATGTGCCGTCTTGGCGGCCCAGAGGAGAAAGTCCTCCGGATTGGAGGCCTTTTCCTGACTGCCCATGGGCATGAGGTGCTGCGTCTTGGGCCAGCCGTCGGCGCTGTCCGACCCGACGGAAGCCAGCGCGGCATTGCCCGGATCGAGTGAGCGCAGCTCATCCCAGAGTTCGTCGAACTCCGCGTCACTGAGCTCCGGCTGGCCGTTGTAGTACAGGTCCTGATGTCGGCGGATGAGGGCCTCGAGTTCCTGGACACGCGCCCGGTTGGATTGAGTCATGGTACCTCGCCAGCGATGAATGCACGCATGTTCGAAGGCAATAGTATGCGGCGGCACTTCTCTCTGTCAAATGATGCGGAGGCGATAACGGGCGCTTCCCGGTACCCATGATTGACCGCCTCAGGCCTTTCAGCTAGGCTCGCGCGGTGAGCGACAGGACGGAGCTTCCCGACCGGCGTCTGCTGATCCTCGTGCCGAGCGCCTTCATGGCGGCGCTCGCGATCGGACTCATCAACCTCGGCATGCTCTTCGTGCTCAAGGAGGCCTATGGCGCCTCCCCGGTGATCGTCGGATGGTTCGCGGCGCTCTACTCCCTCGCCTATTTCGCCGGCTGCCTGGGGCTCCGCCCTCTCTCGACGCGCATTCGTGCGGATCATTCGATGGCACTCTCCGGTATCCTCGCCGCTCTCGCACTGGCTTTCCATGTGCTCACCAAGGGGCTCCTCTCGGCCTTTCTCGCCTATGGTGTGGTCGGCTTCTCGACGGCCCTGTTCTGGCCCCGCCTGATGGGCTGGCTGACCACGGCTATCGAAGGCGCTGCACTGGGCCGTGCATCCGGTGCCTTCAGCGTCTCATGGAGCGTCGGCGCCTCGGTCGCGCCCTTTCTTGCCGGCCTGATGGCTGAGCGCGGACTCTTCGTACCCGTGTACGCGGCGATCGTCGTCTTTGCCCTGACTGCCCTGTTCATCCTGTCGGCGGCACACCTGGCCCGCCCTCCGCATCGGGAAAGCTCCCCCAAACCGGGCGAAGCCCTCGATCGATCGACCCCGCTGCGTTTCTCCGCCTGGATCGGGCTCTTTCTCATCTACGCCTTCATCGCCGTCTTCCTCAATGTCTTCCCGCTGTACGGGCGGGACGAGCTTGGGCTGAGCGAATCCTCGATCGGCCTCATCCTCCTGGTCAGGGCCGCCAGCATGGCCATCGGCTTCTGGATCGTCGGCAGGCTGAGCTTCTGGCATTTCCGCGCTTCTATGATCCCGCTCGGCCTGATCGCGGCCGCGCTCGTCGATCTTGCGTTCCTCTTCATCCGCTCACCGCTTGGCTTTGCGGCAGGACTCGCTGCCGCTGGCCTCGTGCAGGCGGCTCTCTATGGAGCATCCATTTTCTACGGCGCTTCCGGGGCTCCGGACCGTGATCGACGCGTGACCATCCACGAATCCCTGCTGACAGCCGGGCAGATACTGGGATCGCTGATCGGAGCCTTCATCTATCAGCTTGTATCGTGGCAGGCCGTGTTCGTGTGGATAGGAGCCGCGATCGCCGTTGGCGTGGCCGCCCAGGTGCAGCTTCTCAGGAGGGGCAGGTGAGACGACCACGAGAGCTGTCTGCCGGTGGACGGCGGGCCTGGGGCTGCGTCCTCTCCGCGACACTCGTCCTTGCCTGCTCCTGCTCGGGCGGGATGAGTGAGGTCCGTCTGGATTGCGAGAGCGTCCTGCAACCGCGACTCGCGAGCATGCTCCAGTCGGCACCGCTGCCGCGGGGTTACCGTGTCTCGACGGATCCCCTTGCCCGCTTTGTTGTCTCCCTGGCAGCTCTTCCCGGGACGATCGGACCGCCCTCCCCTTCCGCCGCCATGGATGCGGGGCCCATCTGGTTGGCCGCGCCGCTGTCGCTCGCCGATCCGCGCTTCGATATAAGCCCTGCAGAGGCAGCTAAAAGCGGAATCGAGCCCCTCGAGGATATCCAGCCCCCCCTCCGTGCCGCGCGAATCGATGGTCTCTGGCCGGGACAGGCGAACTACGCGTTTGAATATCGCCTCGCCCTTTCGATCCGCGCAGCCCGGGGCAGGGTACCGAGACGGCTCTCGACCTGGCTTACGGGCTGCGCCGCGAACTCTCGTTCGCAGGAGGAACGCCCGCGCATACTTTCGGCGACAGGGGACCTCGAGACAGGTGCCGGCGGCTCGGCCAATCTCCTGGCGGGCGAACCCGGGCTGCGACGCCTCATAAGCCCGGAACTGCTCGCCGCGCTCCGGGGCAGCGATATCCTGGCAGGGAATCTGGAAGGGCAGATAACGGCCCGCGGCACACCGGACCCGACGAAGCGTTACCGTTTCAGGTTCCCGCCGGGCAGCGGCGCCGGATACAGGTCCATGGGCTTCGACATCCTGCTCTTGGCCAACAATCACAGCATGGATTTCGGTCCCCAGGGGCTCCTCGATACGTTTTCTGATCTGTCGAGCGCCGGCATTCCTTACGTCGGTGCGGGTGCGACTGCCCGGGAGGCGGAGCTCCCCAAGGCTGCAGCCGGCCCCGAGGCGAAGGGCATCCTGTTCGTCGGTCTTGGCACCTTCCCCACCGAGGCACTCGGTTTTTCCGCGGCGGCTGCCGCAGCTGGAGCATCCACGCCCGGCATCAGCGTCGATCTCGACCGCTGCGTGGCGGCCATCAGGGCTGCGGCACAGAGCGGCGCCTTTGTAGTGGCGCTCGTACACGGCGGTGTGGAGTTCTCATCGCGGCCCGACAGAGCGACACGCAACAGGTTCCGGGCCCTCGCTGACGCGGGAGCCTCACTCGTCATTGGCTCCCATCCCCATGTCGTCCAGGGTGTGGAGGCGAGGGGCACTTCTCTGATCGCCTACTCGCTGGGCAATTTCCTCTTTACCGATCGCGTAATGCCGCCGGAAGCCCAGAGCAGCGCGCTCATGTCGTTCCTGCTCTATCGGGGGCGGGTCCGAGGCCTGGATATCCTGCCCGTGCTGGTCTCCCCCGCGGGAACCAGCCTCGACCCGAACGCCAGGGCCGCGAAGCTAGGCTTCGCGGCCCTCTGTGCCGCTCTTGGGACCTCGCCCTGAGAAAAACGCTTTTCAGGTGCCGGTTCTGAGGAAGGCGTCCTTGAATCCGAGCGAACGGATCCGCAGCAGGACCACGCCACTCTCATCCCGCGTCAGGGGACCGACATAGAGCCGGTAGAGCACCGAGCCATTCTTGGCCTCGATCTTCTCCACAGCAAGCGGATAAGCCGTGAATCCCCGAGTGGCCGCCTTGAGGGCCTCGTTGGTTCCGTAGACGCCGAGCTGTATGTAGTACGAGCCCTTGGCCAGCCCCTGCACGAGCACAGCCTCCGATGGAACCTGGGCGGGGCTGCCCGGCTGGGCGACCGCTGCGGGCTTCGAAGGGGCGGGCACCGTTTGCGCGGTCTGCGTCGATGTTGCTGCGGCGGCCGGCGGGCGGGGCGAGGTGGGCTCGAGTCCCACGATAACCTCCCCGGGTTTGGCCGCGGTCGCGGCCGGGCGAGCGCTCGAGGGTTCCTGCAGAGCCGCGGTCGGTACTGACTTTCCAGGAGGGTTAGCCGGGCGTTCGAGGGAGCCGGGCTCGGGGCCGGTGGCAACGATCGTGGCCTGCGGCTCGCCAAGGCCGGCCACTGCTGGCGCGGGGTGCGAGGGCGAAGGACGCTCCAGCGCGATACTCTCAGGTGCCGTATTCGTTATTTTCAGCGTCGATAGATCAATTTCGGCAAGATGGGTGTCGGGCACCGCGGGACTCGGCGCCGCCACGCGGGGAAGGTCCTCCTCGGGCAACTCCTCGGGCCCGAGTTCGGGCTCAAGGAGGGCTGTCTGGGGTGCCTTCGCATTCAGTGCCGGGCGCGACAAATCCACGACCGACACGCTTCCCGTGGGAGCCGGCGTCGCGCCCTGCTGCGCGACTGCAGGTTCGGCCAGTGCCACATGGAGGGGCTGGGGGGCGCGAGGCTGCGGAATACTGCCGCCCTCGACCACCGGTTGGGCGGAGGGAAGACTGTGCATGCTGGGGTTGCCTTCTGCCGGGATGGGGGCGCCCTCCGGCTGGGGCAGCTGACCATTAACCGGCGCCGGGCGAGGAGAACCCGGCGATCCCGAAGCACCCGCGGGGAGGGGGTAGAGCTCTGCCGAGGGCTTCTCGCTGCTTGGGGCCGGCGGAGTCTGGGCAGCGGCGACCGGCGGTGCTGACGCGACTTGAGGCGTCGCCGCAGGCGTCGCCGGAGGTACCGCCGGAGGTATCACTGGAGGTGCCACCCGCGACGCCGACTCCGGCGGGGTCGGTGCCACGGCGACGGCAGCTGCGGGAGCGGTCTCGGTCGGTGGGCTGCCCGTCGGGCTGCCCACCGTGCTGCCCGCCGGCGCCGGCTGCGGGCTCACGGCGGCTTCTTCGATAAGTTGGGCGGCACTGGGACTCGCTGCCGCAGCGGGCGCTGGGTTAGCCTGCGGCCTCGCGCCCTCTGCGGCCGCCTGGGCGGCCTTGTCGCGGGCCATGAAGACACGCGGATTGAAATCCGGGTCAGCGGTCTCCCCCGTGCGCGTCGCGGGCAGGCTGGCCTCGGGACTGCTCAGTGCTGCCACCGCCCGGATGCGGGCGGCGGTCCCGACACGCATGCCGAGAGCCGAGGCGGCCTTGGGGGAGAGTGCGATGAACACACCCGGGTTGTCGACGTTCTGGGTGATGACGACGGTTATCGATGTGCCGTTCTCGAGATTGGTGACCACAACCGACGTATTGTGAGGGAAGGAGTTGCAGGCGCCATACATTCCATCGTCGGGGAAGTCGGCTGAACCGCCCACGACTGCGCTCCCCTCCCATGTCGAAGCCCCGCCCAGCGCAAGTACGAGGGCACAGAGCCCGGCGAAGATCGAAGCTCGCTTCATCCTTCCCCTCCATTTGAAGCACGCAGAATCCACGGCAGACAAACCCTGCCCACTTCGGCACCCGCCATTCGAGCGGCCTTATCGGGATCGGCAGCCGCTTCCGGACTGTCGCCGCTCCCGTTGACATGCCCCGAGGCGACCACCGCCCCACTCGAGACGCGCAGGATGCGATAGTCGCATCCTGCTGCGACCAGGACGCCCTTCTTCAGGACGGAGGGCTTCCAGACGACATACAGGGCGACCACGAGGTCGACAAAGCCTTCCCTGGCCCCTTGCAGGCCGAAGGCCCGGTCCCCCCACTGCTCCGCATCAAGGGTTTTGGTGGGGCTGGTCGTCGCTATGATGCCCGCATCGAACAGGCTGTCCAGACAGCCTGAAATGAACGATTCAATCGGGGTCTCGCCCGCCTTCGGGTCCACCGCCACCGCAGCCTCGGCAGGAGCGACGCTGATGGTCAGGGCGGCCTCGGAGGAGAGCGAGGCGAGCATGAGTATCGAGAGCGCGACGATCGAATACACACGTTTCATGAGCATCTTCCTGTACCCTTTGACTATCGGAACGCCGGACAGTGCGCCTTAGCGTCAACCTTCCATTGCCAACGAATGCCGCCCGTGCTACTATCCGGCCGCTCGCCATGAAATATTACGCGATCCATGTCCTTACCGAGTCCGAAGATGACTATGTGCGCCGCCTGACTCCCCTGCTCGGAGGGAGGCGGATTTTCTGCCCCAAGCGGGTGCTCACCATCAGACGCAGAGGTATTCAGCGGAAGGAGACATCGCCGGTCTTTCCCGGCTATGTCTTCCTCGAATCCGAGGACCTGCTCGGTGACCTGGACACCTACTGGGCCGCGCGAAGAACTCCCGGCTTCATCCGTTTCCTGCGCGACAACAGCGCTCCCCTGGCTCTCTCCGAGCAAGACCGGCAACTGCTCCTCCACTTCATGTCCTTCGGCGAATACGCCGATACATCGAAGGTAAGCTTCGATGAGAACGACCGCATAGTCGTTCTCGCGGGGCCGCTCAAAGGCCTGGAGGGCAAGATCGTCAAGGTGAACCGGCGGAGAGGCAGGGCGAAGGTCGCCCTCGACATCTGCGAGACCGGCTTCCTCATCGATCTCGGCTTCGAGGCGGTTGAGCGTATGACCGACAGAGGCGGCGCCGCGAATGAGGACAACTGATCGCGAGAACGTGCGGATATATGTCATCGGTGCGGGTTTTGCCGGCAGGGCGATCGCGAGGGAGATAGCGTCGAGACCCGTATTCGGGTCGGTGGTGGCCTTTCTGGACGACGATCCCGCCAAGATCGGCGGAAAGATCGAGGGAATTCCCGTTCTCGGTCCGATCCGCGACGTGGTCAATCTCCTCAGGCGGACCCCGGCCGACGAGGCCATAATAGCCATACCGAGCGCCACGCGCGAGTTTCTTCGCGAACTCCATTCGCTGCTCAAGCGAGCCGGCTTCACGCACATCAGGATCGTCCCCGGCATCGCACAGATAGTCGAGGGCGACGCCCATCTCATCCAGGCCCGCGACATCGACCCCCAGGATCTGCTCGGCCGCAATCCCGTAGCCATCGGTCTGCGGGAGAGCCTCTCCTACCTCAGGGGGAAGCGGGTGCTCATCACGGGCGCGGGAGGCTCGATCGGATCCGAGCTCTCGCGTCAGCTGCTCTCCGCGGGTGTGGCGCGGCTCTACCTGTTCGGGCACGGGGAGAATTCCATCTACCAGATCGACCGTGATCTCCGGCTCCTCCAGGAAGGCGGGGTCGGGGAGCGCACGGCCATAGTTCCGGTCATCGGGGAACTCAAGGACGAGGAATATACTCGATTCATTCTGGCCCGGCTCAAGGCCGACGCGATCTTCCATGCTGCCGCCTACAAGCACGTACCCATGACTGAGGAAAACCCCGTCGCGGCCATCCAGAACAACGTGTTCGGCACCCGCAATCTCGTGCAGGCGGCCCTCGCGGCAGGTACGCGGCGCTTCGTGCTTATTTCCACGGACAAGGCCGTTGAGCCCGTCTCGGTGTATGGCGTCTCCAAGCTCCTGGCCGAGCGCATCGTGACTGCGGCCAAGGACGAGGCGAGCCCGGGGCGGGAGTTCATGGTGGTCCGCTTCGGCAACGTGCTCGGCTCCCGCGGCTCGATCGTGCCGCTGTTCCGCAGGCAGATAGAGAAGGGAGGTCCGGTGACAGTCACCCATCCGGAAGCCTCGCGCTACTTCATGACCATACCGGAAGCCTGCTCCCTCGTGCTCAAGACCGGAGGCGTGGGAAAAAGCGGACAGACCTATATCCTGGACATGGGCGAGCCGGTCAAGATCCGTGACCTCGCGGAACAGCTCATCCGCTTCTACGGCTACGAACCGGGCAGGGAGATTCCCCTGGAGTACATCGGACTGCGCCCCGGGGAGCGCATCGAGGAACGGCTCTTCTCCTCGAACGAGACTCTCGTGCCCACCGAGTACCCGCGCATCAACCGACTCGAACTTCATGGGGGGGCCGAGCTCTCCCTGGCCGGGCTGTTCGCGGAGATCGCCCCCTTCTTCTCGCCGCTGCCCGGCAAGGAGAAGCTGTACCGGAACCGGCGCGCGCTCCGCTCCACCTTGAAAAAATTCGTGCCCACGCTTATCGTGCCGGATCATGAGCCCGAGTACTGACTTCGTTCCCTTCGCCCGACCTTCGCTCGGCGTGGAGGAAGAGGCTGCCGTCCTGGAGGTGCTCCGCTCGGGCTGGCTCACGACGGGCAAGGTGGCCCGGGCTTTCGAAGAGGAATTCGCCAGCTACGTGGGCGTCCGCCATGCGCTTGCGGTCAACTCCGCGACCTCCGGGCTCCATCTGGCCCTGGAGGCCCTCGGCGTCGGCCCGGGGGATGTGGTGGTCACGAGCCCCTACACCTTCACCTCCTCGGCAGCCGTGGCCCGGCATCTGGGCGCGGAAGTCCGCTTCTGCGACATATCGCCAACGGACTACACCATCGATCCCGTCGCTCTTAGCGCCCTGCTCGATCGCGAGCCGCATGCGAAGGCCGTCATTCCGGTGCATGTGGGTGGATATCCCTGCTCGATGGACGAGATACGCGCCGCGGCCAGGGACCACGGATGTGCGGTGATCGAGGACGCGGCTCACGCCTTCCCGCTCAGGCTCGACGCCGGCCTGGCCGGCACGCTCGGCGAGATCGGGGTCTACTCCTTCTACGCTACCAAGACCATCACGACCGGCGAGGGCGGCATGATCGTGACGGATGACGATGATCATGCCGCGCGCATGTCGCTCATGCGGCTGCACGGTTTCGATCGCGAGGTCTGGGACCGCTACACCTCGACGAAAGCGGCGTGGCGGTATGGGGTTGCGGAGGCCGGCTTCAAGTACAACCTGCCGGATCTCCTCGCTGCCGTGGGCAGGGAGCAGCTCAAGAAGGCGGAGCGCTTCCTCGGACAACGAAGGGAAATCGCCCGTCGCTACCTCGAGGCCTTCTCGGGCGACGAGGCCCTCGAAATGCCGCCGGTCCATCCGGCCCATGCCTGGCATCTCTTTAGCCTGCGTATCCGCCCGCAGCTCCTGTCGATCGGGCGCGACGAGTTCATCGAGCGGCTCACCGAGCTCGGAGTCGGCTGCTCAGTGCATTTCATCCCGCTTCACCTCATGAAGTACTGGTCCGAACGCTACGGGCTGAAACCCGAGGACTTTCCTCGCGCCCTCGATACCTACAGCCGAACGATCTCGCTGCCCATCTGGCAGGGCATGAGCGACGTGCAGGTCGGTCGGGTGATCGACGCGGTGACAGGCCTGTCCCGCGAAGCACGCGGACACTGATGGCGCGAAAGGCCGCGACGGAGCGACTCCGGCCCAGTTCCGTGGGCGACTTCCGGGCCCACGGCATGATCTTCGCGGCGACCATCCGCTCCCCCCTGCCCTGCGGTTCCGTACGGAGCATCGAGTTTCCGCGGCTTCCCACCGGCTACCGCGGGATTCTGCCCAGCGACATCCCGGGCAGGAACGCGATGGCGACCTTCGGGACCCAGGTTCCCGTCCTGGCCCATGAGCGCATTTCCTACGCGGGCGAGCCGGTGGCCCTCGTGGCCGGCCCGGATCCCATCCTGCTGGACGAGCTTGCCGCATCGACGAAGGTCATCTGCGAAAGCGATGAGGGCCACTTCTCCTGGGAAAGCTTCTCGTCGGACCAGGTCGCCGCAAAAAGGGTCGCGGTGGTCGGCGATCCGGATCTCGCCTTCTCCATCGCGGAGACCGTGCTCGAGGAAAGCTACGTCAGCAAGGCGCTCGAGCATTACTACAGCGAGCCGCAGGGCGCCGCGGCTGCCTACGACTACGACAAGCTCGCCGTCTGGTGCGCCACGCAGTGGCCATACCACGTGCGGGATTCCGTGGCGACGGTCCTTGGCTGCGGCAACGAGGACGTTTCCGTGCGCCCGACTTCGCTCGGTGTCCACCTCGACGGCAAGCTCTGGTATCCCTCGCTTCTCGCCTGCCACGCCGCCCTCGCCTCCATCGTGTGCGGAAGACCGGTAAAGCTCATGCTCACGCGCGAAGAGGACTTCCTCTACTCCCCCAAGCGCGCCCGCGCCACGGTCGGCATCCGGGCGGCTCTCGGGCGTTCCGGAGATCTTGCGGGGCTGGATGTGCGCATAGCGGTCAACGTCGGCGCCTACGCCCCGCTCGCCGAGGAGATTCTCGGCCAGGCGCTCTTCGCGGCTACCGGCGTGTACTCCTGCCCGAACATCAGGGCCGAGGCCTATGCCGTGACGACGAACAACCCGCCGATGGGGGCCTTTGGCGGTCTCGGGGCCTCCCACTCCTTTTTCGCCGTGGAGTCGCACGTCAACCGACTCGCAGCTTCGAGAGGCGAGGATCCCGTCGACTGGAAGGCGCGCAACGTGGTTCGCAAGGGCTCTGCCCTGCTGACCGGGGAGCCGCTGCGCGAGGAGGTCCCCTATCTCGCCCTCGCGAACGGCGCTGCGGCCATGAGCGACTATCGAAGGAAGTTCGCGAGCTACGAGCTCGTCCGCAAGCGGCGCTCCGAGCGGATCGAGGGGCCCGTCAGGGGAATCGGGCTCAGCTTCGCCTACCAGGGCTCGGGTCCCTTCCTCTCGGGAGAGGACTCGAACGCCTACACGGTCGAGGTGACGCTGGACAAGGAGCTGCGCGTCTGGATCCGAACGAGCGCCGCGGTGGGAAGCCGGGGCGTGCTCGAGATCTGGAGGCTCAACGCCGCCGCTCTCCTCGGGGTGCCGATGGACTCGGTCGTCGTCGTACCTCCCGTGACCGACGATGTCCCGAACTCCGGCCCCACGACCCTTTCGCGCAATGTCACCGTGGTGAACCGGCTCGTGGGACGGGCATGCAGGGCAATCCAGAAACGCAGATTCCGGGACCCCCTCCCCCTCACTGCCCGCAGCGTATATCGGGTACCCAGACCCATCCAGTGGGAAGACGGTAGGGTCAGGGGCTCGCCCTTCGACACAGCCGCCTGGGCCGCCGCGGTGGTCGAGATCGAGATCGACACCTGGACCTATGAGCCGCGGCCTACCGGCGTGTGGATCTGCGCCGAGGGAGGAGAAATCGTCTCGCCCGAACGCGCCGCCGCCGCGCTGCGGGTCGGAGCCACCGACGCCCTCGGCGCATGCATGCGCGAGCGGCTCGACCCCACGGACCGGGTCGGCAGCCGCGAGGGATATCTCCGCTACGGCATAGTCCCGCTCCACGAATTGCCGCCCATCAGCGTCAGTTTCATCGCGCCGGCACGCAAGAGCGAGGTCAAGGGCATCGGCGAGCTTCCGTTCAATACCATCCCCGCCGCCTTTCTCTCCGCCGTGGAACAGGCGACGGGGGTCCATGTCTCGTCCCTCCCGATCTCTCCGGCCGAGCTGGCGCGCCAGTTGGAGGCACCGTGACCCTCTCCTTCATTCTCAACGGTGAAGACGTGACCGTCCGGGTCCGATCGGTGGATCGGCTGTCCGACATGCTGCGCCAGGAGTTCGATCTACTCGGAGTCCAGTCGGATTGCCGCAGCGGTCGCTGTGGCCGCTGCCTCATCCTTCTCGACGGACGCCTCGTTCCCTCCTGCATCCTCCCCGCCTTCCGGATTCGCGGCCACGAGGTCGTCACGATCGAGGGTTTCGCCATGACCGACGAGTATCAGGACATCGTCCAGGGCTTCCGATCCGCGGGCGTCGAGAACTGCGGGTTCTGTGACACGGGCAAGATTCTGGCCACCGCTGCTCTTCTCGATCGCCGCGCCAGACCCACCGCCGAGGAGATACTTGAGCAGCTCTCCGCGGTGCCCTGTCGCTGCACGGACCCCGACTCGCTGCTTCGCGGCGTGCTGGCCGCGGCTGATCGCCATTCACGCAGGCTGTACCACCGTGCTCGTTAGCGAAGTCCATTACCCGCGTGACCTCCTCGAGCTTCTCGAGCTGATGAGGCGTCTCCCCGGTGCCCTCCTGTATTCGGGAGGGACGGAGATCCTCCGGGAGCAGGCAGGCCGGGGACTCATGCTCCCGGGTGAGGTCATCTGCATCCACGAACTGCCCGAGCTTCGGAAAACCAGCCTCAGCGAGCGCTTTCTGGATGTCGGGGCGGCGGTGACGCTGAGCGAGCTGCTCGAGCTCGCGTCGAGCGCCCTCCCTCCCCTCCTCGCCGACGCCGTGCGCGGGATAGGCACGCCGGCGCTCCGCAATCTCGCCACCATCGGCGGCAATCTTGCCACCCGCTCCCGGTTCATGGATGCCTGGCCCGCGCTCGCCTGTCTCGATGCCCTGGTCGAGCTCCGTGACGCGGCGGGCGCAACCTGGATAAACGTGAACCGCCTCTGCGGAGAGGACGGACGCCCCTCATTCCCGGAAGGCGGGCTCCTCACGAGGCTGCGCATCCCGCTGGAACGCTGGGACATTTTTGCGCTCCGCAAGATAGGCGGACGGGACTATCCCAGCCCGGAGACCGCGGTTTTTGCCCTGGCCGCCCGCGCCGAAAAAGGCATCCTGGCAGCATTCCGACTCGCCTTTGCCGGCCAGACGGCACTCAGACTTCAGGATGTCGAGTCGCGCATTCTGGGACGGTCCCTGCCACTCTCGGAACGCGAGCGTACAGCCTTCGGCCAGGAGTACCGCGAGGCGGCCGCCGAGCTGCCCGAGGCCCTTGCCCTCCAATTCGGCGCCCTCGTCGACGGCGCGCTCGACCTGCTTGCGAGGTGACCGTGAACCGCACCAGGGGCCGGCTCTACCTGCTTCCCAATCTCCTCGATGAGCGCGACAGCCCGGAGGCGTCGATTCCTGCCGTCGCGCTCGACGCGTTCCGCCGCATCCGGCGCTATGTCGTCGAGGGCGAGAAATCGGCCTGGCGACTGCTGTCCAGAATTCTCGATCGGGTCGCCCTCGATGAAGTTCGGCTCGACCGGCTGGACGAGCACAGCGATCCACGGAACCTCCCCGACCTCCTGCTTGCAGCAGAAACCGGAGAGGACATCGGCCTTCTTTCTGAGGCGGGTGTGCCGTGCATAGCGGACCCCGGCGGCGCCCTTGTGGCTCTCGCCCATGACCGGGGCATTACCGTGGTTCCGACGGGGGGACCCTCCTCCCTGCTGCTCGCACTCTCGGCCTCCGGGCTGGACGGCCAGCGCTTCAGCTTCCTCGGCTATCTTCCACAGGATCAGGCGGCCCGGCGGGCGGCCCTGGCCACGATTGACCGAAGTGTCGCAGCGGATGGCGGCACGATGATTTTCATCGAGACCCCGTACCGGAATACCAAGGTTGTCGAGGACTGCCTGAGCGTCCTCTCCCCCGCACGACGCCTCTGCGTCGCCGCTTCCCTCGGATCGCCGGAGCAACGGATCCGGTCCTGCTCCGTGAAGGAATGGAAGGAAGGCGGATGGCGGCCCGGCAAGGAGGCGGCGATCTTCCTCGTGGGCCGGGTTCCGGGGATCAGCCTTGACCGTCCCTTCGCCGCAGGGCATAGTAAATCGGTATGCAAAAACAGGCGACACTGAGCTACGCCGAGCAGTTCAAAGACTCCGTGATTTCCTGCAGCCCCTTCGTGCTTCGCTCGACCGGGATCATCCAGACGCAGACCAGTCTCAAAGTGGACACCTACAGCCTCGCCTGCGTCCCCTATCAGCTGTCCATGGCCCGTGCCATCCTCCTCGGCGCGCTTTCGAAAGAGGAGATCGCGTTTTTCCAGAAATTCAAGAGCACCCTCGCAGGGCTCTCCCTGACTGTCCAGCCGGCCAACGCCCGGGAGCCTGCCAAGATATTCTGCAGGTGCCAGATATCGGGTCTGGGCATGATGAAGGGACGCGATCATGTCGGGCTTGTCGTCTGTGACTTCAAACCCATCCCCCCATCCCTGGAGACCATTCTCGGCGACCATATGATGCAGCTCGAACGACTCCACGCAGAACGAAAGGATCTTCAAGGCAAGCTTGTACCCGTCAACCCCGAGAG
>DATJQN010000084.1:0-4855 GCA_035505775.1 Rectinemataceae bacterium | reverse complement strand
GCGCCCGGCGGCGGGCTCATGTGGATAGAAGAGGCACCTCGTGTTTGAAACCGAGCGTAGGATGACCGGATGAGCGAAAGAGCCCTTGAGATCGAGGATCTCCTTCGGCACGAAAGATGGATGCGCCATCTTGCACGGCGCCTCGTCCGCGATGACCCGAGCGCCGATGACCTCGTCCAGCTGGCATTGCTCGAAGCACTTCGTAGGCCCAGCCGGGGCATACGCGTTCTCGGCGGATTCCTGCGGTCGGTCCTGCTTTCAGTTCACGGCCATTTGAAGAGAGAAGAGGCCCGCCGACGCAACCGGGAAATGGCGTCGGCATCGCCCGAGGTCGACTCCTCGACACCTGAAGCTGTCCTCGAACGGCTAGAGTTGAGGGAAAAAGTGGTCGAACAGGTGTCCCTCCTCGATGAACCGTACAGAGCCACGGCGCTTCTCCGGTTCTTCGAGGATATGAGTTTGAAGGCCATTGCCCGCCGCCAGGGAGTATCAGTGGACACGGTAAAGACGCGGCTGCGGAGGGCCCTCGATCTCCTGCGATCACGATTCGATCGAATCTATGGGGGAGACCGCAAAGCGTGGTGCCTTGCCTTCCTGCCGCTCGCGGGTTGGGATCAGCCAGGAATCATCGCCGCGAGCACAGCTGGCGCGGGCGGGGGCGGCGCGCCGGCCACGACCGGGATCTGGGCTTTCTTATGGCTCTCCTGAAGTATCTGTGGGTTTCCTGACGGGGTAGCGGAAGCGCTTCGCGCTCGGCCGGTTGTTGCGGGCTTCGCCCGGTTGGGGGAACCAGCTCCTGCGCCCCCGGCGCAGGTTCCCCCAAACTCCTTCCTTGCCGACCCCACAACTGGCAAAAGGAACGCACGGAGTTCATGCTCTCCGATCGTCTTTGCACAACCAAAGGAGGCATGGCCCCGTGCGCATCACTACGGTATTCCGAAGGTTCCTTCGTGTCGAGGGACTCTACGTCCTTAGCGTCGATGTCAACGAGGGCGGACTCTACCTCGAGGTGCGTCCTCGCTGGCGTAACCCTCGCTGCGGACAGTGCCGCCAACCCGCCCCGGGCTACGACCGCCAACCGCTCCGTACCTGGCAGCACCTCCCCTGGGGGAGGGCGTTCGTCTACCTCCTCTACGCCCCACGTCGGACCCAGTGCCCGGACTGCGGGGTTCATACCGAGGAGGTGCCCTGGGCCGACGGCAACACCCGCTTCACCCTCGAGTTCGAGGAGATGGCCGCCTACCTCGCCCAGCTGACCGACAAGACCCGCGTGAGCGAACTCCTGGGGATCTCCTGGCAGACGGTCGGGAGCATCGTCGAGCGAGTTGTCCACCGTCGTGCGGACCCAAAGCGGCTCGAGAACCTCACGCGCATCGGCGTGGACGAGTTCAGCTACCGGAAGCGCCACCGCTACATCACCCTGGTGGTCGATCACGACGGCCGCCGGGTGGTCTGGGCGAAGGAGGGCAACACAACCGAGGTCCTGGAGAGTTTCTTCAAGGAGCTGGGCCTCGACCGCTGTTTCGCGATCAAGGAGGTGACGATCGACATGAGCGCCGCCTACATCAAGGCGGTCCAGAACTGGCTTCCTCAGGCGACGATTATCTTCGACCGTTTTCACGTCCAGAAGCTCGCCTCCGATGCCCTCGATGAAGTCCGCCGCTCGATCGTCCGAGAACTTGACGACGCCGAGGAGGCCAAGGCCATCAAGGGGACCCGCTTCACGCTCCTGAAGAATCCCTGGGACCTCAGCAGGCAAGAGGCCGAGAAGCTGTCCGAGGTTCAACGCAAGAACCGACCCCTCTACCGCGCCTACCTCCTCAAGGAGACGCTCGCCCGTGCCCTCGACTACCTCCAGCCGAAGCGGGCCACCGATACTCTCCGCGATTGGCTCTCGTGGGCCTCCCGCTCGAAACTGAAGCCCTTCGTGAGGGCGGCGGGGACCATCCGGAAGCACTTCGAGGGCGTCCTCGCCTACGTGAAGGGCCGGCTGACGAACGGCTTTACCGAGGGCATCAACAACAAGCTCCGGATGGTCGCCCGGCGAGCCTTCGGCTTTCACAGCGCACCGGCCCTCATCGCGATGCTCTTCCTCACCTGCGGCGGCATCCGTCTCGACCCGCCGCTACCCCAATTCAACCCACAGATGGTTTAGGAGAGGCTTTCTTATCGGGAGGAGTTCTCATGTCATTCAAGACGCTGCTCGCGACGAGCGCGGTTGCGGCCCTCGCTCTCGTATTGAGTCTCGGTGCCTGGCTCCATTGGTACTCGGGACGGCAAGCGATGGGGATGAAGACCGTGCCCGGGTCCGGGGCGAGGAGCGAGCCGGCAACCGCCGACAACGCTCGGAACGGAGCGCGCAAGGCGGCACGCGCCGAGCGACCGGGCGCGGAACGGGGCGAACCTGGGAAGCAGCCGGTCGGGCGCTCGGCCGAAGAGCTGATCGGGATCATGCGCGAAGCCGTCGCCGCCCGAGACTTCGACGCCTTCAAGAAGGCCGCCGAGGCCCTTGGCCAGCTGGAGGCCAGCGGAATCGCCGCGATCGCCGAGATGCTCTTCGCCGCCGATGACCCGAAGGTCACCGAGGTCCTCGCCTGGGAGCTGGTCGCGCACGGCGGGAAAGAAGGGATGGAGGCGGTCGCCAAGCTCGCCTTGTCCGCCGACGCAGGACTCGATTCTCGAGCCCGGGCGATCGCGGCCCTCGCCGATGCACCGCCTGAAGGGCGCACCGATGCCGCACGGCTGGTCGCCGAGATCCTCCGAGCGGATGTCCCGGACAAGCTCCAGCTCGCATCGGCCAGCGCCTACGGCCGCCTGCTCGGCCCAGAAGCGGTCGCCGGCTTGCTCGAGATGGTCGATGGCGGCAAGGTTCGCTCGGAGCCACTTCTCAACGTACTGCGGGACTTCGCAAGGGCGGACGACATCCCCCAGCTCACGGCGCTCGTGGGCCGCCTCAACGCTCCGAAGAGTCAGGAGTTGGTCTTCCGGGCGATGGGAGCCGCTGCAGGGGAAAAGGCGACGGACATCCTCCTCGGCATCCTGAACGCACCCCCTTCAGGCGTGAAGCGGGAGCCGGCAGCCTGGGCACTCGAGGAGTTCGCAAAGAGCGAGGACCTTCCCCGGCTGTGGGACGCGCTGCGGCGAGAGGAACAGCAGCCCGCCGAGGCATTCGCCCGCGCGATCGCTCGGCTGTCGGGCAGAGAAGGGGTGGACAAGCTATTGACGCTCGCCGAGGAGGGCGGGACGGCAGTGCGGCGTCGGGGGATCGTCCAGATCGTCGAGGATTTCGGCGACTCAGGCTTCGCCGGCCGCTTGGGCGAGATGCTCGCCACGGAGAAGGATCACGGCGTCGCGTTTCACCTGGCGAAGGCGATCCTCCACCTTGACGCGACGGGCGGTCGACAAGCGCTCGAGGACCAGCTCGGCCGAGCGTCGGAGCCTGGTCCCCGCGCGGCGATCGCGCAGGTCCTAGGGCAAGAAGGCGACAATGCTCCTCCGTCGCAGCAGTAGAGCCATTTCAGTCCTCCTTCCAGAACCCGTCGGCGCGGCTTCCACATGAAGGCAGAAGGAATTGAATCTAGATTCTCCATCTTACTCACATCCCTGTTGCTGTTGCCGTTCTGTTCTTGTTCCCGCCATCCCGCATTGACGGCCGAACAGAGGGCGGAGGATATCAAGTTCCTCGCCAAGTGGGCGAAGGACTACAGTCCCTTCGTCGAGCTGAACGAGAAGCTCCGGGGGTTGCCCAATTACGAGGCGGTGGCGCCCCGCTACGCGCAGATGGCGGCGGAGGCGAAAACGGACGCGGAGTTCTTCCAGGTCGTTTACGGATACTTCAGCCTGCTGGGCAGATCCGGCCACGGTCACCTTCTCTCGGAGGGATCGCTTCGCGGTTTCCTGTACGAAGCGAGAAGCGAGCCTGGCCAGCTTCCACCAGATCAACTGAAGGCCGGCCTTTACTGGCCGCGGATCGAGGAGAGCTGTTGCTACGTCCACCCGCCGTTCCGGATCGATCACGACGGCGGCGAAGACCGGATGCACGAGGATTGGCGATGCCGAGGCGGCTCGATCCCCAAGGGATCAAAGATCGTGCGGGTGAACGGCAAGCCCTGCAGCGCGTATCTCGAGTGGCTCCGCAAGGAGACCTGGATACGCCACATCCTGCGCGATACGGACTGGATCACCGAGACGCTGCTGGTCGTTCGGGAGGGTGGGGAGTTCCGCGGGTGGCAAGTCGACTTCCAGCTGCCCGATGGGACGACCCGCGGGGCATTCGTCCCCTGCTCGAGCGGACTTCCCGGTCCGACCGACTTCAGTGACTACGAGTCGTCGGATGGGAACTGCGTCTGTCTCGAGCTCGCCGAGGATGTGGGGTACTTGCGCGTCAAGTGCATGGGCAAGATGTTCATCGAAAAGGACGGCAAGCAGATCAGGGAGTTCCTTGAGCGCTCCGGAGGTAAGTACCACAAGCTCATCATCGATGTGCGGCAGAATGGCGGTGGGCTGCATTACTATGCCTTTGACAACCTGATCGCCCCGTTCCTGGATAAGAGCGTCGCCTACTCCGAGATCGGGGGAATCAGACGGCCGTTCCTGAACGACCACGAGCCTGCCTTCCTGGAAAGGCTGCGACGTGGAGTCTCGATCTTCGCCCACGAGAGGGACATCAAGGAGATCGAGCCGCCGGTGGGATGGGACCCTGCGCGGTGGATCTTCTACCAGATCGAGCGCCGGGTCGATCCTCGAGACCGCTACAAGTTCTCGGGCCGGCTCTTCATCCTCATCGATGGAGGGACCGGGTCCGCCGCAGACGAATACGTGAACATGGCGCAGCGGATCGGACTGGCGACGCTCG
>DATJQN010000083.1:0-3803 GCA_035505775.1 Rectinemataceae bacterium | reverse complement strand
ACGATCCTCTTCTGGCCCAAGAACTCGGGGACCTCCCCGCCGGCCGTAGCCTCCACGGGCACCTTCGTCTCCGGCGCCGCCTCGCCGGCCTCCGGGTGGAAGATGAGGATCTTCCGCTGCGCGCACCACTCGAAGGCGTGGCCGTGCGCCCGCCAGAAGGCCCGGTCGACCTCCGCGGGAAGCTCGACGCGCCCCGCTGCCGGCTCGGGCCCGAGCGGCTCTTCCGGCGCGGCCGCCTCCGGAGGCGGCGCCTCCGCCTCCAGGGCGACCTCCGACTCCCCGGTCCCCTGCAAGGGAAGGATGGACCGTCCGTTCTCATCCGAGATCCGCAGGTCATTGGCATCCCCGCTCATGAGGAGCTTCGGGCCGTGCTCGGAATGGTCGAGGCCGTGATGGGGAACGCAGAGACTCACCTCGTTCTCCATCACGGTCGGCCCGCCCTGCTCGCGGTGCTCGATATGGTGGCATTGCTCGGCGAGCTTCGCCTATGCCACTGTCCCCTCGGGGGTCCGAGGGGGGAAAACACGGTAGCCGTCGCGCGACAACACCTTCTTCACGATCTCGCTGTCGTTCGGCCGGTCGCGCTCCTCCGGCGGGAGGGGGGGGCCGCCGGGCAGGGTGAGGTTCGGCGCGTGCTCCACCAGGGGCGGCTTGCGGTCGTCGTCATCGGGTTCGATCGATGCGATAGGGTTCTTCGGAAGGGATCGAGGCCCGGCAATGTAAAGGGTTGTATCCGGAGTGCTCGACGAGAAAGACCGGAGCGATCTGGGCGGAGCCCGGCTTCGAGCACTGCGGATACAAGCACGTTGGACTGAACCGCTTCGCCCGGACGGCTATGGAGATTGAAGGGTGCGGACGGGTGGCGACGACACGCCGGATTTGCCTTTTGAGATGCTTGTAGGAGGGGAAGAGGCGTGGAGGAGAGGGGAATCCTCCAATCTGAGCGAGGGCCAGAGCAAATCTGGAGCCCCGCCGGTACCGGAGACGAGGAGCGTCGCCTGGTCGAGACAGGGAGAGGGCGGCACGGATCTCGTCCGCGTTCCAGTACCGGCAGCCACGACCATCCTTCGCTCCCTCATGACGTGTCGAAGACTTCCATGCCGGCGGACACCATCACCACGGGCTGGATGTCGCCGACGATGACGAGCTGTCCCTGCTTGCACCGTGGGCAGAGGAACGGATCGGCGGCCTTCTCCAGGCCAACACGGTCACAGGATCCCACAACGGATGCCGATTCTGCATCGGCGGAGGGTTGACCGAGGAGAGCCCTGGCCTGCTCGAGCATCTTCCTGCGACTGCGGTTGGCCAGGAACCCATAGTGGCGAACTCGCACGAAGCCCTGGGGGATGACATGGAGGAGGAAGCGGCGGATGAACTCTCCGGCCGACAGCTCCATGGTACGCTGCTTCGAGCCGTGAGCGTAGTCCTTCCAGCGGAAACGGACCTTGCCGGCGTGAAGGGAGAGGATGCGCCGGTTCGAGATGGCAACCCGGTGGGTGTACCGGGCCAGGTACTTCAGCACCTGCTTGGGGCCGCCGAAGGGGGGCTTCGAATAGACGACCCACTCCGCTTTGCGAAGCGGAGCGAGGAAAGCCTCCCAAGCCGGTCGGTCCCGGAGATGGTCCAGCTGTCCGAAGAAGGACAGCTTCCCCTTCTTGTACAGGCCATCGAGGAGGGCGATGAACTTCCCGCGGAAGAGCCGGCTGAGGACGCGCACCGGGAGGAAGAAGCCGGCCTGGGAGGAGATCCACCGAGAGCCGTCCGGGGAGATCCCGCCGCCGGGCACGACGCAGTGGACGTGGGGGTGAAGGAGGAGATTCTGGCCCCAGGTGTGGAGGACCATGAGGAAGCCCGGTTCGGCCCCCAGGTGCTTGGGATCGCGGGCGATCGTGGACAGAGTATCCGAGGCGGCGCGGAAGAGGGCGCCGTAGACCTCGCGGCGGTTCTGGAGGGCGAGGGGGCCAACCTCCGCCGGGAGCGTGAAGACGACGTGGAAGTACGGGACGTCGAGGAGATTCGCCGCCTCTTTCTCGAGCCACTCCGCCCGAGTCGAGGCCTGGCACTTCGGACAGTGGCGGTTCCTGCAGGAGTTGTACGAGATGTCCTCGTATCCGCAGTGCTCGCACCGCTGCCGGTGGCCGCCGAGGGCGGCGGTGCGGCACCGGGCGATGTCCCGCAGGACGCGTCGCTGCTCGACGGAGATCGAATGTCCGGAGTTCTTGAGGAACCCCGCGCCGTGCTCCCGGAAGACGTCGGCCACCTCGGGCCGACGATCCGCCATCACTACCCTGCGTGGGCTCCGGCTGCCTTCAGCAGGTCGTTCGACTCCACGGCGCTCTGGAGAGTCTTGTTTGCGACGTGGAGGTAGATCGCCGTGGTGCTCAGGCTGCGGTGGCCAAGGAAGATCTGGATGGTCCTGAGGTCAACACCGGCCTCGAGGAGGTGCGTCGCGAAGCAGTGTCGAAGGGTGTGGGCCTTCACCCGCTTGCGAATGCCCACGGCCTTCGCGGCGCGGGCCACTGCGCACTGGATGATCTTCCGAGAGATCGGATGATCCGGCGGTTTACCGGGAAAGAGAAAGTATCCCGGACGATAGACCTTCCAGTACTCACGGAGCTTCGCGAGAAGCGTCGGGGCCAGCGACACGTAGCGGTCCTTGCGTCCCTTGCCTTGCTCGACGCGGAGCACCATCCTGCTCGAGTCGATGTCGGGGATCTTCAAGTGCACCGCCTCGGAGACCCGGAGCCCAGCACCGTACAGGGTCTCGATCGCTGTCCGGTGCTTGAGGTTCTCCACCGCCCCAAGCAGCTTTCCGACCTCCTCGACGCTGAGGACCACCGGCAGCCTTTTTTCCCCCTTGGGGAACGGGATGTGGTCGACTGCCCAGTCCTTGCCCAGGGTCTTCTGGTAGAGGAATCGCAGGGCACAGACGGTCTGGTTGAACTTGGCCCAGCAGACCTTCTCGTCCACGACGAGGTGGACCTGGTACTGCCGGATGTGAGGAGGCTCGAGCACATCGGGCGACTTCCCGAAGTACGCCGCGAACTGCGCCACCTGGCGAATGTACGACTTGATGGTGCTCGGCGAGTAGTTGCGAATCCGGAGGTCTTCGATCATCCTCTGGCGAAGCTGAGTCATTGAGGGACTCCTTTCGTGAAGCGAGATTGCGAAAGCAAGACCGCCTTGCTTCCGGAAGGAGTCTTTTTATCGGCCAGGGGAAACGCCGAATCTGAGCGGGGCGATACGCTACCGCCCGTCAGCAGGGAGAGGACCGGGAGCTGGGAGGCCGTCTCCATCTACCGCGAAGCGGTTTAGTCCATTGTCCTTTACGAAGAGATGCGCGTTACGGGATCCGTTACTGGGCAGGTCCGTCCGACGCCTTCTCGGCCCCGTTGGTCGCATGGGTGGCGAGCCAGGCACGGGGCGTCAAAGTCGATGCGCGGCTGGGATCCTTGGGCAGTTCGGTGAGGACGTCCTTCAGGTACTCGTAGGGCTCGATGCCCAACCGACGGCAGGTCTCGATCAGTGACATGATGGTGGCGGCGCGCGGGCCTGCGTTGGGATGGCCGATGAAAAGCCAGTTCTTGCGGCCGATCACGACCGGCCGCAGCGACCTCTCGGCGCCGTTGTTGTCGATTTCCGCCTCGGCGACATCGACGTACCGTATGAGCGACTCCCACTGGTCCAGGGTGTAGGAGATGGCCATCCCCAATCCGCTCTGCGGCAGGAGGGCCGACCGTTTCGCGACGATGAGATCCTTGATGCTCTCGAGGATCGGGCGCGATTCCTGGCGACGCAGAGCA
>DATJQN010000082.1:0-8989 GCA_035505775.1 Rectinemataceae bacterium | reverse complement strand
CCGCCGGCGCGATGGGCGGCGCGGGCTGGGGTGCAGCCTGGGTCGGGGCCGGCTGTTTGTTCTGAAGCGCGGCCAATTCAGCCCGCGCGGAAGCGAGTTGCGCATCCGAAGCGGCCAGCTTGGAGCCGAGATCCGCGACCTGGGCCCGCAAATCCATGATGGTCTTGTCCTGGTCCGTCGCTGCGCCGCGCTTGGAGTCGGCGATCTGTTTCTGGTACAGGGCAATGGACTGATCGTATGCCCTTTCGCGCCTGCGGAAGTCCTCGACCGCCCTCAGGGCCTCCTCATGGCTCCAGGTCAGCAGCTTGAGCAGCTCGCGCTCCCGGTATTCCAGTCCTATGAGCGATCGACGATAGGTGGCTGCTTCGACCTTCACGCTCGAGGGGTATTTTTCCACGACCGCGGCAAATGCTTTTTCCGCTTCGTCCAGCCGCCCCAGGGCATAGAGGCATTCACCGCTCCAATAGAGAGCGGAAGGCATGAGGTCGCTCGCGGGCGCGGCAGCAGAGAAAGCGGCGAACACGCGGAGCGCAGCCTCGTAGTCTCCCTTGGAAAAGAGAATCCTCCCCCGCTGGTACAGCAGATCGGGAACTCGGGGATTGTCGGGATAGGCGGTGAGGAAGGCATTGATGGCAGCCTCGGCGTTGGCCTGGTCGCCGACGCCGAGGTAGGCCAGGACCGACCAATAGGCTGCCTCGGGGCGCTCGGCGCTGGCGCGAGGATCGGCGAGGAGCTGACCGAAGACATTGAGAGCTCCACGGTAGTCATCCTGGGCAAAAAGCGATTTCCCCTGTTGCAGCAGCACGGCCGGTGTGCTGGCCGCGGCCGGTGAAGGGCCGACTGCAGGAGCAGCGGCGTTCGCCGTTCCGGCCGGACCTGATCCGGCAGCGGGAACCGTGGACGGGCTTGCCACCGAACCGGACGCCTGGGCCAGAGCCGCGGACGTCAGAACGGAGGCAACAAGAACCGCAAGGAGGAGTCTTCGATACCAGCAGTGCATGGACAGGCCTCCGGTAGATTATCGGCTCCGCGGGGCAAAAACTCAAACCACCCTGCCGGCCCCTCCGGTCGCGCGCATGAAAGCTTCGTGTGCCGCGCGAACCTCGGCGGCGGGGTCGGCGGCCGAGAAGAAGGCGCTGCCCATCACGAGCACATCCGCCCCCGCCAGCGCCACCGCATCGAATGTCGAGCTGTTGATCCCCCCATCGACCGAGATGAGGAACTTGAGACCCCGCTGTTCACGCATCGCGGCAAGCCTTCGCACCTTCTCGACACATGAGGGGATCAGCGTTTGGCCGCCGAAGCCGGGATTGACGGTCATCACAAGCACCAGATCGACGCTCGGCAACAGCTCTTCCAGTGCAGAGACGGGAGTGGATGGAACGATGGACACTCCCGCATGGGCGCCGGCCGAGCGAATCGCCTGAGCGAGGCGGTGCGCGTGGACGCAGGCCTCGAGGTGGAAGGTCAGCCAGTCGGCCCCGCTTTCGATGAAGGCGGGAGCGAGCCGCTCGGGTTCCACGGTCATGAGGTGCACATCGAGGGGAAGCTGCGTGTGAGGTTTGAGGTCGGCTGCCATCTTCCGCCCGAACGTGATTTCCGGCACGAACCGACCATCCATCACGTCGAGGTGAATCCAGTCCGCCCCTGCGGCTGCAATGCCCTCGAGGGCGGCGCGCATGTTCGAAAAATCCGCGGACAGGACCGAAGGCGCGACTATCGGTGCTCTCATGCGGCCGGATGATATCATACATCGGAGCCCGACGCTACCGTACCCGCCGGGAGTTTCCGGAGCCTCGGGGAACATGTTCCCAGGGCATGTGCCCGCGAAGGGACCATGCCGGATGCCCCTTCCAATTGACTACCCCGATCGTATCGGATAGTATCGAAGCGTTATATCTCTACACTCGTAACCGGATAACAATGGCCGTGCAGGAAAGCGTTTCCGTCCTTCTGTCGAACGCGTACGAAAGCCTCAGGGGGGTCGACCTGCCCGGAGCCATGGACCTGCTCGAACGGGCGCTCGGCGTCGATTTCGAGGATGCCGAGGTCCTGTGGTCATTGAAATGCGCCAACTTCTGGCTCGAGCGCGTGCAGCGCATCGAGTCCACCAGGAACCAGTACGAACGGGGCGAATATATCGTCGCCCAATGGAAGAGCTTTCTCGTTTTCTGCTCGAAGCTCGAAGGCAATTTCGAGCCGGCGTACTATGCGTTCAAACGCTTCGCCTTCACCCTCGCCCTTGCCCAGTACCGGGCCCTGCAGCCCGAGGACAAGGAGTCGCACGAGGCGGAGCTCGCCCTCCGGGTCGGCCGTTGCCACAAGGGCGCCGGCGACTACGACTCCGCGCTCAAGCAGCTCGAGGCGGCGGCCCGAGAGCGGCGGGAGGACGCCGAGGTGCTGGCCGAGCTTGCGGACACCTACGCGCTCGGCGGCGAGGCCCGGGCGTCCAAAGCGCTCTTTCGCGAGGCATTCTATCTGGGGCCGCAGAAGATCGACATCGACCTGCTCGAGTCCGAGATGATACGACGGCTGATCGCGAAGGTGGGCGAACTCGGTTTTCGGGGCGCCGAACTCCTCGAGTGGATACCGGTTTACGGTGCCCTGCTCGGCGTGTTCAGCGTCAAGCGGGAATTGAAGGCTGTCGAGATCGGCAAGCTCAGACAATCGATCTACCAGCTCGAGAACGAGGCAAAGGACGGCGGAGAAGATCGCGCCCTCGTCGTGCCCCGGCTCATAAACAGATACTTCTGGCTCATCGACCATTGCATTGCGGCAAAGGAAGATCGCGCCAGGATCGACGAGATACTGCTCAAGGTCAGGCTGCTCGACCCGTCGATCTACAAGCAGTACACAGCCTAGGAGAGGAGACCACAATGGCCGAATCGCAGCTCGCCCAAAAAGTCCAGGACATGCTCAATGAGGAGAAGTGGACCCGCGCCGCGCTCAGCGCCTATTCGGTGTCCAACCTCAAGGAGCTCGACGCCATTCTCCAGGACGCCATGCGCGACAAGGTCAGCGACGAGCTCAAGTCGATCTGCGACGAGCACCTTACCCATACCAAGACGAGCATCATCGCTCTTTACATCTCCGGCGTCATTTCCCTGATGCGGCAGCAGATCGACGACTCGGCCATGGTGTCGCTCATCGACATCTTCGCGGACAACAAGCGCTGGAACATCGTGGAGTTCATCTGCCAGCGCATGCTGGATTTCGGGGAGAACAGAACCGCCCTGAGACGGCTCGCCGACTGCTATGAGAGCGAGGAGCGGAGCGAGGACAAGTATCTTGTCTGGGAACGGCTCATCCGCGTCGACTACGAGGAATCGGACATCGTCAAGGCCCTCGCGGAGCGCCGGGAAAAGGAAGGGCGCACCGAGGAGGCCATCGACTTCTACAAGAAGGCGCTCCACCGCTTCATCAACAAGGGACTCGGCTCCAACGTCAAGGAGATTTGGACCAAGCTCCTGGAGTACTGTCCCCAGGACATCGACTTCTTCCTCCATGTCCAGCGCAAGATCGCGAAGCAGATCTCCGAGGACAAGGCTGCCGGTCTTCTCTTCGATCTGTATCGGCACTACAAGGCCGAGGAGGACTGGAACACGGCCCTCGACATTCTGCGCGTCATCATCGACTACGACGAGAAGAACCCCTCGCTTCGCAAGGAAGTGGTGGAATGCTACAAGGGGAAGTACAAGGAGCACTCGCACCTCGAGGACTACATCCGCCTGTCGAACATCACGCAGTCCTACCGGGCCATGCACGAGGCCATGGCCGACTTCGAGAAGCACATCGCCTTTGATGCGGGCAACTTCGTCTATCACCGAACCTGGAACATAGGCCGCATCTCGAGCATAAAGGGCGACGACATAGTCATCGATTTCGCGAAGAGCCGCGGACACAAGATGTCGCTCAAGATGGCCATAGACAGCCTGACCACACTCTCCAAGGATCATATCTGGGTGCTCAAGGCGATTTGGAGCAAGGACAAGCTGCGCGACAAGGTCAAGACCGAGCCCGCCTGGGCCCTGCGCACCATAATCAAGAGCTTCGACAACCGGGCGGATCTCAAGCGGATCAAGTCCGAGCTGGTGCCTTCGGTGCTCACCGCCAGCGAATGGAATTCCTGGAGCTCCAAGGCCCGGGAGTTCCTCAAGACCGATCCGATCTTCGGCAATGCCGCCGACGATATCGCCACCTTCATCGTGCGGGACCGCCCCCTCTCCTTCGAGGAAAAGGTCTACAACCAGTTCAAGGCCGAGAAGAACTTTTTCTCGAGGGTCCAGTATCTCCGCGACTTTCTCGAGTCCGGCGAGCCGGATTCGGAGTTCTTCACCGAGATGTTCGGTTTCTTCGTGGGTTTCGTGCGATCCTACCAGCAGGTCAACGAATCGGTCATGGCTTCGTATCTCTTCCTGAAAGAGCTCTCGGCCAAATATCCGCACCTGAAGTCCGCCACGACAGTCGGATTTCCCGAGCTGTTCGACGAGATCGAGGACCCTGTCTCGATCTACGACGGAATAAAGGATGCGGAGCTCCGACGATCCTTCCTCCTGCACATCAAGAATTTCATACCCGACTGGGCCGACGTGTATATCAGGATATTCCCCTACTCCCTCAACGCAAACATGCTCGAGACCCTGAAATCGGCCGGGCACGAGGACAAGCTCAAGCGCATGGCCATCGACGTGATCGAGAACTACCGCGACCACCGGGAAGCCTTCATCTGGGTCGTGAAGAATCTCAGGGACGAGCCCTGGTTCGCCGAGCTCGGCGTGGCCTACGAGAAGATTCTGATCACCCTCGTGCACATTCTCGACATTTCGTTCAAGGAAATCGAAAGCCATCGCGACACGACCGAGAACCGCAAGATCAACAAGCAGGTGCAGACCATCCTCTTCAAGGATTCCGCACTCGAGGCCTTCCTCGTCGAGTCGGCGCCGGAGAACATCGAGCGGGTCTACACGCTCGTGAGCGAAGTGAAGGACCTCGATCCCGCCATAAAGCTGTCCCTCCGCCGCAAGATCATGGAAAAGTGGCCGGAGTTCAAGTTCGGCGGCGAGGAGGAAAAGCAGGTCGTCTCCCGCGGCCTCATGGTGACGGCGGAGAAGTACGAGGAAAAGCAGCGTCTCCTGACTCAGATCCTGGACGAGGAAGTGCCCGCCAACCAGAAGGAAATCGCCTACGCGCTCTCCCTCGGCGACCTCCGGGAAAACGCCGAATACAAGGCGGCCAAGGAGAAGCAGGACGAGATCAATGCGAAGGTGGCCAAGCTCAAGAACGAGATCGAGCGGGCCCAGCTCTTCGACAAGTCCTCGATTTCGGTCGGCAAGATCAACTTCGGCACTGTCGTGACGCTGCGCAACGATCTCACGTCAGAGCCCGAGGTCTATACGATCCTCGGTCCCTGGGAGTCCGATCCTTCCAATAACGTGATATCCTATCTCTCGCCCCTGGGCAAAAAGCTCCTCAATCACAAGGCGGGCGAGCATCTCAATTTCACGATCCATGATCGCAAGTTCCAGTATACGGTAGAGCGCATTGAGGCGGCCAAGCTCTAGGTGCCGCCGAGGGAGGGCGATAACATGCGTACACGGTGCGTCACAGCGGCCCTTCTCGCGGCTTTCATTGCCGCGGCTCCGCTCGGCCTCAGCGCCGCGGGCTCGACAGTGGGAGGCGAGGAGGACCCGGCCGACGTCGTAGTTCTACTCGACGTCTCGCAGAGTATCCTCCCCTATTTCTCCGACGTGACGGACTTCGTCGTAACATCCGTCGTCCGCGACTACCTGAGACTCGGAGACACCTTTCACCTCCTCTCCTTCGGCGACACGACGCAGGTGGAGATCTCCGAGAAAGTCGTCGACGATGCCAGCGTCAAGTCATTCCTCGGCCGACTCTACCTCCTCTACCCGCTCGCCCGCCACAGCGATTTTGCCGGGGCCCTGGCATACCTCTACCAGTACCTCTCCGATCTCCCGGAGAGCCGCCAGAAGGTCGTGGTCGTCATCACCGACGGCATCAACAACCCTCCCGAAGGCTCACTGACATACGGCATGCCGCCGGAAAAGGTCGGCGCCGTGATCGATGCCACCGCGGCAAAGATACGAGCCAATGGTTGGCCGGTGCATTTCATAAAGCTCCCCCTGCTGCCGCCCGGCTCCAACCCCGCCGCGGGGCTCAATCCCAGCCAGGTCTCGGCCTCGGAGGCCAAGGGCGGCCAGTCGTACATCGACGAGGCCGCCAAGGCCCTGGGCGCCTCGGTGTCGAGCTTCAGTCCGGAGGACAAGGCCGACATCGCCATCAGGAGTCTCTCGCTGCCCCGTGTCGAGTTCCCCGCCGAGCTCGGAAAGCGCGACTATGCGTTCAGCTTCCCGCTCAAGGTCAGCAACCCTTCCGAAACCACCCTCGGGCTCGAGCTCGACCGGCTCCGGCTCGGCGACATCGACGTGCTTGCGAAGAAATCCTTCCTGACACTCCAGTCGGGGAAAACCGGGACCATGGACGTATCGGTCCTCCTCCCCGACAGCCTGGCGCAGGGCCATGAGCAACTCGACCTGACGCTTGGCTTTGCCGGCGGCCTGCGAGTCAACCCGCAGCACGGACTGGTGTCCCTGACCCTTGAGCGCAATCCCCTTGCCGCCCTCTTCCGGTCGGGAGCCCGCATCGTCCTCTTCCTTGCGATTGTGGCCATCGGGCTCTTCCTCGTCTTCCTCGCCATAGTCCTCCTGCGCAGGATTCCGCGGCGCGGTTCGGAGGCGCCGGTCGTCGCGGCCGTCATGGAGAGCGCGGGAGTCGGGGCGCGCCCACGAGCTCCCGCCATTCCTGCCGGCGCCACTGCGCCGGTCGGAGCCGACGCCGCCGCCCTCCTCGCGGATTCCGCGGGGTCACGACGGAGCGCGCGGGAGGCGGAGGCCGCCCGCCAGGCGGAGCTTCTTGCGGAGGCGGGCCGGAAGTCAGCGCCAGTTCTGGCCAAAGCCGGCCCCAGCGAGCCCGGCTCCTCGGTGCTGCCCAGTGCGGCGGAACTCGCCGCCGCCAAACGCGCCGCGGCGGAGCGCGAAGCCGCCCTCCTCGCGGAGGCAGCCTCGCGGCGCGCCCCCGGCGCCGCCGTCCAGCTCGCCCTGGCTTCCAAGGAGACTGCGGCCCCTGCGGCGGCGAACGCCTATGTCCCGCGAGTCCTCAAGGCCGGCACTATCAGCGTCGAGCTCAGGGTCGACGGCCAGAATCAGCATATCGGTCTGCGAAACGTTCACGAGCTTCACGCCGGGACCTCGCGGAGCCTTGGCGGAGGCAGGAGCGACTTCCTGATCTTCCTGGTTCCGATGCCGCATCGCATCGCCGAGCTGCATTTCGACGGCGAGAAGCTCGCGGTGGTGCCGCTGCGGCCGGAGTTCTTCCCGGAGGGGGCCGCCGTCATCGAAGACTGTCTCGGTAGGGATATCCATCTGCAGGGTCGTCGGGGCTACCCGCTCGTGCTCAGCTTCCATCGCTACGAGCGGCCGGCCGACAAGATGAACAGGCTCCTCCACTGCATTGAGGCGCCCGGTCTCTTCGTCACGACCGAGGACTGAATCCCGCTCAGAACGAAGCGAGGGCCTCGGCCGCCCGCTTCCTGATCTGTTCCGAAGGGTCACTGTCAGCGAGGCGTTGCAGCTCCGGCCGCAGCGCCGTCGCCTTGTTTTTCCGTATCCACTCGATCCCGGCGATTCGTATGAGAAAATCCTTGTCTGAAAGCAGAATCCTGGCAAGGTTCCCCGCCCCCGGCGCGTCCGCGGCATTTGCCACTTCCCGCGCAAAGGAGGTGTACAGCCCCCGGTCCGGCGCCGTGGAGAGTCTGACCAGCAGGGTCTCGAGCTCATGCATGGACCCCGCCGCATCTTTCCGGAGCAGTATGCCGAAGCACTGGGTGCGGACAGGATCGCTCTCCTTTTCATCGTTCATGCGCTCGCGGAGGAAGGCAAAGGCAGGCGCACCCAGCGCAGCCAGCGCCTTCAATGCTTCCGTCTTGACGGCGACCTCCGGGTCGCTCGTGGCCTTGTAGCGCAGATAGGGCAAGGCCGCCGCTATGGCCCGCGCGCCCGCCGCCCTGCATGCGGCGATCCGCACACCGACATAAGAGTCCCGCAGCGCCTGTACGATGGCGTTTTCGGCCTCCGCTCCGGTAAATGAACCCAGGGCTTCCACCGCTGCCGCGCGGACATTGGGGTCGTCGGCGTTGGCCACCTTTACGAGCGAGGCCACGGATGTCGGGTCCTTGATTTTCGCCAGGGACTGACAGGCAAATATGCGGCCGGCCTTGCCGGAATCGGGATCCACGATGAAGGTGTCCAGGCGGCTCGCGGATTTCGCCGAACCGATCTCTCCGAGCGCCTTTATGGTGGCCTCTTTAAGGTTTGGGTCGAAGCTGTCACTGTCGAACCAGCCGAGCAGCTGGTCTTCCTCCGCGCTGCCTCCTGCCCGCCCCATGAGAGCGATCAGCGCCGGAAGGAGCTTTTTGTTGTCCTCCTTCACGAGCGCAGCGGAAAAGCGCAGCGCCTCCTTGGAACGGATGACGCCGAGGTAGGCCAGGGCGGCGTACACAAGCGATGCATCGTTCAGGTCCCGGTTGTCCACGATGTCCAAGGCCGCCTTCTCCGCCCCCTTCCATTCCAGATCGCCGAAAAGTCCGAGTATGGCGGCGCGCAAGCGTGGACTTCGGGACTGTTCCAGCACGCTTTCGAGATCGTCGTTGAAGGCCGCATTCTTCTCCGAGTCGAGGCTCGAGATGAGGTCCATGATCTCGGAGTCGATGCCGTACCGTATCGTGTCGCGGCGCTTCTGAGCGTTCGCATCCGCGGGGCCGGCCGCTGCCGCGTTCGACCCTACGGCGGCGGCCGGCGCCGCGCCGGCTGCCGCCCCGACCGGGGCGGCCTGCCCGATCGCGATTCCCCCGGAGCTCCATAAGGCGGCCGCCGCCAGTGCCACTCCGAGAACCCTCACGTGGAGCTTCATC
>DATJQN010000081.1:0-11097 GCA_035505775.1 Rectinemataceae bacterium | reverse complement strand
CGAAATTGTGTCGTTGTTTGCCACCTACATTCGCGCGACCACCGAGGAACTCAACGGATACCGATCCGACCTGCTTTCCGTGTTCACGGACAATGCCGGCGTCTTCCGGTTTGACGATCAGTGGGCTGTCTGCGTCAAAGCGGAGACCCACAATTCACCTTCGGCCCTCGACCCTTACGGCGGTGCGATCACCGGCATCGTGGGCGTCAATCGCGACATCCTCGGCACCGGGCTTGGTGCCCTTCCGCTTTTCAACACGAATGTGCTGTGCTTCGCCCCGCCGGACACTCCCGACGCGGATGTGCCGGCCGGATTGCTCAGACCCCGGGAACTGCTGCGTGGTGTGCATCGGGGCATCGTCGACGGCGGCAACCAATCCGGCATCCCGGTCGCGGCGGGCGCCTTCGTCTTTGACGAAAGTTACCTTGGCAAGCCGCTCGTGTTCTGCGGGACGGCAGGCATGCTCCCCCTTTCCATCCGGGGCGGCGCATCATGGGAGAAACGCGTCGAGCCCGGGATGGTCGCGGTCATGCTGGGGGGACGGATCGGGAAGGACGGCATACATGGCGCCACATTCTCGAGCCTGGCGCTTGACGAGTCGAGCCCGGCCTCAGCGGTCCAGATCGGGGATCCCATCATCCAGAAACGAATGACGGACTTCCTGATCGAGGCTCGCGATCTCGGACTCTATCAGGGTATCACTGACAACGGGGCGGGAGGACTCTCCTCGAGTCTTGGGGAGATGGCGGCCCTGGCGGGCGGCGTCATCATCGATCTCGACGCCTGCCCGCTCAAATACAGCGGGCTCGCGCCCTGGGAGATTCTGGTCTCGGAAAGCCAGGAGCGCATGAGCCTCGCGGTGCTTCCGCAGACGCTCGGCCCCCTGCTCGAGCTGGCACGGCGAAGGGGCGTGGAAGCGAGTGTCGTCGGGCAGTTCACCGAGTCCGGTGCCGTCGAGATCAGGTCGGGAGGCAGGACTGTCGCCCTCATCGATCTCGGCTTCCTTCACGAGGGACTGCCGCGAATGAAGCTCGAGGCTGAGTGGGTGCCGCCTACCAGCCCGGCGCTCGACCTTCTCCCCGAAACCGCCGATTGGAACGGGCTCCTCCTCGCTATCCTCGCCGAGCCGAATGTCGCATCCAAGGAAGCCCTCGTCCGCCAGTACGACCATGAGGTGAAGGGAATCTCGATCGAAAAGCCCTTTACCGGCAGAGGTCGGGATGCGCCGAGCGACGGAGCGGTGCTCAAGCCGCTCTACGGCTCGTGGCGTGGATTGACGGTGACTCACGGCATCTGCCCGCGACTCTCGCGCCATGACACCCGGATCATGGCCATGGCTGCGGTGGACGAAGCCTACCGGGCGCACATCGCGCTTGGGGGAGATCCCGCCCGGGCCGTGGCGCTCGACAATTTCTGCTGGCCGGACCCGGTCCGCTCCCCGGACAACCCCGACGGAGCGCAGAAACTGGCTCAGTTGGTTCGGGCCTGCGAGGGCCTGAAGGAAGCCTGTCTCGCCTACGGCCTCCCCCTGGTCTCGGGCAAGGATTCCATGAAGAACGACGCGTTCGCCGGTGGGCGCAAGATTTCGATCCGGCCGACCCTGCTCGTGACGCTGGTGGGCGTGATCGACGACTGTCGCAAGGCGCTGTCCACGGATTTTCTGGACGATGGCGATCTCATCTACCTGCTCGGCGAGACGGGGAATCGGCTGGGTGCTTCGATGGCGGAACGAGTCTGGGGCTCGATGCGGGGCCGGGCGGCGAATCTGGGACAGTGCCCGGTGCCCGAGCCACGGCGACACAAGATCCTTTACGACTCCGTGGCCAGGGTCCTGTCGGGACGGGTTGTGCGTTCATGTCATGATCTTTCGGATGGAGGACTCGCCGTGGCGATCGCGGAATCCTGCCTGGGCGGCAAGCTGGGCGCCGCGCTGAATCTCGACGCCGTGGCGGGCGCCCAGGGCTCGCACAGGGCGGATGCGGGGGCGCTTCTCTTTGCCGAGGATACCGGCAGATTCCTTGTCACCATACGAGCCGAGGACCGGGAGCGGTTCGAGGCGAGCATGCGGGATCGATCGACCGTGTTGATCGGGAGGGTGACGGCTGAACCCCGTCTCCGCATCTCGCTGCACTCGGCGGTTCTGGTCGATGTCGAGCTTGCGCACATCGAGCAGGCATTCAAGACGGCCATCGTCTGATGAGGTGAGTGATGAAGCCACTGACGATCGTGCTGGGAGGCTATGGATTCAACGCCGACGCCGAACTCGCGGAGGCCTTCCGGATGGTGGGGTCGACTGTCGAGAGAGTCCATCTGTCGGATCTCCTCGCGGAGCCGGGCCTTCTTGATCGCGCCGGAATTCTGGCCTTCCCCGGCGGCTTCTCATTTGGCGACCACCTGGGATCCGGGCAGGTCGTAGCCCTCCTATGCCGGCGCAGTCTCGGTCCGGCGCTGGCGGGCTTCGTTGCGCGTGGTGGAGCCATACTGGGCATCTGCAACGGCTTTCAGGTCCTGACCAAGATCGGGATTCTTCCCGGCGGAGGCTCCGGACTCGAGAGACAGGTCACGCTGACGCACAACAGCTCGGGCAGCTTCGTGGACGGCTGGGTGGATGTGCGATTCGAACGCAACGGCCCCTGCGTCTGGACCACGGGAGTCGAGGATCGCATGCTCCCGGTCCGTCACGGAGAGGGACGCTTCGTGACGCGCGATACAACGGTGCTTCAGTCGCTTGAAGCGGGGGGCCTTGTCGCCCTGCGCTACACGCCGCAGTCCAATCCCAACGGATCGGTCAACGATATCGCGGGAATCTGTGATCCGAGCGGCAGAATACTCGGACTCATGCCTCATCCCGAGGCCTTCCTCGTTCCCGAGAATCATCCGCATCGTCGCCACGGGACCTCGGACCGTCCCGCACTGGAGCTCTTTGCCAACGGCGTTCGCGCGGTTGCCGCGGCCTCATAGACGGCCGGGACAGCAGCTCCGGGCTCGGCGCCGGCTACCGCCGTTCCTCCCGGAGTTGCAGGCTGGCGGAGCACCGGAGGATGGCTATACTTAATATGGCCAGCAGCGGAGGGGCGTCGCGCGATGTCTGATGCCGTGAATATCGATTTTGTCCGGGAAGAGTACGAGAAGCAGATCTTCGACCTTCGGCAGCTGCTGGAAGTGTCGAAGAGTCTCAATTCGACCCTCGACTATCATATTCTCATCGATTCGATCCTCTTCACCATCATGGGTCAGATGAAGGTCGTGAAGGCGGGACTTTTCGCGCGCAAGGGCCTGGATACCACCTATTTCAGTTTCCACCGTAATTACAAGGGTTTCGAGATCGATCATGAAATGGATTATTCGATCGCCGAGGACCATCCTGTCATCAAATTGTTCACGCGGCAGTACGGCTGCTATTCGCTTAACGATATCCGCCAGCGGATCGGGTCCATCCGGGGCATCGAGGGCCTGGCTTCACTCGAGCCCAGTCTCATCGTGCCGCTCAAGGCCAAGGGCGTGATAAACGGCATCCTCGTCCTTGGCGAGCGCATCGACGATTCCGCGTTCGAAGTGAACGAACGGGAGTACATCCTCAACCTGGCGTCGCTCGCGGCCATCGCCATCAACAATGCCTTCCTGTTCGAGATGACCACGACGGACATGATGACCAGGCTCCGGCTCAAGCACTATTTCTACACGGTGCTGCTCGAGCGGATGGAATCCTCGGCCATCAACGGGCGTCCGCTGTCGGTGGTCATGATCGACATCGATTTCTTCAAGAAATTCAACGACACCTATGGCCACAGCTGCGGCGACGCGGTTCTGAAGCAGGTGGCGCGCGTCCTTCAGGGAAGCATCCGGGGGCAGGACCTCGCCGCCCGCTACGGCGGCGAGGAGTTCTGTGTGCTGTTGCCCGACGCCGACAGGGACAGGAGCCGGGCGATCGCGGAGCGCATCCGCCGGAGCGTGGCTTCCACGCCCACCGAATACGAGGGCAAGCGGCTCACGGTCACCGTGTCGGTGGGGGTGGCCCAGTACGAGCCCTCACGCGACGTCTCGGGCAAGTCGCTCATCGACAGGGCCGACAGGGCTCTCTACCGCTCAAAGCAGACGGGGCGAGACCGGGTGAGCGTGGCGGATTGACGGTGGCCTTCATCCGTGTCCTCAACCGGAGGGGCGAGGACGGGCTCGAGTTGCGCGCTCCCACGGCGACGCACCTGTCCATTCTCAACGCGCTGCTTCGCGCCGGCGTGCGCGTCAGGCACGACTGCGGTGGACATGCCCAATGCGGAACCTGTCGCCTGCGCGTTCTGGGCGAAGGCTCCGGCCTTTCACCCGTGGGCCGGGCGGAGGCCGAGCGCCTGGCGGCGAGTGTCCTGCCGGGGGAGTCCGCTCCGGGGAGTGTGGTTCGCCTGGCCTGCCAGGCCCGGACTGCGAGAGATATAGACGTGGAGCTCATCAACTAGCGGGTCGTTGAAATGCTCGAAGCATCTCAACAACCTGCCAGAACAGCACAGACACTCCCGTTGGCGGCGGCCCGCGGGCCCTATGCCGAACCCGGAGGCGGAACGATGCCGTGGTGGAAGAATGCCGTTTTCTATCAGATCTATCCCTGGAGCTTCATTGATCTCAACGGGGACGGCATCGGCGATCTGGCGGGCATAGAATCGAAACTCGACTATCTCGAGAGCCTCGGCATCGATGCGCTCTGGATCTCGCCCTTCTTCCGGAGCCCCATGAAGGACTTCGGCTACGATGTGGCCGACTACCGGGATGTGGACCCGCTCTTCGGCAGCCTCGATGACTTCACGAGTCTGCTGGCGGCGGCCAAGGACCGCAAAATACGCATCATTCTCGATCTCGTTGTGAATCACAGTTCGGATCAGCACCCCTGGTTTGTCGAGGCGCGGGGTTCGAGATCGAGTCCACGGCACCCCTGGTACCTGTGGGTGGACGACCGCGGTTCCGCTCCGAACAACTGGAAAGCCGTATTCGAGCTGGGAAGCGCCTGGCATCGGAATGTCGCGACCGGCGAACGCTATCTCGGGACCTTCACGAGGCATCAACCCGAGTTCAATTGGCGCAACCGGGAGCTTCGGGAGGCCATCTATGGCGTGATGGAGTATTGGTACGAGCGGGGAGTGGATGGCTTCAGGCTGGACGTGGCCACGGCGTACATCAAGGATGAGCGGCTGAGATCCAACCCGTTTTCTGCGCTGCCGGTACCTGATTTTTTCCAGAAGCATCTCTACGATCGCAACCGCCCGGAAGTGCATGAGATATTTCGCGAGATGCGGGAGAGGGCGGATAGGCACGGCGAGCGCGTTCTCATCGCTGAACCGTACGGACAGGACGCCGAGCTCGCGTCGAGCTGTTACGGCACGCATGACGACGAGCTTCACCTCGCCTTCAATTTCGACTTTTTACTCCAGCCCTGGAATGCAGCATCTTTCCGGCATGCCGCGCTGCGCTGGTATGACGCCCTGCCGGCCGGCGCTTGGCCTACCCTGACGCTGAGCAACCACGATCAGCCGAGGCATTTCTGGCGCTACCGCGGGCGCACCGAGGCGGAATCCCGTGCACGGGCCGCAACAGCGGCCGCCCTCCTCCTGACGCTGCGCGGCGCCCCGTTTCTTTACTACGGAGAGGAGATCGGCATGACCTGCGTGCGCATCAAGCGCCGGCGGTTGCGGGATCCGCTCGGCCTGAAGACCTGGCCACTCGCCCATGTCGGGCGGGACCCGGAGCGGACGCCGATGCAGTGGGACTCCGGTCCGCAGGCAGGATTCACGCGAGCCGGCACGAGCTGGCTCCCGGTCAATCCAGACCATGACCGGAAAAATGTCGAGCTTCAGCGCGCCGATCCCGATTCGCTTTTGAACTGGTACAGAAGTCTTCTCGCGCTGCGGAGGAAGAGCAGCCTGCTTCGATGCGGCGGAATTCGCTTCCTCGAGCTCGACCCTCGACTGCTGGCCTTCGAGCGGCTGCCTGACGGTGCGTGTCGCGAGGAGGGTTCAGTGCGGGTGCTGCTGAATTTCGGATCGCGGGAGATCAGACTCCCCGATCAGCCGGGGGGAAGAGTCCTTCTCGGTTCCAGGCGCGAGAGTGGCGCGGCACTCGATCCGGGGGTTCTGACCCTGGGAAGCTACGAAACCCTGATTCTCGATGTCGCCGGGCCTTAGTCGCAGCCTCCGTCTCCGGGGGCGCCCTACCAGGCCAGGCTGCGGCCCGGGGCAGCGCCCGTCTTTGCCGTGAGATTCAGTCGTCCGTGTCGTTCCATGATCCCGTAGACCAGCAGCTGGAGGAGGCTGCGCTCGAAAATGGATCCCAGCGCCCGCACCCTGGCATCGAAATCGGAAGCGAGCAGGACGATGCGCTCACAGTCGCCCAGGCTGTAGCGCTCGATGGCCGACCGGCTCTGGCGCTGCAGCGACTTGCTGCGGATCTGGAGCTTCATGCAGGCTGCCTCGAAACCATCGCCCTCCTTCAGGGCGATGTGCAATCGCTGCATTCTGCGAAAGCTCCAGATCAGGGCCGAGACGATCTGGACAGCATCGCCCCGCCTGTCGGCGAGAACCGCATCGAGGACGTCGAGCGCCTCTGCAAGCGATCCGGTAACCATGCGTTCGAAGAGACTGAAAGCGTCCTCCCGCTTGCTGTGGGCGATCGCCGACTCGACCTCGGTTTCGGAGAGTCGCGTGCCGGCAGGGAATAGCAGGGCGAGTCGCGAACAGGCCGACTCGAGAGCGGCGCTGTCGTTTTCGACGAGTTCCAGGATGGAGCCGATGCCGGCGCTGTCGATCGAGAGGCCGAGCTGTCCAAGCCTGCGCTCTATCCAGCGAGGCTTCTCGTTTTCGAACATCTCGAAGAAGGTGGTCTTGCGAGCCTTCCCGACGGCGTCTTCAAGCTGGCGCTCCACGTAGAACTGCTCCGTCACGAGGAGGAGGACGGCTTCCGGCGAGGGGCTCTTGACGTATTGGATGACGGCGCCGAGCTCATCCTTTCCCTTGATGAGTTCGGCGCCGCGATATTCGACAAGTCTCCTGCCGGAAAAGAGGGAGCCGTTCTGCAGGAGGCCGATCAGGTCTCCGACGCTGCTTTCCTGTGCGTACAGGCGGTGCTCTTCTGCCGGCGAGCCGTCGATCTCGACGATCGACCGGCGAAGATCGGCGATGAATGTCTCTCGTTTCCCGGTTTCAGGTCCGGCGAGCAGGTAGACGGATTCCAGCTTCATCCCGTCTCAATACTTCCGGATGATGCCGCGCAGCCTTCCGAGGATCCGCACGTCCTGCGTGTAGATGGGTGCATAGGCCGGGTTCTCCGCCACCAGTTTGACGCGATTGTTCTCCCGAAAAAAGCGCTTGAGCGTGACCGAGTCGTCGATCATGGCGACCACTATTTCGCCGTTGTCAGCGCTCTGACGCTGCTCGATCACCGCGATGTCGCCGTGGTAGATACCCGCGTCCTTCATGCTGTCGCCGCGCACCGACAGTGCGAAGCAGGTGCTGGTCCTGACGATGTCGGCGGGCACATGCACGACACCGGAGAAATTCTCGTCCGCCAGAATGGGTTTTCCCGCCGCCACGGCACCAAGGAGGGGGAGTGCGACCACGGTGTGTTCGGGTTTCTCGCGACGGACAAGTTCCAGCGCCCGGGAGCGATTCTCGCCCAATCTCAGGAAGCCCTTCTTTTCGAGGGCTTTGACGTGATCATAGGCTCCTTTCACGGAGATGGAGAAGCACTCGGCGATCTCACGGATGGTCGGCGGGTAGGCATGCTCATCGACGTAATGGGCTATTGAATCAAGAACTTCCTTCTGTCGGACCGTGAGTGTCTTCATCTTTCTTGCTCGATATCGAACTTCTTGACCTTGGCGTGGAGCCCGCTGGAACTGATCCCCGCGGTCTCCGCCGTCTTGATCATATTATAACCACACTCCCGAAGCTTTTGCACAAGATAATCTCGTTCGAACAGCTCCTTCGCCTCGGCCAGGCTCATGCTGCTGTAGCGCTCCGCGATGAGCCGTTCGGACTTTTTCCGATGGCCTTCGCCGAGCACCCTGGTCACCGTCTCGACGGAGACCTGCCGTTCGTCGCTCAGGACTGCCAGCCGTTCGATGAAATTGGCGAGTTCTCGTACATTGCCCGGCCAAGGGCGGGAGCGGAGAAAAGCGAGGCCTTCGGGGGAGATTTCCCGCACGGGGGCTCCCCCCGCAGCCGCCTTGTCCAGGAAGTGCCGGCACAGCTCGGGAATGTCCTCCGGCCGCTCGCGCAGTGGAGGAACGCGTATCGGCACGACCGCCAGGCGGAAATAGAGATCCTCCCTGAATCGGCCGGCCGCCACCTCGGCATGGATATCCTTGTTGGTGGCGGCGATCACGCGCACGTCCACCGTGATGGTCTTCTCGGAGCCGAGACGTTCAAAGCGCATTTCCTGTAGTACCCGGAGAACTTTGGCCTGGGCCGGGAGCGAGAGATCGGCAACCTCGTCCAGGAAGAGAGTGCCGTGGTCCGCCGTCTCGAACCTCCCTGCTCTCCTGGAAACCGCGTCGGTGAAGGCTCCTTTTTCATGGCCGAAGAGCTCGCTCTCGAGAAGGCCGTCCGGTATGGCGGCGCAGTTCACTTCGACGAAGGGGCGGTCCGCCCGGCGGCTCGCGGCGTGGACGTTGCGGGCCACGAGCTCTTTGCCGGTCCCGTTTTCGCCCGTGATGAGGATACGTGCGTCGCTCGCTGCCGCCTGCTGTACGAGGGTGCGGACGTCATTGATGGCCGCGGAGGCGCCGATAATCGGTTCCGCGGCGGCGACCGAGAACGCGGCGTGTCTCAGGGCGACATTCTCTCTCCTGAGTGCGCCCATTTTGAGCGCATTGCGCGCCGCAGTGAGGAGGCGGTCCATCGAAAGGGGCTTCTCGATGAAATCGAATGCGCCAAGTTTGAGGGCGCGAACGGCCATGTCTATGGTGCCGTGGCCGGAGACCACCACGATCTCGATGTCGGGGCATCGGCGCCTGATCTCGGCGAGCGCCTCGAGTCCGCCCATGCGCGGGAGCCATACGTCGAGCACGACCATGTCGGGGCGTTCCTGCTCGAGCAACTCCAGACCGACAATGGCATCCTCGGCGAGCAGCACGCGATGGCCCTCGTCCTCGAGAATGTCCCGGACCGTCGTCCGGATGCCGGGTTCGTCGTCGACAACCAGAATATTAGCCATGCTGCACCGCGCACTCCCGGGGAATCAACGATCGAGGGGAAGGTCCATGATGAAGGTGGCCCCCGCTCCCTCCTCCGACTCGAAGCGGATCGATCCCCCATGGTCGGCAACGATCCGCTCAACGATGGGTAGGCCCAATCCTGTGCCGGTTGCCTTCGTGGTGAAGTAGGGGGAGAAGATGCGCCCCCCCATAGCCGGCGAGATGCCGCGGCCGGAATCCCTGATTCGGAGCCTACAATAGCGTGAATCCGCCGCCTTAACAAGGTCGGCGGCTATCTCGACCCTGCCGCGCCCGTCCATCGCATCTATCGCGTTCGCAATGAGGTTGCTCAGGGCGCGCTTGATGGCCGCCGCGTCCACCCTCAGGGAGAGCCCGGCGGGTATTCCGTCGAGGAGAAAGGCCACGTCCGGATAGGATGCCTCGTAGAGCGCCACGGCATCGTGAACCAGCATCTGAAGGTCCACCCAGTCGCGGGTGGGCTCGGGGAGCGATGCGAAAGACCGGAAATCCGAGAGGAGCGCGTCCATACCCTCGACTTCCTTGATGATCGCAATCATGGATGGTTCGAGGATCTCGAGAGCCTGACCCGGCTCGGTATGCCAACGACGCAACACGCGTTCCGCGGCCAGGCGGATCGGCGTCAGCGGGTTCTTGAGCTCGTGGGCGAGACGTTGTGCGATATCCTTCCACGCGTCGATCTTCTCCTTGATCAGCTCGGCGGAGCGATAGCGCTGGATGTCGTCGAGCATCCGGTTGAACGAGCTCACGAGTCTCGAGGTCTCGTCGCTGCCCTTGACTATCAGTCTCACTCCGAAATCGCCGCTTGCGACCTGCCTGGTGGCGCTCTCGAGGCTGGCGAGCGGTTCGGCGACCAGGTCGGCTGCGACGAAGCCGAGCAGGGCCGCGATCAGGAGAAGGGGGAGCACGAGGAAGGCGTAGAGCAGCGCGAGGAGCTCGGCATAGCGCCTCGAAAAGGGCGCCAGGAGCTGCGCCGTGCGCGATGCGTTACCCAGCAGTTCGGCGGAGCGTTCGAGGTTTTCGGGAAGCCGGAGGGTGACCACGGCAAAGCCATGACCGCCGTCCGAGGGCCAGGGCACCGAATATCGGATGCGGTTGATTCCCCCCGATGCCGAGGCCGGGAGCGGCTGTCCTCCCTGGTCTCCGGTCAGGGGGGGCAGGGTCCCTGCATATCGAGCTCCCTCGGAGCCGGCGAAGTCGACGGGACCCGTTGCGTCGAAGAGCTGGACCGCCTCGATGGATGGTTCCCTGTCCTGAAGCCAGGCCAGCAGTGCGGAGGCGTTTCCCGTCGCCCCCCGGGGGCGGAGAGCGGGGCCGGCCATAGCCTCGTGCAGCGCAAGTGCGGTTCTTCTCAGCCGTCCAAGTTCCTCGTCGTACCAGGAAAGCGCAAGGGCTGCGCCGGAAGAGAGCGCCTCCCTCACTTCCGCGGAGGCCTGTGATGACTGCGCCCGGACGGCGAGACGCATCAAAAAGAGCCCCTGGGGGACGGAGGCGGCAAGGATCGCGAGGAGGAAGTACAGGGATAGCCGCACGCGCAGTCGAGCCCCGTAGCGGCGGATCCGGAGGTCGAGAATGAGGGTTCGCAGCCGGGCGGCGAACACGAGGAGAAGTGAGAGGGGAAGCACGGCGAGCACGGCAAGGGGAAGCCCGCCCTCGAGATCGGGGAACTGGGGCGCCTCGCCCAGAATCTGCCGTGCCACGAGATACGTCCCGAGTGCCACCAGGACGTAGACGGCCAGGACGGAAGCCAGGTCCGGCAGCGCTCGTCGGGGTCCGGCCGGTTCGGTGATCATGAACCTATGGAACCGTCGAGGTCACGGCGCGCCTCAATCTTCCTCGAACTTGCCGTCGAAGAGCGCCTGAATCGCTGCCGCGGCCGCAGC
>DATJQN010000080.1:0-4811 GCA_035505775.1 Rectinemataceae bacterium | reverse complement strand
GCTCGACCGGGTGAACGGCGTCATCCGCGAGTACCTGGCGGGCGTCAGGGTCGTCAAGGCTTTCAATCGCTTCGACTACGAGACGGGCCGCTTCGCTTCGTCGAACCGCGAGCTCGCCACGACGACGACAAAGGTGATGAGGGTGATGGCGATATTCTCGCCCTCCATCTCTCTGACGGTGAACGTCGGTATTGTCGTGGTCCTGTGGCTCGGCGGATGGCGGGTGTCGCAGGGGGGGATGAAGCTCGGGCAGGTCGTGGCCTTCGTCAACTACATGACGCAGATACTGTCCTCGCTGATGATGATCTCCTTCATCTTCACGATGTTCGCCCGGGCCCGCGCCTCGGCCGAGCGGATAGGGGAGGCCATGCTGCTCGCTCCCCCGCCGCGGCCTCGTGCCGGCACCCCCGCTCCCGAAGCCCCCGACGGCTCCGCGCACATGAGGCGGGGCGAAGGCATGGCCCTCGGGTTCGAGGCTGTTTCCTTCGCCTATGGAGGCGCGAGCGAGCTCGTGCTGGACGGCATCAGCTTCGACTGCCCGGCGGGCGCGAGTCTCGGGATAATCGGGTCCACGGGTTCGGGCAAGTCGACCCTCGTGAACCTGATCCCGCGTTTCTATGAGGTAACCGTCGGGAGGGTCACCGTGGACGGCAGGGATGTGCTCGGTCTGGATACGGCCTCCCTGCGGTCGCGCATCGCGATCGTTCCCCAGCAGACCGTTCTGTTCACGGGAAGCATTCTCGAGAACATCAGGTGGGGGCGGGAGGACGCGACCCTGGAGGAGGTGAGGGCAGCGGCCGAAGCCTCCCAGGCCGACGAGTTCATACGCTCCTTCCCCGAAGGCTACGACACGCTGGTGGGCAGGGGCGGGGTCAATCTCTCCGGCGGGCAGAAGCAGCGCATCGCCCTTGCCCGCGCCATCGTTCGCCGCCCGGACCTCCTCATCCTGGACGACTCGACGAGCGCCGTGGATGCGGTGACCGAGGCGGCCATCAGGAAATCGCTGCGCCGCCTTTCCCGGCGGATGACTACCATTGTCGTGGCCCAGCGCATCTCGTCAGTACGGGAGTCCAACCTGATTCTCGTGCTCGACGACGGCCTCCTCGTGGGCTCCGGCAGGCACGGGGAACTCGTCGAGAGCTGCCCGGTCTACCGTGACATCTTCGGATCCCAGATCGGTGGGACGAGGAACCGGCATGGCTGAGCGACGGGTCGAGTCCCCGGCCACCCTGCCTGCCTTCGGCGTCGGCCGCGCCTCCGGTGGCGGTCCGGCGGGAGGGCCCGGCGGCGGAGCCCGCTGGCTCCAGGGCGCGGTCAAGGCCAAGAATGCCCGCGGGACGCTGCGCAGGCTGTGGTCGTACTTCGGTCCGGAACGCGGGAGCCTCGCCCTGGTCGCCGCGCTGGTCGCGGCGAGCGGCTGTTTCGTCCTGCTGGGGCCCTGGCTCATAGGCCGCTGCATAGACGCCATGAGCGGCAGCGTCGATTTCAGCGCCCTCGGGGCCGCGGTCACGGCGCTCCTCGCCGCCTATGTCATGGACGCCGCGGTCAACGTCACCCAGCTGCGCATCATGGCCGGCACCTCCCAGCGGATCGTCTACAGCCTGCGCAGCGCTCTCTTCGCGAAGCTGCAGCACCTGCCGATCTCCTTCTTCGACACGAGAAGCCACGGCGACCTCATGAGCCGCCTCGCCAACGACATCGACAACGTCTCGGGAACCATTTCGCAGTCCACCACCCAGCTCATGTCCACGGTGATCACGATAGCCGGCTCCTTCGTCATGATGCTCGTCCTGAGCCCTCCACTCACGCTCGCCGCCCTGGTGACCCTGCCCCTCGTGCTGCTGCTCACGCGGACCATCTCGCGAAAGACGCGCGTCCTGTTCAAGGAACAGCAGGTCATCCTCGGCGCGCTGAACGGCCACATCGAGGAGAGCGTCTCGGGCATTCACGTGGTCAAGGCCTTCGGCAGGGAGGAGGCCTCCATCGAGCGCTTCGAGGCGCTCAACGCGCGGCTGCGGAGGGTCGGAACGAAGGCGCAGGTCTGGTCGGGGTTCATCATGCCCCTGATGAACGTGATCAACAACATCGGATTCGCGGCCGTGGCCCTCGCCGGCGGGGCGCTCGCGGTCCGGGGCCTCGTGACCGTGGGAGTGATCGCCAGCTTCATCGGCTATTCGCGGCAGTTCGCCCGGCCGCTGAACGACCTGGCGAACATCTACAACACGCTGCAGACGGCCGTGGCAGGAGCGGAGCGGGTATTCGAAATACTGGACGAAGCCGAGGAATCGGCCGACCCACCCGACGCCATCGACCTGGACCGGGCGCGCGGCGAAGTGCGTTTCTCCGGCGTCGGATTCGGCTACCGTCCCGATGTCGCGGTGCTCAGGGACATCGACTTCGAGGCCCCGTCCGGCAGCGTCACCGCCCTTGTCGGGCCCACGGGGGCCGGCAAGACGACGATCGTGAATCTCCTCGCGCGTTTCTACGACCCGAGCCTGGGCCGGATCCTCATAGACGGGATCGACATTAAGTCCTATCGGCGCGACAGCCTGCGCCGCTGCTTCGGCATCGTTCTGCAGGACACCTACCTCTTTTCGGGCTCGATCCGCGAGAACCTGCTCTACGGAAACCCTGACGCCGACGAGAGCGAGATGGTCCGCGCGTCCAGGATGGCGAATGCCGATCAGTTCATCCGGCGCCTGCCGCGCGGCTACGACAGCCCCCTCACCGAATCGGGCAGCAACCTGAGCGAGGGACAGCGGCAGCTCCTGGCCATTGCGCGGGCCATACTCACCGATCCGGCGATCCTGATTCTGGACGAGGCGACGAGCAGCGTGGACACGAGGACCGAGCTCCACATCCAGGAGGCGATGCTCGCTCTCATGCGCGGCCGCACGAGTTTCATCATCGCGCACCGGCTCTCGACCATCCGTGACGCCGACCGGATCATGGTGATCGACGGCGGCAGAATCGTGGAATCCGGGAACCACGAGAGCCTCGTGCGGGGTCGCGGCATCTATGCGCGCATGTATGAGAGCCAGACGGGCGGTCTGGCCGGTCTCGAGGACTGATTCGCGGCCAATCCCGCCTCCAGGCACCGATGCGACCGGTGCTCCGTGCCCCACCGACTGTAGGCGGGCTGCCCGCATCCCGACATAAGCTGTTCGGCCGAGCAATTCCGACTTGTGCAATCGGCAACTTCTGCTATCCTTGCTGCCGGGAGGTGACCGATGTCCCGTGCCGCCAGTGGGGCCTTCTATGCGGCCTCAGTATCCTCGCTCCTAGCCGCCGTGGCGGCTGCAGCCGCGTTCGTGGGTCTTCGTGGCGGAACCGGTGCCCAGCTCAGCCTTCCCGCCTATCTTGTCGGTCTCGCGGCGCTCGCCGGTCTTCTGGGCGCCATCCTCGGCCTTCTCGGGGCCGTTCGGGGCCGCCGCGCCGAAGGCCGGGTTCTGACGGTCTTCGACCGGATAGCGGAGCGCCGCGAGGAACTGGCCGAGGAGGGACGGTTCGGCGCCGCCCCGACGGAGCTCCAGCGCCGCGTGGACGGGTTCTTCCGCGAACTGTCCGACTTCGTGGTCGACGCCAAGAACGCCAACCTCCAGAGCGAGGAGATCGGCGTCGACCTGGCGGCCCGCAGCCGGGACATCGACGGCGCCGTCGGGCGCATGGCGGGCGACATGGACACCATGCGCGGGGAGTACGCCGATCTCGTCGACCAGATGCGCAAGGTCGGATCGGCCGTGGACGAGATCCGGGGCTTCACCCGCGATGTCGCCGCGCTCGTCGCCGACCAGTCGAACGCGGTGTCGGAGTCCAACGCGGCGGTCGAGGAGTTCGTCCACTCGGTGGACGCCCTGGCGGCGGGGGCGGTGGAGAAGCGCCAGCGGGCCGAGGATCTCGGACGCACCGTCGAGCGGGGCGGCGCCGATCTCCGCAAGACCCTCGACTCGATCAAGGTGGTCGCCGAGTCCGCCCACGTGGTCCTCGAAAGCGTCTCCCTCATCAACGACATCGCCGAGAAGACCAATCTCCTCGCCATGAACGCCGCGATAGAAGCGGCGCACGCCGGGGACGCCGGCAGGGGCTTCGCCGTGGTCGCGGGGGAGGTCCGTTCCCTGGCGGAGGATGCCCGCAACAACGCGGTCAAGATGGGCGCGGACCTGCGCACCGTCGTGGAGACGGTCAAGGGCATGAAGGACTCGGGTGAGCGGCTTTCGTCCTCCATCGGGGATGTCTTCAGCGGCATGTCGGAGCTGGGCGAGAGTCTCGAGGACATGCGCCGCGACACCGAGGAAATCAAAGTGGGGAGTTCCAGGATCACCGACACCCTGGGCACGCTCCAGGAGAAGACGGGCAATGTGAGCGCCTCGTCGATCGAGATGGAAGGGCGGGCCGACCAGCTCGAAGGGGCCATGAAGCGCGTCCGTTCGCTCGCCGACGAGAACGGCGAGGCCGTGGAGCGCATGGGTCACAGCGTGTCGAGCATCCGCGGAACCGTGTCCCTCCTCTCCCGCCTCGGCCTCACGAACGCCCGCACCGCTGCGGTCATGCGCGAGTCCCTCGGACGCTACCCGGCGGGAGGCAACGTCGTGGCCGAGAACATGCCGCCCTACAACTATCTCAAGGACGGCAAACCCGCCGGCATGAACATCGCCGTCATGCGCGAGGTGTTCAGGAAGCTCGGCTATCCGGCCGTGTTCGAACTGATGAAACAGGACGACGCGATCGAGCGTGGCATGTCGCGGGCGCACTCCGTCGTCCTCAATCTCATACGCACCGAGGAGCGGCTGAAGCACTTCAAGTATGCGGGG
>DATJQN010000079.1:0-11626 GCA_035505775.1 Rectinemataceae bacterium | reverse complement strand
ACATCCGGAGTACCGCGCTTCTCGCCTGCTTGAGCGCATCGTTGAGCCGGAGCGCGTGCTCCTGTTCAGGGTTCCGTGGGTCGACGATCAGGGCAAGGTCCAGGTCAACCGCGGCTTCCGCATCGAGATGAACAGCGCCATCGGCCCCTATAAGGGCGGCCTCCGCTTCCATCCCAGCGTCAACCTCGGAATTCTCAAATTCCTGGCCTTCGAGCAGGTCTTCAAGAACTCCCTCACCACCCTCCCCATGGGCGGCGGTAAGGGCGGCTCCGACTTCGATCCCCACGGCAAGAGCGACATGGAAGTGATGAAGTTCTGCCAGAGCTTCATGACCGAGCTCTGCCGCCACATCGGCCAGTTCACCGACGTCCCCGCCGGTGACATCGGCGTCGGAGGTCGCGAGATCGGCTATATGTTCGGCCAGTACAAGCGCGTCCGCAACGAGTTCGTCGGCGTCCTCACCGGCAAGGGACTCAAGTGGGGCGGCTCCCTCATCCGGCCCGAGGCCACCGGCTACGGCTGCGTGTACTTCGCCCAGGAAATGCTCGCCACCCGCGGCGAGAACTTCAAGGGCAAGACCTGCCTCGTGTCCGGCTCCGGCAACGTGGCCCAGTACACCGTCGAGAAGCTCCTCCAGCTCGGCGCCAAGGTCGTCACCCTCTCCGATTCCGACGGACACATTTATGACGAGGCCGGCATCGACGCCGAGAAGCTCGCCTTCGTCATGGACCTCAAGAACAACCGCCGCGGCCGCATCTCCGAATACGCGACCAAGTTCAAGAGCGCCCAGTACATCCCCTATGACGCCTCCAAGGGCTTCAACCCCATTTGGGACCACAAGGCCCAGTGCGCCTTCCCGAGCGCCACGCAGAACGAGATCAACCTCAAGGACGCCGAGAACCTTCTCAAGAACGGCATCTACGTCGTGGGCGAGGGCTCGAACATGCCCACCGTCCCCGAGGGCGTGAATCTCTTCGTCGACAAGAAGATCCTCTACTCCCCCGGCAAGGCCTCCAACGCCGGCGGCGTCGCCACCTCCGGCCTCGAGATGTCCCAGAACAGCCTCCGCATGAGCTGGAGCCGCGAGGAAGTGGACCACCACCTCCAGAACATCATGAAGAACATCCACAAGTCCTGCGTGGACGCCGCCGCTGCCTACGGCATGCCCGGCAACTACGTCGCGGGCGCCAACATCGCCGGCTTCCTCAAGGTTGCCGACGCCATGCTCGATCAGGGCGTGGTGTAAGCGAAACCCGACAGACCGGCGAGGGCTGCCCCAGGCAACCCCCGCCGTCGCGCATGGAAGCCGCAGGCCGCCATGCCCGACAAAGAGACCGCCCGAAAGGGCGGTCTCTTTGTGCTCCGGCCTTGGTGGCCAGGGGCGGGGTGGACCCACAAGGTCTTCACAGCCTTGGGGGAGCTTGACCGAGCGGCCGTGCATGGGATAATCGGTGCTCGCGGGGCCTGACCGCCACAGGAGAGGAGTCCCCTCGATGCGCTCGCTCTATCTCCACGTCTTTTCTGGTACCGGCAACAGTCTGCACCTGGCCCGCCGGGTCGCCTCCCTCCTGGAAGCAAAGGGCTGGGCGCCGCACTTCCATGAACTCGGCTCCGGTCGGAGGGCCGCTGAGGATCCGTGCTTCGGGGCCACGCGGCGGCCGGGTGATCTCGATGTCCTGGTGTTTCCGGTCTACGCCCTGTCGCTGCCCCGCATTGTGTCATCCTACGTGGCAGCGCTCGGCCGCGCTCCCTCGGTCGAGGACGGGGGAGGGGAGGGCCGCCCAGCGAAACCCCGGGCGGCCGTACTCGCCACGAACGGAAGGATCAGCCTCCGCTTCCGCGACGGCCACGAAGGACAGGCGCTCGCCCAGGCGGAGCGCATGTTGCGGCGGCGGGGCTGGGAGGTTGTCCATCGCGACAGCTTTGACTACCCGCAGAGCATAACTTCGATACTTTCGCCCCAGGACGAGGGGCGGAGGGCGGCCATCCTTGCGCTCCTCGAACCACGCCTCATCGGTCTTGCTGGGGATCTGGACGCGGGGCGATTCCGGAGACGCCGCTGCAGCGCGCTCGCCTTCGGTGTCGGCTGGCCCTTCGGCTGGCTCTACCGGATTTTCGGGCGCCGCGCCCTGGCCATGCTCTATGCCGCCGACGAAGCCTGCACGGGCTGTGGACTCTGTGCCCAACTCTGTCCCGCCGGGGCGATCACCATGGTCGGCGGCCGGCCTTCATGGTCCTATCGCTGCGAAGGATGCCAGCGCTGCATCAACCGCTGCCCGAGGGCCGCCATACAGACTTCCCTCCTCCGGGTCGCCATCATGGCGGGAATCTTCCTCGGAAGCGATGGCTCCGTGCTGGAGGCCCTCGCCCGGTATGCGCTGCCGGACCTTCCCCACGGATCGCTGGTCAGGCTCTGCGCCCTGCTCCTTTCGATTCCACTCGGTTTTGTCATCCTCAGGGTGGCCGATCTTCTCCTCGGTATGCTCGCACGGCTGCCCCGGCTCCGTGCCGTCCTGGCATTCGGCTGGACCCGGGGCTTCCGTCGCTATTCGGGACCGACCGACTGAGTGTCCGCTGCGGAAACCGGAGGACGCCGCTAGGCCATCCGCCCGCGTTCGCTGAGCGCGAGATGGAGGTTCTCCAGCGCATCCTCGACTTCGCCGATGCAATCCTCGAGGGCCCGGACCGATGGCGCTGCATCCATTTTCTCAAGAGCCGCTTTGTAGATGCGGTACTCGCGAGTCTCGCTCGGCAGGGCGGCCAGGGCGGAGAGCGAGGAGAGGGCGACGCTTCGCTTCATGCTGTTTCCCCCTTGCTTCATTTTCGGAAAGCGCGACGGCGCATATAAGTCGGCGAACACGGTGAGGGGGGAGTGATTCTTGTTGACAGCATGAGAAAAGAGATCAATCATGGAATGAGTGATTACTCACTCGTGATCCAGCTCGATGAGGAGATTCCCATGGGATATGCCCTATCGCACTACGTGGAAGCGCGGGAGGTCTACGACCAGCTCGAGCGGCTCATGGCGCAGCCCGCGCTGGCGATCGAGCGGGGAGCCATGGCGAGCTATCTCTCGTATTTCGAGCGGGACTGCCCCCGTTCCAAGGCTCTTGTCGAGGAGGCCAAACGCTTCATTCCCGGCGGCGTCCAGCACAATCTCGCGTTCAACTATCCCTTTCCCCTGGTCATCGATCGGAGCGAGGGAGCGTATCTCTACGATATCGACGGGCACCGCTATGTGGATTTCCTCCAGGCCGGCGGGCCTACGATTCTCGGCGGCAACGACCCGGAGGTTCGCTCCCAGGTCGTGGAGCTGCTCAACCGTGTGGGTCCCTCGACCGGTCTCTTCCACGAGTTCGAGCTCAAGCTCGCGCGTGAGATTTGCCTGCACATGCCTGCCGTGGAGATGTTCCGCATGCTGGGTTCCGGTACGGAGGCGGTCATGGCGGCCATCCGCGTGGCACGCCTGGCCACCGGCAAGCGGCGCGTGATCAAGATCGGCGGCGCCTATCACGGCTGGAGCGACCAGCTCGTCTATTCCCTCAAGATCCCGCGCACCGGTCGCTTCGAAGCCCACGGTATCCCGGCGTCCTGCACGAGACTCACCGACGAGGCCCTCCCCAACGACCTCGCCTCGCTCGAGCGCATGCTCTGGCTCAACCGCCTCCGGGGGGGCACGGCCTGCGTCCTGATCGAACCCTTGGGCCCGGAGAGCGGCACCCGGCCCGTGGATTACGCGTACAATCGGGGCGTCAGGGAGCTCTGCGACCGATACGGGGCGCTGCTGGTCTTCGACGAGGTGGTCACGGCCTTCCGCGTGGGCCTTGAGGGGGCACAGGGCTATTTCGGTGTCCGGCCGGATCTCACTGCCTTTGGCAAGATCGTCGCGGGCGGCTACCCCTCCGCCGGAGGGCTTGGGGGAAGGCGTGATCTCATCCTTCGCATGGCCGCCGGACTCGAAAGCGGAAAGAAGCGCGCCTATGTCGGCGGCACGATGGCCGCCAACCCCCTGAGCGCCGCCGCAGGCTACTTCACGATCAAGGCCATCGAGGCCCGCGACGCCTGCGCGGTGGCCGGGCGCGCGGGAGACCGCCTGACCGCCGGTCTTGCAGAGCTGATCTCCCGCCTGCGGCTGCCCATCGTGGCCTACAACCAGGGCTCCATCTGTCACCTCGAGACGGTCGGCGCGATGTTCGTGCGCATGAACTACCTGCGCATCCTGAAGGTGCTCGGCGAGATAAAGACCCGCAAGTTCCTCATGGAAGAGTTCGGCTCGGCATACATGGCCGAGGGCATTGTCACCCTGGCGGGCTCGCGCATGTACACGAGCGCGGCCGACAGCGACGAGGTCATCGACGACGCCATCGGGCGCTTCGAGCGGGTCTTCCGCAACATCGCTCCGGCACCGGAGGCAGCCCGATGACCGAGGCGGAGGCCCGGGCCGGCATCTGCTCGGCCGGAGTCGAGATGGTCAGGTCGGGGCTGGTCGCCGGCACCTGGGGCAATCTGTCCCTCCGCTGCGACGGAGAGCGCATTGCCATATCGCCGAGCGGTTTCGACTACCTCGCGATGGGACCCGGGGACGTCGTCATGGTCGACCTGTTCACGGGCACGGCCGAAGGTGGCAGACCCTCCACCGAGAAGGAGCTGCACCTCGAAATCTACCGCAGGCGTCCGGAGGTGCAGGCCATCGTCCACACCCATTCGCAGAGTGCGTCCACGATGGCTGCGGTGCGACGCGAGGTGCCTCCCATCCTTGACGATCTGGCGCAGATCGTCGGTCCGAGTCTCCGCGTCGCGGACTACGCGATACCGGGAACGAAGTCCATGGCGCGGCGGGTGCTCCGCGCGCTCTCCGGCAGGATGGCGGCGCTGATGGCCAACCATGGTGCCATCGCCCTCGGTCGGAGCATGGCGGAGGCCCTGCTGTGCGCGACCATCGTCGAGAAAGGCTGCAGGGTCTTCATCGAGGCGGAGTTCCTCGGCGGCGCACAGCGGCTCGGCCGATTCGAAGCCCGGCTGATGCATGAAGTGTACCTGCGCAAGTACTCGAGGCGGGGACCGGAGCGGGCAGGATGAGCGGCGTGCGCGCGCGCGACGAGGGAAGGCTCCTCAGCTTCGACATCGGGACGACGGGGGCCAAGACCTGCCTGTATCGCGTCCGTGCGGGCGGCATGGAGCTCGTCGCCAGTTCCACCGGCGAATATCCGCTCTCCTTCCTTGCAAACGGCGGCGTGGAACAGGATCCCGAACGCTGGTGGACCGCCCTCGGCGAGGGGACCAGGCGCGTTCTCCATACGGCCGGGATGGAGGCGGATTCGATCGGGGCGATCTCCTTCTGCTGCCAGATGCAGGGGCTCGTCCTTGTCGATGAAGCGGGCAGGGCCCTCCGGCCGGCGATGAGCTACATGGATCAACGCGGGACGGTCCAGCGCCAGAGGCTCATGGAACGAGGCCTGCGCATCGGCGGCATGGATGCCGCGCGGCTCATCCCCTCGTTGATCATCGCGGGGGGCGTCTCGGCGAGCGTCAAGGATCCCGTCTGGAAATACCACTGGGTGCGGGACAACGAGCCCGAGGTCTTCGCCAGGGTGGCAAAATGGCTCGATGCCAAGGAATACCTCGCAGGCCGCTGCACCGGACGCTTCGCCATGACTCCGGATTCGGCCAACGCGACCTTCCTGTATGACACCAGGCCGGAGCGGGTCGGCAGCAACGGTCTCGGTTCCTGGAATGCCCGGCTCTGCAGTCTCTTCGAGGTGGATCCGCGGCATCTGCCCGAGGTCGTCGCACCGGCGGAGGTGATGGGAAGCCTTCTGCCCGGAGCGGCGGCCGATCTCGGGCTGGTCGCGGGGATCCCCGTGATCGGTGGCGGCGGGGACCTGTCGCTCGTCGCCCTGGGTTCCGGGGCGCTGCTGCCGGGGCAGACCCATGTCTACATGGGAACCTCGGGGTGGGTGTCCGCGGTCACCGACCGGAGGGTTGTCGACACGGAGTCCTTCATCGCTTCCGTGATCGGAGCTGTCCCGGGACGCTACAACTACATTTCCGAACATGAGACCTCGGGCAAATGCATGGAATGGGTGCGCGACCACCTCGTTCTCGACGAGATCGGCGCCTATCTCGGGGCCCGGACGGCGGCCGAGGACCCGGATGCGCGCTACGGTTCGCTCTACGAATTGCTCGACGAGGCGATAGATGCCGGCGCGCCCGGCTCGGCAGGGGTGATGTTCACTCCCTGGCTCCACGGCAACCGCTCGCCCTTCGAGAACCCCGACGCACGGGGCATCTTCTTCAACATCGGTGTGGACACCGGCAAGCGCTGTCTTGTCCGCGCCGTCGCCGAGGGTATCGCCCTCCACAACCGCTGGCAGCTGGAAGCCATGCGCCGCAAGGTCCCTGCGCGCGGACCGTTGCGGTTCGTGGGCGGCGGGGCCCGCTCGAGGGCGATCGCCCGCATCCTCGCCGACGCGACGGGCGAGGTCGTGGAGACCGTGGAGTCGCCGCAGAATGTCGGTGCCCTCGGCGCCGCCATCCTCTCCGCATCGGCCCTCGGGTGGATCGACTCGCTCGACGATGCGTCCGATTTTGTCCCCCCGGCGGCGGCCTACGAGCCTGATCCGCGGTCGACGGCCATCTACGACGAGCGCTTAGAGGTCTTCAAGAGCCTCTACACTAGGAACAAGGGGCTGTTCAGCCGCCTCAATGCGCGGCCCGAGCAGCAGTGTCAGTCGGGTTTCAGGGCGCGGCGCAAGAAATGCATGACCGAGGCCACGAGGCTTTCGGGGTCCTCGAGCGCGGAAGCGCCCACGAAGGTCTTCAGCCGCCCGCGGTAGTAGGCGGATCCGTATGAAAACTGCACGAGGAGGAAGATGTCGTCGAGACAGAACGCCGTCGCGGCCGGATCGGCTCCGGCGTCGATCTCCCCGCGCTCCTGCGCGCTCCGCACCATGTCCCGGTAGAGCTGGGCCGATATCCCCTCGATGCGGTTCGAAAGCCGGCCCGAGAGCGGCGCGAGCTCGTCGGTCGTGCAGGCGATATACAGGCGCACGAGGTCGGGATCCTCGAGCGATGAACGGATCGCCGCCCTCAGGATGGCCTCGACCCTGCCGAAGAATCCGGTCTCGCTCGAGACTATCTCGTCGAGTGTCGACTCGAGCAGGAGATGGAACTCGTCTATGAGGGCGAGAAAGAGATCGTCCTTGGTGCGGAAGTACTGGTACAGCGAACCGACGCTGATGCCGGCGGCCTCGGCCACCAGATTGACGTTGGTACCCGCGAATCCTTTGGTGGCAAACGATCGCTTGGCGCTCTCCAGCACCCGGCGCCGCTTGTCCTCAGGTATGCGCTCGAAGACCGGTGTCCAGCGAAGGCTTCTGCTTTGGGAGCTGTCCATGGTCTCTCCAGCGGCAGCCGATTTCCGTGGCACGGAAGGCCACGGAATGTCACTATACCATGCATTCGATGCCTGGTGAGGAGGGCGGAGGTGGAAGAGCGCAGCTACCGGGTGTATCCCTATCGATGGGCCGTCCTCGCGGTCTTCATGTTCGTCAACCTCACCATCCAGGTGTTGTGGATCTCCTATGCGCCGATCACCGGCCAGGCCGCGAAGTTCTACGGCGTCGGCGACCTCCAGATAGGTTTCTTTTCGATGCTGTTCATGCTCGCCTTCATACCGCTCTCCATTCCGGCCTCCTGGGCCATCGACACCTGGGGTTTCAGGCTTGCCGTGGGCCTCGGCGTCATTGTGATGGGCGTCTTCGGTCTCATGCGAGGCCTGGCTGGGGCGAGCTACGGCTGGGCGCTCGCAGGCACGGCCGGCGTGGCCGCCGCCCAGCCTTTTCTTCTCAATGCCTGGACCAAGGTGCCTGCACGGTGGTTTCCCGCCGACGAGCGGGCGACGGCAGTCGGGCTGGTCACGCTCTCCAACCTGGCCGGCACGGCGCTCGGGATGGTCCTGACTCCCTTTCTTGCCGCGAGCATGTCCATCCCGCGCATCCAGCTTCTCTACGGAGCCTTGGCGGCCTTCTCGGCCCTGGTCTTTGTCGTCTTCGCCCGGGAGGGGCCGCCCACTCCGCCCTGCGCGGAGGGAGAGGACGAACGGGCACTTATGCTCGACGGCCTCAGACACGCCTTCACGGTGCCATCCTTTGTCATCTACCTCGCCGTGTCCTTCATCGGCATCGGCATCTTCAACGGCGTGGCAACCTGGATCGAGGCCATCGTCCGGCTGCGGGGCATAGGTCCCGAGGCGGCCGGAACCCTGGGGGCGCTGATGCTCGTGGCCGGTGTGGTCGGCGCGGTGCTCCTCCCGCCCCTCTCGGACAAACTGCGCAGACGCAGGCCCTTTCTGATCCTGGGTATGGCGATGGCTGCGCCGGGACTCCTCGGTCTCACCCTCGCCCCGGGTTTCCCGGTTCTGTGCATCTCCGTCTCCGTGCTCGGTTTTTTCCTCGTCAGCGCCATGCCCATCGGCATGCAGTATGCGGCCGAGATCACGCGGCCGACGCCGGAGGGCACTTCCAACGGCCTCATCCAACTTTTCGGCCAGGCATCGGTCGTGTTTGTCTACATCATGGCGGCTCTACGGACTCCCTCAGGGTCCTTTACCCCGGCCCTTTTCCTCGCACTGGGCCTTCTCCTCTTCGCTGCCGGCCTTGTCTTCATGTTGCGAGAGTCGGATGTCGGGACAGGTGTCCGGGGAGGTCCGGCGGTCAAGTCCAGTGGCACCCGCCGGACAGCCGGATAGGGCAGCCGGACAGGACGGCCGCGCGGGATGGCTGACCCGACGACTTGCCGGTGGTAGAGTGGGTCGAGCGGAGGACCACATGTCACAGACCGTCATTCTGTTTCATTCAGCCCTCGGCCTGCGCCCCGCGGTCGGCAGATTCGCCGATCGCCTGCGCGAGGCCGGCCATGTCGTGCATACGCCCGACCTGTACGATGGCAGGGTCTTCGACAGCCTCGAGGAGGGTGTGGCCTATCGCGACCTGATCGGCGGGGTGCCTGCCCTGGTCGGGCGGGCGAAGAAGGCGACCGAGGGTCTGAGTGCCGCGGCTGTCTATGCCGGATTTTCGCTCGGGGCGGCCGCCGCACAGATGCTGGCCCTGGGCCGGCCGGGGGCGCGCGGGCTCGTTCTGATGCACGGCGTCATCCCGCCGGAATACCTGGGCGTGAAGACCTGGCCCGGCATCTCCGTCCAGATCCATCATGCCGAGGCCGATCCCTGGGTAGAGGCCGCCGAGGTGGATGGGTTGCGCGCCTTGGTCGAGGCCGCCGGACAGACCTGCGCCGTCTTCACATACCGCGGCTCGGCCCATCTCTTCGCGGACGACGACTGTCCCGACTACGACCGCGACTCGGCCGAGGCGATGATCGATCGCGTGCTCGGCTACCTCGGCAGGGTAGGGGATCGCTGAGCCGGACGGGCCTCCCGTATGCCGCTTGACTGCGGACCGGCTCAGGCCCAAGGATAGCAGCATGTATTTCAACGAGCTCGTGGCGGCCTACGACCAGTCCCGCCGTGACAGAAACATCTTCCATGACCTCATGCGCTACCGCGTGCGCGAAGTGCTTCTGGTCGCCAGTCTGTACGACTCCTTCGTCGTGGAATCCGACGGTATCCTCAACGAGCAGGTATACGGCGAATACTTCAGCCTCAACCTGAACACCGTCCCGCGCATCAGCTCGGCCTACACGAGCGAGGAGGCGCTCGACCTCTTCCGGGAGGGACGCTTCGATCTCGTCATCCTGATGGCCGGCCTCGACTTCGACGCCCCCCTCGAGCTCGCCCGGTCGATGAAGTCCATCTGGCCCGGAGTCCCCGTCCTCCTCATGGTCACGAACAACTCGAGCCTCGCAGTCCTCGACCCGACGCGCCCCGAGCTCGGCTCCATAGACCGGGTCTTCGTTTGGAACGGCTATTCCAAGCTCTTCGTGGGAATGCTCAAGTACGTCGAGGATCTGCGCAATGTGGACTCGGACACGAGGAGCGGACTCATCCGCGTCATCCTTCTCATCGAGGACTCGGTCCGCTACTACTCCCGCTACCTTCCCCTTCTCTACCAGGTGGTCATGCGTCAGACCCAGGCCCTCATCGAGGAGGAGAAAGGCGTGGAGACCTACAAGCTCCTGCGCTCCCGAGCCCGGCCCAAGGTCCTGCTCGCCGCAAGCTACGAGGAGGCCCTCACCCTCTTCGAGCGTTACGAGCCCTACATCCTGACCGTCATAACGGACCTGCGCTTCCCGCGGGGGGGGAAGACCGACGCCCAGGCCGGCTTCGACTTTCTCGCGATGGCCAAGTCCCGCATCAAGGACCTCCCCATCATGATCCAGTCGAGCGAGACCGGGGTCCGCGAAAAGGCCTACGCCATGGGCGCCGCCTACGCCGACAAAAACTCAGAATCGCTCGAGCACGAACTTGGCGCCTTCCTGCGCGACAATCTCGGATTCGGCCCCTTCCGCTTCCGCAACAACGCCGGCGACACCATAGCCGAGGCGCGCAACATCGACGAGTTCATCCGCCTCCTCGACGAGGTCTCGCCGGAAAGCGTCCTCTTTCACGCCGGGCGGAACCACTTCTCCGCCTGGCTCATGGCCCGCGGCGAGATCGAGTTCGCCCGGCTTCTGCGCAACTACCGCATCGACGACTTCCCCAATACACAGGAACTGCGCGGCTTTCTCATCCGCGTTCTCGTCGGCGCACGCAAGGACAAGTCCCGGGGCATGATCCCCTATTTCGACGAGGCCATCTGCCGCGACGAGAACTGCATGACCCGTCTCGGCGACGGCTCGGTCGGCGGGAAGGGCCGCGGCATCGTCTTCATCCGCAGCCTCCTGGACAACCTGAACTTCACGCAGTACCTCGAGGGCCTGACCGTCAAGATACCGCGCACCGCTTTCATCGGCATAGACGAGTTCGAGCGCTTCCTCGAGTGGAACGGCCTCTGGTCATTCGCCTACTACGAGGCTCTCGGCGAGGAAGGCGCGGCCCAGGTCCGCTCCCGTTTCCTCCAGTCGCCGCTGAGCGCGCCCCTGATGGAGCGGCTCCGGCGCTTTATCGGCGTGACCGAAGGCCCCCTGGCGGTGCGCTCCTCGGGGCTCTTCGAGGACATGCTCATGGTGCCCTTCTCCGGCATCTACGAGACCTACCTCATCCCGAACTCCCACCCGGACGTCGAGGTCCGGCTGGGACAGCTCTGCGACGCGATCCGGCTCATCTACGCGAGCCTCTTCTCCGGGCGGGCGCGCTCGTACTTCGACGCGGCCGGCTACAACCTCGAGGAGGAGCGCATGGCCGTCGTCGTGCAGGAGCTCGTCGGCTCGCGCCGCGGCCGCTGGTTCTACCCCCACGTCTCGGGAACGGCCCAGTCCTTCAATTTCTACCCCGTCTCCTACGTCAAGCCCGAGGACGGCATCTGCGTCGCCGCCCTCGGGCTCGGCTCGTACGTCGTGGAGGGCGGGGCGGCCTTCCGCTTCTGCCCCCGCTACCCGAAGCTCAACGTGGTTCCGCCCGAGCGGGCCCGCGAGGAGTCGCAGCGCGTCTTCCGAGCCCTCGACATGGAGCGGGACCTCCCCGACCTCAAGAAGGGCGAGAACGCGGCCCTGGCCGAGCTGGATCTCCGCG
>DATJQN010000078.1:0-2928 GCA_035505775.1 Rectinemataceae bacterium | reverse complement strand
CGTCTCCTCGCCAAGGTCGCCGAGCAGACCAAATTCCTCGGAACGACAGTCATAAAGCTCATCGGGCACCTCGATACGACCAAGGTGGCGGACTTCAAGGCACAGGGGCCACAAGCCTTCGTCGAGGCGAGCGCCCAAGCCAAGCTCATTTCCAAGAAACGGGCCGAGTTCGTCAAGTCACTGCTCGTCTCGCGCTTCAAGGTCGATCCCCAGCGCATCGTGACGGAGGGCCGTGGATGGGACAACCCCATCGATGACAAGGACCCGGCCAAGAACCGCAGAGTCGAAGTCCAGTTCATCTCCTTCGAATGAGGAGAGGAAGATGAATTCGAAACCCAAGTCCCGACCGCGGCTCTTCTGGTGGGCGATCGCTGCGTTTGCAGTGATCCTCCTCGTCCGGCTCATCTCGAACGCAGGCGGAGGGTCGGGGAAGGGATATACGCTCCAGTTCGACAAGGATTTCAAGGTAGGCATGAACGCAGTGGATGATCTGGGCATATCTATAGTGCTGGCCATGGATGTCTCGGGATCGATGTCCCAGGCTCCCGACAGCGGAGGGGAGGCGAAGTACCTCCAGGCCACCAGGGCCCTGGCGACGATCGCCTCCTTCCTGGAGAGCTATGCCACGCGACAGCCCGACATCAAGGTAAAGGTAGCGGTGCTGCGCTTCAGCTCGGCGGTGGAGGTCCTCCTGCCGCTCACCACACTAGATGATCCCGGCGCCTCGCGACTCAATGCCGTGGTCTCGAACGCTGACAATTTCAGGCCGCAGAACAATACGGCCATAGGCTCGGCACTCGAGCTCTCCTCGGAGATACTCGCGCAATCGGGTACGATCATGAGAAGCGCTATCGTCGTCACCGATGGCGAGAACAATCGCGGCGAGGAACCCGCCAGGGTCCTCGACGCCATCTATGCCAACAGGAACAGCGCCTCGACCAAGGATTTCCCCGTAAGCACCTCGACACAGCTTATCAGCTTCGTGGGTTTCGACATCGACTCCTCGACCTTCAGGGCCCTCTCGGACAGGGGAGCCCGAGTGACCTCGGCGGGCGACCAGGCGGCGCTCGAAGCCAGCCTGAAGGACCTGCTGGAGGCGGATATCACCAAGCTCGAGGCTCCCGTACTGAAGTAGGCCGCCGCTCTGCCCAAGCACCGAGCCCTCCGGAGTCGCGAAGAACGGGAGTCCACGAAGCCCGAACCGCCGCGGGGCCACGCGCTTTCCCTCTGATTTCCGTGATGCCGATATTAAATGACTGAATTGTTCATTCTTTGCCTCGGCAGCCAATACCGTTACCTTTTCTACTGGGCGCCCTGCGCGGCGGCGCCAGAACATACTTGACCGGCTGCCGATGGCACCTGCCGGCCAGAGGGGGACTTATGATGCAAGAGAGAAGAAAGTACGTGCGGGACAAGGTGAACGCGAAGGTCTCGCTTCGACATACGGATATATCGGGAAAGGCCTATGACCTGAGTGAGCGGGGTATCGGATTGCGTATTCCCCGGTCGATGCAGGGGCCCATTCCCAGCACCGAGGTGCTTCAGCTCTATCCGCGGAATGGGAAAACGGCGCCCTGTCAGGTTGAGGCCGAGCTGAAATGGAACAGCCGCTCTCCCAACTCGACCCTGCTCGGCTTTGAGATCCACTCCGTGCAGTCCGATTCCTGTAAGGAATTCTTCGAAACACTGTCGCACGAGCATGACTCGGGGCAGCCCTCTATCCACTGAGCGAGTGAGCATCGCGCGCGAAGCGTGTCGCGCACAAGCCGGAGGCTCGCCGCGCAGCCCCGACTCGAATGAGCGAGCCCGGTTCGAATGAGGGGGCCCGGCTCGAGCCCGTGCGGGCAGTTTTCCCCGGGGATGCCCGTCATGCATGGGAAAACTCCCCGAGGGAAGCCATCGGAACTGACGCGAGCATCCTAGAACGAGTTAAGAAGCACCAACAATCTGCTTCAGGGCGCCTGCTCGGGTCTGTTCAAGTCACACCACGAATGGAGGGCGCTTGCCTTCAGGCTCGGCCGTACCGCGGGCGGGGTCGATCTTCTCGTCCTGTACCGCGAGGTCGAACACGGCATGGGCATGGCCTATGTACCCAGTGATCCCGATTTTCGGCTTCCCTCGGAGGAGCAGAGGGCCTTTCTCGAAGAGCTGTCCATGCCGCTTAAAAACCGGCTCCCGGGCGTGGGATCTTCGCACTTCGGCCGGGGGCCAAGCATACGATCTGTTCGGCCTTCCGCCCTTCAAGGACCCCGCCCACAAGATGTATGGACTTTGCCGATTCAAGACCGGATTCGGAGGACGCTATCTGCACGAGCGGGGCTGCCGGGACTTCCCCTTCGACCTCGATGCATATCGGGCCTTCGCGGGGTACGAGGGCACTGCAAAAGGATATTTCGCCTGATTTGCTCAGAAATTCATGCTGAAGCGGCACATTCTTCGGGTGGGCGGACCACATAGCGCCGCGACAATTCTCTTTGCACTACCAGACAAGCTATGTTAAGCTGTCAAGGATCTAGCCATCTCTTGAGGAGGAATCATGAAGAAGGTTCTGCTCATTGCGCTCGTCGCGGCCTTGGTCATACCGGTGTTCGCCGACGACGCCTTGGTCATGCCGGCCCAGGTCTTCCGGACCTACATCACGGGTGCCTACGCGACGGTAAACAATGCCTACGATAATGACGGCAAGACCGTGGATATCAGCAGCAATGCAGTCACCGTTTTCAACATGGGCGCCGCGCTGGAAGTGGGAATCAACGACTGGATAACCGGGGCAGTCCAGTGGGCGCCGGGCTACAATGTCTATTCGAAGATCGATGGAAAAGATAAGGCGAATCTAGCCGACTCCGCCGACCTCTTTGTTGGCGCCAAACTTCAGATTGTCGGTCCCAAGGTCCCTGTGCAAAACGAAACCTTCCGCTTTGCGGTGGC
>DATJQN010000077.1:0-3323 GCA_035505775.1 Rectinemataceae bacterium | reverse complement strand
GACCTGCAGCGAGCCGACTTCTGCGACGCGCAGGGCTACGCGATCGACCCCCGGAACAACAAGGTCAAGAAAGCCTGCTTCACGGTGCCCGATGTGCTCTCGCTGCTCGAAGGCTTCGAGATCGTCATAAAGGCCGACTGAGATTCTCGGGCACCGGGTCGGTCGGTGGAACAGCCGGCCCTGTGGCACCGACGCGATCGGAGTCACGATGAGGAGAACCGGAACGCTCCTCCCCATTCCGATGAGGCTTCCCAAGGAGGGATCGCATGAGTTACGACCTCATTATCCGAAACGCAGTTCTCAGGAAATCCGGCGGAAAGACCGTGGACATCGCAGTCTCGGGAGGGAAGATTGCCAGGATCGCGCCATCCATCACGGATGCCGCGCGGGAAGTGATCGACGCCGGCGGGAACCTCGTGACCGAGTCCTTTATCAACGGCCACCTCCATCTCTGCAAGGTCTACACGCTCGAGATGGTCGGGATGGACGCCCTGTCGTCCTACACAAGCGGCGGCATGGGCGGCGCGATGACCGCCATCGAGCAGGCCGCGCGGGTAAAGGCCAACTACGACGAACGCTGGATAATCAAGAATGTCCGGAAGGCGCTGGACCTTGCAGTCCGCTTCGGCAACACGCATATTCGGGCTTTCGCGGATACCGACACGAAGGCCAAGCTGGAAGGCGTGAAGGCTCTCCTCAAGGCTCGCGAGGAATACAAGGACCGCGTGACCCTGCAGGTGGTAGCCTTCCCGCAGGACGGCGTGGTCCGCGACCCCGGCGCCGAGGAATACGTTAGGCAGGCGCTGGAGCTTGGGGCCGACGTCGTGGGCGGCATTCCCTGGATCGAGTACACGGACCATGACGCGCAGGAGCACATTGACCGGATGTTCGCGCTGGCCAAGAGGTACGACAAGGACGTGTCGATGCTCATCGACGACGCGGGCGACGCCGGCCTCAGGACCCTCGAAATGCTCGTAACGAAGACCATCAAGGAAGGCTGGCAGGGGCGGGTCACCTGCCAGCACGCCCGGGCCATGGCCCTGTATCCGGAACCCTACTACCGCAAGATCGAGCATCTGCTGAAGGAAGGGCGGGTCGGACTCGTCAGCGACCCCCAGACCGGTCCCCTGTATGCACGCGTGAGGAGTCTCTATGAAGCGGGGGCCTCGGTCGCGCTCGGGCAGGACGATATCGCAGACGCCTACTATCCCTTCGGCAGGAACAACATGCTCGAGGTGGCCTTCCTGGCCGCCCACCTCATGTGGATGACTTCGTTCGACGACCTGCAGATTCTGTACGATCTCATCACCACGAACGCCGCGAAAGCGCTCGGCCTGAAGGGCTACGGACTGGCGGAGGGGAATACCGCGGATCTTGTGGTGCTGAACGCGAAGAGCGAGTGGGAAGCGATCTGGAACCACGAGGCGCCGCTCGCCGTCATCAAGAATGGCAGAAATATAACGGTGGGAATCGCGGGGCAGTGACGGGTCTTCGGTCCCGGTCCGGCCCGGGCGCTCCCCTTAGGAGCCTGGCGTCTGCAGGTTCTGCTGGCGGGGGAGAGCGCGGCCTCCCGCGGCGGGTCCGCAGGAATTCCGGATGACGGGTTCGGCGCTGAGCACGGTATGCGCCTCCCAGGCGCTCTCCCGACCCATCGAGGTCATCAGGCTGTCCACCGCGGCCGCGGCGATCTCGCTCATGGGCTGCCGCATGGTGGTCAGCGCCGGCGTGGTGAACGAGGCCATCTCGATGTCGTCGATCCCGACGATCGAGACATCGTCGGGGATGCGTTCGCCGGCCTCGTGCGCCGCCTTGATGAAACCGATGGCCATGTGATCGTTGGATGAGATGACCGCAGTCGGTCGGGGCTCGAGGCTGGCGAAGTACCGGTAGGCCCCGAAGCCCGCGTTCGAGGACCAGTCGCCACGGTACACCAGATGCTCGTCGAATCGCCTGCCGCGCCGCTCGAGTAACGTCCTGAACGAGTCGAGACGCTGCCGGGCATCGAGTACCGTCAGGTCGCCGGCGATGAAGCCGATCACCTCATGGGAGAGCTCGGCAAGATAGTTCAGGAAGTACCCGATCATGGCCTCGTTGTCGATGTCGACCCAGCTGATCCAGGGCAGCTCGCTGCTGGCATGCATCAGCACCGTCGGGATGCGGTTCCGGGAGATCGCCTCGAGTCGCTCGTCCCCGATCGGGGAACCGAGCACGATGAGGCCGTCCACCGTGCGCTGCCTGAAGGCGACTGTCACATCCCGCTCCGCGCTGCCGTCACCGGCGATCAGGAGGAGGCCGTAGCCGTGCGGAACCAGGAGTCGCTCGATGTGGTAGATGAGCTGGGTGAAATAAGGCTCGGACAGCACGTATTCGTCGCGGGGAAGGACGAGGCCGACCGTCATGGCCTTGCGCCGGTTCAGCGCCCGGGCCGCGGCGTTCGGGTAGTAGCCGATCTCCCGAATGACACGCAGGACCCGCTCACGCGTTTCCTCCTTCACGCGGGGATCGTTGTTCACCACGCGGGAAACGGTCATGAAGGAGACGTTCGCGAGTCTGGCCACGTCGGATTGGGACGGCATACCGCTGGAACCCTTCCGTCAGAGACGGGGAACGCGCAGGTTCCTGCCCTCGCATCCGCTCACGACACCGCCGCTTCGAAGGCCCGGATCATCACTTCCTTGTTCGGCTTGAGTCCCGTCCACATGGTGATGTTGAGCGCGGCCTGGTTGATGAGCATCTGCATGCCGCTCTGCCAGCGGACGCCGCGCCGGTCGGCCTCCTTCAGGAAGGGCGTGAAGGCCGGATTGGGGATGACATCCTGGACGTACATGTCCGTCGTGATCGTGTCGTAGTCGATGTTCGGCTTGTCGTCGACGTTCGGGTACAGGCCGATGGAGGTCGCATTGACCAGGATGTCCGTCCCGGCTGGAATCCGGAACGCATCCACCCAGGGCACGTAGTCCACCGCGACGCTCGTATTCTTGGCGAGGATCTTCACGAGGCCCTCGCCGAGCGCCATGTCCTTGGGGATGTTCACGATGGTCAGGTGCTGCGCGCCGGCCAGCGCCAATTCCACGCAGATGGCCCGCGCGGCCCCTCCGGCGCCGAGCACCACCACCTTCTTGCCCCTGGGATCCACGCCGGCACTCTCCAGGGCGATCATGAAGCCCTTGCCGTCCGTGTTCTCCCCGGTGAGGACGCCGTTGTCGTTGACGATCGTGTTGACGGCGCCGATCAGCTCTGCACTCGGCGAGATCCGATCGATGTACTTCAGGACTTCGATCTTGTGGGGGATCGTGCAGTTGATGCCCCGGAACTTCATGGCC
>DATJQN010000076.1:0-11032 GCA_035505775.1 Rectinemataceae bacterium | reverse complement strand
GCAAGGAACCCTCGAAGGGGGTGAACCCCGACGAGGCCGTGGCCGTGGGTGCCGCCATCCAGGGCGGCATTCTCGGCGGCGAGGTCAAGGACGTCCTCCTTCTGGACGTCACCCCGCTCTCTCTCGGAATCGAGACCCTCGGCGGTGTGTTTACCCGGCTCATCACGCGCAACACGACCATCCCCTGCCGGAAAAGCCAGATTTTCTCCACCGCCGCCGACGGGCAGACCGCCGTCTCCATTCATGTGCTCCAGGGCGAACGCGAGATGGCCGGCCAAAACAGGACGCTCGGCCGATTCGACCTCATGAACATTCCACCTGCGCCCCGCGGAGTGCCCCAGATCGAGGTCACCTTCGACATCGACGCCAACGGCATCGTTCACGTGACGGCCAAGGATCTCGGAACCGGGAAGGAACAGAAAATCCGGATCGAGGCGTCCAGCGGGCTGAATGACGAGCAGATCGACCGGATGGTCAAGGAGGCGGAGGCCCACGCTGCGGAGGACAAGCGCGAGCGCGAGCGCGCGGACGCTCACAACGAGGCCGACGGCCTTGTCTACACCACGGAAAAATCCCTCAAGGACTACGGCGACAAGGTGAGCGCCGAGGACCGCACCGCGATCGAGTCGGCCATTGCCGATCTCAAGAAGGCCATGGAGGGCAGCGACGTCGAGCTGATCAAGCAGAAGACCGAAGCCCTCAAGCAGGCCTCGTACAAGCTTGCCGAGGAAATCTACAAGGCGGCGGGACCTCAGGGCGGGGCCCAGCAGGGACCGGGACCCGAGTCGGGCGGCGCGGCTGGCGATGGTCAGGGCTCGCAGGGCTCGGCGGAGGACGTGGACTATCGGGTCGTCGACGAAGAGGACAAGAAGTAAGTACGGCTTCGCTCGGGGACGGCTGTAGTCCCCGGGCTCGCCCTGCAAGGAAGTCAAGGTGGCCAAGCGCGACTACTATGAGGTCCTCGGCGTTCCCAAGAACGCTTCGAAGGACGACATCAAAAAGGCCTACCGAAGGCTCGCCATCCAGAATCATCCCGACAAGAACCCCGGCGACCACGGGGCGGAGGAGCGCTTCAAGGAGGCCACTGAGGCCTATGAAGTCCTCGGCGACGATCAGCGGCGGCAGGCTTACGATCAGTTTGGCTTCGCGGGAGTCGAGGGAATGGGCGGGGCGGGATCGGCCCAGGACTTCTCCTCGGTCTTCAAGGACTTCGAAGACATCTTCGGCGGCTTCGGGGACTTCTCCAACATCTTCGATTCGTTCTTTGGCGGCGGCGGAGCCCGTGGCAGAGCGGGGCGGGAGAGGGCAGCGCGGGGTGCCAACCTGCGCTACGACCTCGAGTTGCCCTTCGAGCAGGCGGCTTTCGGCACGAACATCGAAATCAGCTACACGAAGAACGACTCCTGCAAGGTGTGCTCAGGCACCGGCTCGGCCGACGGGGCCGGTAAACATGTCTGCCCCACCTGTCAGGGAAGCGGCCAGGTCCGGAGATCCTCCGGATTCTTTTCGATAGCGCAGACCTGTCCCGCCTGTCGTGGAGAGGGCTCCATCATCGAGAAGCCCTGCAGGGAATGCGGCGGTTCCGGACTCACCAAGAAAAAGCAGAAGATAAAGGTCACCATTCCGCCGGGGGTCGAGGACGGCAAGCGGGTCGCGATACCGGGCCAGGGGGACACCGGTCCAAATGGAGGGCCGCCGGGAGATCTCTACGTCTTCATCCATGTGTTGGCCCATGAATACTTCGAGCGCGACGGACACGACCTGTACTGTGCCCTGCCCATTTCCCTGACCCTGGCTGCGCTCGGCGGGGAGATAGGCTTCACCACAATCGAGGGCAAAAAGATCAAGGTCAGCATTCCGGCGGGCAGCCAGAACGGAAAAATGCTGCGCATACGCGAAGAGGGCATCCCTTCGGGGGGGCAGCGGCGCGGGGATCTCTATCTGAAGCTTCTCGTCCAGGTGCCTTCGAAACTCTCACGTCGCGGCCGCGAGATCCTCGAGCAGCTTCGCGAATCCGAAGGCGAGGATCTCGAGCCCCACCCGGTGAAATTGGCCGAGTTGAAGTCCTGAAATGACGCGATCCGGCCTACAGCCGGACGCCCGCCAGGTGCTGCAGCAGGAAAGCCAGACCGATGAGAATCAGGATGACGCCCCCTGCAGTCTCTGCCCACTTCCTGAAGGCCGAGCCCAGACGACGGCCGAACTCGATCCCTGCCAGGCAAAGCAGGAAGGTGACGGCGCCGATGATGAGCGAGGGCACGAGGATCGGCAGACCGAGCAGGTTGTAGCTGACGCCGATCGCGAAAGCGTCAATGCTCGTGGCCACGGCGAGCGAGAGCAGACTCATTGGATCGAGTATGCTCGTGGGGATCTCGTCATCGGCGCAGGACGCGGGGTCCCGTGAGCGGAGTGATTCCACGATCATTTTCACGCCGACGCTGCACAGGAGCGCGAAGGCGATCAAGTGGGAGAGCGCCTGAACTCTCGAGTTGAGCGCATTCCCGAGGAACCAGCCCAGGATCGGCATGAGGAACTGGAAGAAGCCGAAAGTCAGGCTGGCGCGCAGGGCATCCCGCCGCCGAAGCTCGGGCATACATATCCCGCTTGTGACCGAGACTGCCATGGCATCCATCGAAAGGCCGACGGCGATCACCACGTACGTTATCACTCGAATCTTCCCCCGGCCCTGCGTCCCGCGCCTAATAGCGCCGCGACAGAAGACTTCGCGCGAGCGACTGGAGTTCCATCTTTGCAGAGCTCAACGGGAGACTTTCGATTTCGGTCTGGGCCCGCTGAGTGAAGTGCCGGGCCGTATCCCGGGCCTGATCGAGCGCACCGGTTGCGGTAACCTGTTCGACCAGGCGCGCGAGCTCGGCGTCGTCCGGCCGCGGTGCGGCAGGGCCTTCATGCCCGTCAGCCGTCGGTTTCATCGAAGCGAGCCGGGGAGCGAGCCCCGCGGGGTCTCTCCGGAGCGCGAATATCAGCGGCAGCGTGCACAACCCCTCGCGCAGATCCTTGCCGACGGGTTTGCGCATCACGTCGGTGCTGGATTCGAAGTCCAGGATGTCGTCGATGATCTGGAAGGCCATGCCGATGTTGTATCCCGCACGGCGGACGGTCTGGATTATGCGGTTCGGTGCCTTGGCCTCCGTCGCTCCCGCATGCAGGGCGAGCGAGAAAAGAGCGGCGGTCTTGCCGGCTATCGTGCGGAGGTAGCGCCGAACGCTGCCCGAGTAGCTGTACTTCGCGAGGTCCTGTCCTATCTCCGCGGCGCAGATTGCACCCACGAGTCGGGCGAGAGCCTGGGCGTTGTCCGGGGCCGCGCTTGCCGAGGCGAGGCGAAAGCAGCGCGAAAGCAGCCAATCGCCCGCGAGGACGGCATCCTTGTGCCCGAAGGTCGTATGGAGGGTCGGCAGGCCGCGCCTGAGCTCCGCCTCGTCGAGGACGTCGTCGTGGATGAGGGTCGCGACATGGAGAAGCTCGACGGCGGCCGCCAGAGACACGATTCGATTCTGGTCGGCGGCCCTTCCGAATCCCGACCCGATCAGCAGCAGCGCCGGCCGCAACATCTTGCCGTTGGACTGGACTATCGCTGCGACCGCCTCCGCAAGCGGGAACTCCGGCGAGCGCACCGTCTCCATCATGACCGCAGAGACCCGCTCGAGCCGGGCATTGAGTTCGGGGCTGTCCTTCCAGAAATCCGTCATTGCATCACTTCCGAGCAATCGGGGCCCGGGCCGCAGCCGAGCCGAATCCACCGCAGCCCGGCCTCACTTCGTGGGATCGTCCGCGTAGAGATGGGTCCGCCGGGCCAGCCTAGTCCCGTTCCATATCCGCTTGAAGAAAGGCACCGACCAGTAGTCCAAACCGAAGCCGCGCCCGGCGCCGCCGAGCATCACGATGGCAGCGAAGATGAACCAGGCCTGACTCCAGGTGAACATGCCGGTGATCGTGAAGATGATGCACATGGCCAAGGAGGCCGCGGCCGCCCACCAGGTGAAGAAGCCGCCGCAGAGGGCCAGCCCGATGCCGACCTCCATGAAGACTATCATGATCTGCAGCAGCGTATAGGGAATGTAGGCGAACACGCCATCCATGAACGTGTGGCGAATCCAGGTCGCGAAACCCGAGTTCGGGCTGATGATGGGAAGGGTCGTATCCAGGAAGGTCTTGGCTGCGGAAGTCGCGGCCGCGGCCGCAGAACCGGCGGCCTGACCCACCGCGGTTGCTGCAGAGGTCACATCCGTGTTCGCCGCGGCGCCGGCCGCCGCAGTTGCCGCTCCCGCCGCGCTGGCGGCGCTTGTGGCGGCTGTGCCTGCTGCCGCCGCAGCCGCTGGCGCAGCTGCCGCCGCTGTCGTGGTGGCGGAACTCCAGGCGTCGGCGGCGGGTTTCACTCCAGCCTGGATCACGCCCGGCGAGAACATCCAGCTCGTCTTGCTCTGGCCCCCCGAGAAGTTGAGCCAGCCCTCCGCGATCTTGTTTACGCCTTCGACCACCCACATGAGGCCCAGCCACAATCGGAGGAGGAGAACCCAGTAGGAACGGATTCCTGCGGAGACGAAGCCGCCCACCATCGAGCGGCCGCTCCTCATGTCCAGGAACTCGTGTTTCACGTATTCCCAGACTTGATTGATGCCCGCGATGGAAAAAAGGTAATAGACATTGATCATGTGTTTCATCGCCATTGCGATGAAACCGCTTGTCTTCATGCCCCCTGCGTTGGAAACGCAGTAACGACCGCCCATGGAAATCATGAAGCCGTGGTAGTTGCCACGGAAGCTGTGGCGCTCTCCGCCGTCGATATCGGCGATTATGTTCTTGGCCGCGGCTTCGGCCGTGAAATGGGCGGTCTCGACGATCTGGGCGACCGGCTGATCCTCATGGGCGTACCAGATGTTGTCGCCGACGACATAGACATAGGGGTAGGCCGGCGAACGCATTTCCTCGTCCGTCTGGAGCCGATTGCGCTTGCCCACGGGGAGACCCAGGGATCCGGCGAAACTCGAGCCTTTCACTCCGCAGGTCCAGATGAAGGTGTCGGTGGCCACGGAGCTTCCGTCCTTGAGATTCACCTTCCCCTGGCCGGCGCTCACGATCGCCTGGCCGAGCAGGATCTCGCAGCCGTGTGCCTCGAGGTACTTCTCCGCCTTTTGACGCAGGGAGCTCTCGAGGATAGGCAGGATCGAGGGCAGGGCCTCGATGAGCACGATGCGGCTCTCCGCGGGATCGATGAACAGTTTGCGGCACATGTCGTCGCGGTATTCGAGGAGTTCCCCGATCATCTCCACGCCGGTGAATCCGGCACCAGCGACGACAAAGGTAAGCAGACTCTTCCGCTTGGCGGGATCGGTCTCTTCCGCCGCCCTGAAGAAGGCCTGCTCCAGGTGGTTCCGCAGCCGGATGGCATCATCGTAGGACCATAGGGGGAAGCAGTTTTCCTGTACGCCCGGAATGCCGAAGTACTCGGGCTCGGCCCCCGTACCCAGGACAATGTAGTCGAAGGGGTACTCGGAGCGGGCAGAGAAGGCCTTTTTGGCTGCGAAGTCCACCCGCTCTATGCGATCGACAGCGGTATGCACGCGGCTGGCGCCGAATATCTTCCTGAAACTCACCCGGACCGCGTCCGGTTCAGTGCGCCAGCCGGCCACTTCATGGAGTTCGGTCATGAGCGTATGGAAGGGGCGCTTATCCACCAGCGTGATATCCACATCCGCCCTGTTTCTGAAATGGCTTGCCAGAATCTTGCCTGCCCAGACACCGCCGTAGCCGCCGCCAATGATGAGTACACGCTTCGTTTCAGCCATTCTTGTGGCCTCTCCTTTGACCCTTCGCACTGCTTGAGATTTTGGATATATTATAACCCTTAGTCGCACCCGAAAGTCAACAAAGCACTATATACGTTTTTATCAAATATCCAGTTCCGTGCATACTGTCCGGCCCTTGCACCGTAAGTGGGCATGGAACATCGATCGGCTTCACTTTTTGGGTACGACGCGGTAGTATAACGGATTGCCCTTCCTTTTATCGAGCTGGGCTACCTCTTCCGACTACGGGTCGGCCGACACAGTCGCCAATTGGCGAGTCCTCACTATGAGGATGCATTCTGCTGCACGAGTGAGACACCTATGGAACTTGAAAGCTACGGAATTGACCCCCGACTTCTTTCGGCCTCGGATGGGCTGGGCGAGCGCGCGATCTTTCACGAGAAGATGCTCTACCATGTTCTCGGGAAGGCCGAGAATGTCTGCGCCCGGATCCTGCTCTCCGTCGGGCGCGAGGAAGTCTTTCTCCTGCCCTACCTTCAGACGCGGGCGCTTGCGATCGATGCGACACCTCCCCGGGCGCTGGTGCTCGCCCACGACCGGAGCGGGCTTCTCAGGATCACCCAGGCCCTGCGCGGGCTGGGTCGCGGCCTCGGCCTGCGGGTATCGCTGCTGCTGTCCGAGGACTCCTCGGCCGAAGCCCCGTCGCCCTCGATTGCGCTCGAGGGTGAGCAGGATGCCGACTTGATCGTGGGCAGCGTGCCTGGACTGACTGCCGCCGCGGAAGAAGGGCTCCTGGATCTCAGGGCTTTCCGCTGGCTTATCGCCGACGAACTGGACCGGATTGCGGATCTTCCAAGCGACCTGCTTCGACGCTTCCAAATCCAGCTTCTCCCTTCCTGGGAACGGCGTTCGATCCTGGTCTCCGACAGACTGACGGTGAGGGCCAAGAACCTGGCCTGGGACCTCGCAGACAATCCACGCGAGCTGGTCATCGAGGAGGATGCCATCAAGGCCCAGAGTCTCCCCCTCGAAACCTGGCAGGTGCCGACGGAGTCCAAATTTAAATTCCTTCTGAGCGTGATCCGTCGCGAAGAAGTCAGCCCCTTCTGCGTATTCTGCAATCTTCCGATCACCGCCGAGGAGGTGGCCAGACGGCTTCAGCCAAATGGCATCAGGTCGGCTCTCCTGGCCCGGCGACTCGCCCCGGAGGAACTGGGAAGGCTGCTCGAACACGCACAGGCAGACCGGGCCGAGGCCTTCATTTTCACGGATGAGGGTGCCGAGGGGCTCGACTCGATTACCTTCCCCCTGCTCGTGAATTTCGACATCCCCCTCGAGCCCGAGCTGTTCATCAGCCGCCTCGGACGGGTCGATCGGAATTCCAAGGCGGCCAAGGTCGTCAACATCGCCTGTGACCGCTACATCTACGGACTGACGGCCGTCGAACAGCGGATCAATGCCACGCTGAATGCGATGCCCGTGGAGCCGCAAAGCCTCGACATCGAGGATCGCAGCGACCAGCGACAGCCGGAGCCCGTTCGAGAGTCTCGGCCGGAGGCGAATCGTGGATATCCGGGGAGGGACCAGGGTCGACGCGGCCGCGGAAGCTCAAATGCTCCCCGTCCCGGTGACGACCGCAGCCCCGACATTCGCCGGAGCATTGCGGAGGCCACCGGCGGAAGTCTCGACGTGGGGTCGAATGAAACCCGGGGGAGTGACGCTCGGCCGGCGCCGGGCAGGAACCCCCAGGCGGGAAATCGAAGCCGGCAGCCGGCCCAGCCGCGCGCCCGGCAGAAGGCCGGAGCGGGACGCGATCGGGGAGGGCCCCCACGCGGCGGAGCAGCCGACAGGGGAGCCGTCAACCCCTACGCACTCACCATGGAAGAACGCATGCGTCGCTACCGGGAAAAATACGGCGATCGAATGACGAAGCCTGCTGAAAACGCTCCGGGCCCCGGCCGGGACAGGGGAAGGAAAGACCAGCTTTCGAAAGCGCAGCGCCGGGCTGAACACGCCGGACCGCGGCAGGAGCGTAACGGGAGGAAGGACCCGGGCCGCCAGGGCGCGGCGCCTGGAGGCAACTCGTCCCCGCGCTCTGCGTCAGCCGGCGGACCTGCGCCCCGGGAGCCTGGAGCCGGTACGGGGGGCTCGGCGGAGGGGGATCGGCGCAGCCTCCTGGACCGAGTCAAGGACGCCTTTCGGAAGGGCGAGAGCTGAGAATCCGGGTCCTGCCGGCGCGGCGAACTCAGTAGAGATCGCCGTCCGGATACAGGCTGAGCAGGAAGTACGGTCTGTCCGGCCGATCGACGAGGGGCACGTTCCCGTCGTTGATGAGCCAGTGCACGGAGTTCTGGAACACATTGCGGATGTACTCCGAATCCCATCCCAGCTCCAGGCGGATCGAGCCTCGACGGAACGCCAGATAGAGCACGCCTGCAGAGTCGTCGGCGCCAGGCAGGGATGTATTCATCACAATGGTCTGGCCGCGGTGATAGACACCGTTCCCGAACGTGGAGCCGGTCCACAGCTTGGTTCCCAGCGCGAGGGCCGAGGCCACACCCTGCCAGGGGAAGCCGTAGCTGACTTCCACGGCGCCGGTCCTGTACTCGTCGCGGAATGGGGGACTGAAGAGGTCGTCCTGCATGGCGACGCCGAGCGAGCGCTTGCCGAGCGCGGTCACCGCCTCGATTCGGCCGCTGAACTGACCTGTGCCCCAGGTATCCCAATAGGCGAGCCATTCGTAGCGAATCTCCGTGGATCGGCGGAGCCTGAAGTCAGTCCATGGCGCCGGGGCCCTTGTCGAAGGGCCGAAACCTGCGAGCCCGTCGAAACCGAACGAAGCGGTAAAGCCGGATCCCGGGATCCCGATGGTCGAGGCCGCCGCCTTTCCTGAGATGAATCCCCCCACGCCCAGGCTGCTGCCGCGATAGTCGAAGCGGCCGACATCGCGCAACATCATGCCGAGGCGGTTGAAATGAGTCCCGGCGTCGAGGGAAGGGTAGATCGTGGCTTCGAAAGGCCCGTTGGCCCAGCCCAGGGCCGGGAGGTCCTCAGTGGCCACTGCTGTCGAGGCCGACAGCAGGACGAAAGTCACAATAGACGCAGCGAGGACGACGGGTCTCACGAAGGCTCCTAGATTGTGACGCTCATGAGCGAGGTGGTTTCGTCGCGGAACTCGTCTCTCTGGATGGAAGTCCGGAACACGATGCCTTCCTGGGCGCAGGCTTCCTCGAGATTGGAGAGATAAAAGAGCCCCAGGCCGGCGCCGGGGTCGTTTCGCTCCTGTTCCTGCAGAATTTGATCGAGGGTGCTCTCCTTGACCATCTTGACCCGCCGGTTGACCATTTCGGTCCGGGACGCATAGCCGATGAGTCCGCGGTTGCGGACGCGGATCTCGACGGTGGTCTGCGCCGAGGGATCGAGAATTGTCCCCGTGAACGAGATGCCGATGAAGATGAGCTCTCCGCGTTCCACGGCGCGTTCGAGCAGCCGGTCGCGGAATTCCGGCTCGCCGAGCATGTGGTCGAGTTCCTCGGGATGGGCACGGACGTAGCGATCGCGCTCGGCCATGTTCAGCAGATGGGAGCGCTCCGCGTATTGCACGAATTCCATGAGCATCAGGGTGAGGGTTTCCGCTATTCCCAGACGCGTCGAGTAGGATTGGATCATCTTGGAGACGGGCTGTACGAGGTCCGGCCCTGCCAGGGCTATCAGCAGCCAGGTCTCGTCATCGATCGCGCCGAGGAGGTCCAGCATTCCGGTGCTCCGCTCCGCTTCTTCCTCGGGGCCGGAGAGAGGCGCCGCCGAAAATGCGGCGAGACATTCGGCTTCCACCGAAGCGCGGAGAGCCGTGATCCACGAAGACCGCTCGGCGAGAGCCGCGGCCAGGGCCCCCCGATCGGCGGCGGTGAGGGCGACCGTCGGGTCCGAGATGACTTCGGCCGAGGCGGGATGTTCCCGCAGTCGGAGCTTGAGATGCGAGCGGAAGCGCTTGAGGAGGATGCCGGTGAGCATCGCGCGCGTCAGTCCGATGAGCGGGCTGCGCTTGGACACGAACTCGAAGCGGGAGATTTCTATCGATGTCAGGAGTCCGTAGATGACGAGTTTCTTGAGGAGCTCGACCTTGCAGCGTTTCCACTCGAAGCCGGAGGCGCGCTCTCCTTCGTGGGTAGTCAGGTCCTTGACCGGGATCCTGCTTTGGGCGCAGTAACGCTCGCCGGCCTTCGTGAGAAAGTATCGGGCCTCGAGATCGATGCCCGTGTCGGCGGGGCTCATGGCGTCGCTCCGAGGGCTGCGAGTGCGGCTGCCAGGGAATCGTCCACTTCGAACCGTGAAAAGATACGCGCGTATTCGAACATGGCACGGACACTCGGCGACATTTCGCAGAGCCGCATTCTGCAGTCCTCGGGCAGGCGCTTCTGCAGGCCGATGAAAAGTCCCAGTCCGGTGCTGTCCACCAGGGTGACCTCCGCAAAGGAGACCACGAGTGCGTCGGTGGGCGCACTTCCCACGGCCGCATCTATCTGCCTGCGGAGGTTCTCGACGCTGAAGAGCTCTATCGAGCCCTGGACGCGGACCACCAGGATCGGGCCGCGGCGCTCGAACTGAAGTACGGTCTCTTTCTGCGTTGACATGGAAATCATTCTACTACGAGTGGGCTGGAGCTGCCTGTCAATATTCGATGCGAACTGCTCCCGTACCGGAAGCTAAACCGGTTTAGTCTTGACGGCGCCCCTCCCCTCGACTAGGCTTCGGAGGAAAGTGTAGCGTGCGGAGAGCCAAGGCCCCACCCTCGACACCAAGGCGGCAAGCATGAAGATCATTTCCCATACCGTAAAGCCAAAGATCCCCCCCGTTCTCGCCTCGCTTGAGGAGATGGCCCACAATCTTTGGCTGTCCTGGAATTTCGAGGCGGTCATGCTTTTCATTCGCCTCGACTACGATGTCTGGCTCCAGTCCAACCAGAACCCTGCAAAAATGCTCGGCATGGTTTCCCAGGAGCGCTACGACGAACTCGCCCAGGACGATTCCTACCTCGCGGCGCTCGCGGAGGTCAGCGCGAAGTTTGAACGCTACAAGAAAGGGGAGTCCTGGTACAAGGGGAAACGCGACGGCGTCGTGGCGTATTTCTCGATGGAATATGGGCTCGATGTTTCGCTGCCCACGTATTCCGGCGGTCTGGGAATACTCTCCGGCGATCATATGAAGACCGCGAGTGACATGGGGCTTCCCCTCGTCGGCGTCGGGCTCCTGTATCGCGAGGGCTA
>DATJQN010000075.1:0-4643 GCA_035505775.1 Rectinemataceae bacterium | reverse complement strand
AGGCTGGCAGTCAGCGCCGGGACGCCGTTCGCGAGCGTGTCGGTGCCTCCACCGGCGATGGTATAGATCCTGCCACTCGAATGGCGCACGACTCGAACGAGGTCGGCGTTGCTTTCCGATATATAGACGTCCCCCGCAGCGTTGACCGCCACACCCGACGGACCGTTCAGCAGGGCAGCCACGGCCGGCGTCCCATCGGGCGAGCTGCCCGGCGTTGAGATGACGCCGGCCACCAGATGCACGGTGGAGTTCGAAATCCTGATCACTACGGCGTTGTCGTGATCGGCCACGTAGAGGTCGCCGGAGGGGGCCAGGAAGATTCCCGCTGGACTGCCCAGGGAAAGGGCGCTCGAGCCGAGCCCCTCGGAAGCCAGGCTCGCGCCGCCTCCGGCACAAATGGACAGCACGGGATCGACACAATACGTGGCCGAGGCGACGCCGGAGGCTGCGTGCCCGAAGGACTCGGCGATGGCCTGCACATGGGAGGTGCTGAGGTCGGGGAGATTGAGCGTGAATGGAGAGGGGCCCGAACTGGAAGTTGGCGTGGGAGCCGAGCCATTCACCGTGTAGTAGATGGTCGAGCCCGGATCGCTGCCTTCGATCGTCACCGACAGTCCGGCGCTGCGATATATGCCGGAAGCGGGGTTCATGACGGGAGTCGCCGAAGTCGGACCATGATTGGAGTAGTGCTTCCAGAGGTCTTCGATCCACTGGTTGGGTCCCGTGCAGGAATAGAGAATCAGAGCCGCGAACATCGCGGCCAGCAACCTCGGACCGGTACGCCGGACAGAGCTCTGACGTGGCACTTGAACCTGAATCCTGCCGCCCATGTGCCTGTCAGCAGCCCGTGGCTACACTGATCAAGGAAAGAGGGACTGAGCATGACATTCCGATAAATTCTCTGTGGCTGTGAGTCGTCGATCGCAATCGCTGCCCCCGTCGCTCAATCCCGAGCGCGTGAAATGCCTTCGCGGCTAAGCTCAGAGCTCGCCGCCAGAACCTGAAGTTTTTGGCATCCATGAACTCGTACTCTGGGTGCGGTACCTGACTCGCACGGTCATTATAGCGGATTTGCTGGGGGCGTCAATGCCGGTACGGCCGGGAGCATGGGCAGGGATATCACGGCAGGCTGGCCGAGCGAGCGCCCGACGTGGATGATCTCGCGGCGCCCGGCTTGCCGCATGGCTCTCTCCCGCTCCACTTCCCGCTTGACGTCGTCCCCAAGCTGGGGAATAGTAGTTCTCAATCCATTACAAAGAACAATCCGAAGTTTTCCATTCCCGCAGGGCACGTTCAAAGCTCCGGCTCCGAAAGGGGCGCCCCGGAGCGAGACCAGCTCTGGTGCCGGTCGAGCGCAAGGAGCGATCCGTGCGATTCTATGATTGGAAGGACGAGTATTCGGTGGGCATTCCGGAGATCGACGGGCAGCACCATAAAGTCATCGAGCTCATCAACGAGGTCATGGAAGCGATCCGCGACAATCGAGTGGAATATGTAATTCGCGAGGTCATCGCCGATCTTGAACGGTATGCCAAGTATCATTTCAGGCTGGAGGAGAATCTCTTCAGGGATTTCGTCCAGGAAGTGGACCAGCTCCATTACGGCCAGCACAGGCAGTTCGAACGGAAGGTCGGCGAACTCTCGGCGCATATCTCCTCGGGCGACTATGACGTGGCCGAAGAAACCCTCACCTTCCTTCTCGACTGGTTCAGAAACCATATCCAGAGAACCGACAAGGATCATTACCGAGAGCTGCTTGCCGGAAGGTCCAAAGGCGAAATCGAGAGTCTGCTCGCCGAATGGACGGGCCCGTGAGGCAGCGGTAGGATCGTGACCGGCACTGTTGATCGGGGGAGAGCATGGACGAAGCGGCAGACCTGGGATTCTGTTCGGTGGAGTATCGCACCGGATTCATGATTGTGGTCATCAAGCCCGGTCATTCCATCGGATACGCCGAAACCCGGGTTCTGGCCGACCACAAGCGAGATCGGCTCGGCGACACACAGCTGGGCCTGGTCATCTTCTCACCGAGCCATGCGGAGGTCGAGGTCGACCTGTTCACCCGCGCGGGAACGATCATGGAGGAACAGGGCTACTCCTTCCTCGTGATCGCGAACCCGAGCGCGAAGCATCTGATGATGCTGGAACTGATGCGCGACTACTGCAGCGTGAAGCTCGTCGGGACGCTGGAAGAAGCGATCGAGCATGCCGAGTACCTTGTCGGGACGGGTGTCTGCGGTTGACCCACGGGGTATTACCTTCGGAGGCGTCGATCCCGGGCTGAGCCTGGTCTCCGCTCTGAAAGCCGCCCCTCCAGGACCGCCGGACATCTTCTTGACCTGCGGCGGAATCCTGGCATACTGGGCGGGCCGGGGGGCCTCATGAAGCTTCGCATCTTCGCAGGTTTGAGCATTCTCGCAAAACTCGTGATGCTTTCGCTCATCGTTGCCGCCGCGCTCGCGGCCAATTTCTACGCCTCCTGGAAATCCCTGGACCGTCTCGCCGCCACGATCAGGAATCAGGCCGACAATTCCTCGCTCCAGACCGCCGCCTCGCAGTTCGAACGGGACGTGTTCGGGGCCGCGCTGAGCCTGTACCGGGTCGAGGAGGCGGCACTCGAGCATTCGAACGAAGTGACAGCATCGATCACCAGTTTCAGCCAGAGTCTGGACCTCAGTTCGTTCTCCCTCGACAAGCTGTCGGCCCTGCCCTCCACCGATGACATCAAGTCCGATCTCCAGGATATCACCAAGGCCTATGGGCAGTTCAGGACCGCGGCCCTCGAAGCCATGCCCGCGCTTCGCGACGGCTCCCCCGCCGCGCGGACGAAATTCATGATCTGTGCAGTCCGCCTGGACGCCCTCGATGCCAATCTGGTGAAACTGGGTGACGTGATCAAGCAGAACAGTCAGGATGCGGCGAGCTCCGGGCGCTCGGCGGCCGCCAATGCCGCCCAACTTGTCGCGATTGTCCTGGCCGCCGTGCTCGCCTTTGTGCTGGTCTTCGTCGTCCTGATGGTTCGGTCGATCATGAAACCGCTCGGGATGCTCGTGAGTGCCGTGGACACCGTCGGCTCAGGCGACCTCCGTATTGCCGCGATCGAGGCCGGGGGCGGAGAGTTCGGGCAGATCGCCGCCTGCGTGGACGGGCTGGCGGTGGATCTCCGCTGCCTGATCGGGGTCGTGAAGGAGCGGATCGCCGGGCTGGAGAGCACGGGCCAGGGTCTGGCCGCAGCCATGGAGGAGACCGGAGCCTCGGTGATCCAGATCAATTCGAACATCGCGAACACGAAAAGCCAGCTCTCCCAGCAATCGCAGGCGGTCCGGGAGGTGAACGACTCCATAGAGGAGCTCCGAAAGAGCGTGGAGACGCTCGCGGGCCGCATCACGGAGCAGAGCGAGGTGATCGGCCATTCCTCCGCCTCGGTGGAGGAGCTTATAGCAAACGTCGAGTCCGTCGCCTCGCAGGCGATGGCCGCGACCTATACCGCACAGGAGCTCGCCGCGGAGGGCAGCGACGGCAAGGCCAGAATCGACGAGGTCGGCGAGGCGGTGGCTTCCATCGTCCGCTCATCGAAGAACCTGGAGGAAGCCGCCCTTGTGATCACGGAGATAGCCGACCGGACCAATATCCTGGCCATGAACGCCGCCATCGAGGCTGCACACGCCGGGGAGGCGGGACGCGGTTTCGCCGTCGTCGCCGACGAGATCCGAAAGCTCGCCGAGCAGTCCACGCTCCAGGCCAAAGGCATCTCGACCGGGCTCAGCACGGTAACGTCCGCCATTGAATCGGTCAGTTCCGCCGCCGGCTCGGCGATCGCTTCCTTTGCCATGGTGCGCGAGAAATCCGACCTCCTGGGAGGCGCCGTCAATTCGATCGGAACGGCCATGGCGGAACAGCGGCAGGGCGGCACTCAGGTCCTGGAGACGCTCGTTCGACTCAAGGATCTGACCTATGAGATAACGCGGGATTCGGACCGGATGGCCAGGGCGAACAGCATGGTGCTGCAACCCCTCGAGCGGCTGCAGTCCATAACCATGACGGTCGTCCAGAACAACGACGAGATAACCACGGGAACCAAGGAAATCAACGATGCCATCGGCGTGACGATCGACCTGAGCTCCCGGAACTCCAGCCATATCCGGGAAGTCAAAGAGGCGATCGACAAGTTCCAGATCTGAGGGACAGGCGGCCCCCACCCCGTCTCCGACTCGATGGTGCCGGGCGCCAAGCGAGGCTGGGAGCCAGGTCCCGTCTCACACGTTCTTCTTGAAAAACTCGATAGTGCCCTGCAGGATTTCGGCCGCTCGGCCGCCTGACTCGTGCCAGTCGAAGTAGAGCGGCGCCTCAGGGTACTGCACCATCTCGACACTGCACCCCGCGTTGCGGGACTTTGCAGCGAGGGCTCTCTCAATAAACCATGCCTAACGCCGATCAAGCCTTAGGGATTGCAAAGGCGCTCGGCAGAACTGTTGAGTTCCTGTTGGAAGGCGAGAACAGCTCGTCGTTGGAAGGACTGGCTCAATCGCGAATTGGGCCGCCTCTGATTCCTAGGGATGCCGAAGGCCAACCCGTCGATGTCGACGGCGACGTTTTTGTGGTTCCTATCCTGGGGCAGACGGTCGCAGCCGGACACGGGCAGG
>DATJQN010000074.1:0-4358 GCA_035505775.1 Rectinemataceae bacterium | reverse complement strand
AACATCGACGCGTCCTGGCCGAAGTGACGCGCCGGGCTTAGACTGAATTGACGGCCGTCGCCCCAAGGCGACGGCCGTCCTGGACGGGGAGGCAGACTGTGGCGAAACGGAGACGAATCCTCGATGCCCTGGGCCTGATTGTGCTCCTGGGGCTGACTGTTGTGTTCCTGTATGGCGGCTTCGCGGTCCTGAAGGACTTCGCCGGGCCCAAGCTGATCGCGACCGTCTTGGCAATAGTCTGGGGATTGGGATCCGTCGCCCTGCTCTATTACGTACTCAATGCCCTCGCCGAGCGCCTGCCCCGGGGAGCGCGCAGATTCGCGGTACCCGTGGTATTCGCGGGCCCGGCCCTGGTCCTCCTGTTCTGGTTCCTCGTCATGCCGACCCTGCGGACCCTGTGGCTCTCGTTCTTCGACGAGACGAGCATGCATTTCGTGGGATTGAAGAACTATGTCTTCGCTTTCACGGACCGGATCATGCTCAACGCGTTCCGCAACAACCTGATGTGGGTGGTCTTCGGGACCTTCGCCTGCGTCAGCCTCGGCCTGATCATCGCCGTGCTTGCGGACAGGAGCCGCTCGGAAAAGCTCTACAAGGCCATCATCTTCATGCCGATGGCCATCTCCTTCGTGGGCGCGGGTGTCATCTGGATGTTCATGTATTCCTACAGGGGCATCGGGTCCGGCATCGAGCAGATCGGCCTCCTGAACGCGATCGTCGTCGCCTTCGGCGGCCAGCCCCAGGCCTGGCTCCTCATCCCTTTCTGGAACAATTTCCTCCTCATCGTGATCATGGTCTGGCTTCAGACCGGATTTGCGATGGTCATCCTCTCCTCGTCGATCAAGGCCATCCCCGGTGAGCTGCTCGAGGCGGCGCGGATAGACGGCGCCACGGAACTCCAGATCTTCTTCAAGGTCATCATCCCGTCGATCGAAGGGAGCCTCGTGACGGTGACGACGACCATCGTCATCTTCAGCCTCAAGCTCTTCGACATCGTGCGGGTGATGACCGGCGGCAACTACGGGACCAACGTCATCGCGAACGAGTTCTACATGGAGCAGTTCACCTACGGCCAGACGGGACGGGCGAGTTCCATCGCCATCGTCCTCCTCGTCGCCGTCGTGCCCATCATGATCTACAACCTGCGCCAGTTCGCGGAGAGGAGGGCCTTCAAATGAGCACGAGCGGATCGATCCCCGGACAGAAGCCGCGCCGCCACGTCCTCGTCAATATCGTCCTCGTGATTGTCAGCGTCGCCTGGCTCCTCCCGACCGTGGGCGTGCTGGTCACGTCCTTCCGCCAGCCGAGCGACATCTTCAACTCGGGTTGGTGGTCGATCTTTCCCCATCGCGCCTGGGTGAAGACCGGACAGATCGCCGTCGACCCCTCGGCCGACGTGGACGGCCCGATAACCATCGAAGGCAAGACGGCCACCTTCGAGGAGTGGCGCAACGGCGTGAACGTGGCCCCCGACAGGCGGCTCCAGTGGTACGGCAACAAGCGGACGCGTACACTCGTCGAGCAGGATCTGCGCTGGGTGGGGTTCAGCGCCAACCTCACGCTCGAGAACTACAAGGGCGTGCTCTCCGGCGGCACGGTGACCTACAAGGATGGCAACGGCAACACCATCACGCGACTGGGCAACAGCTTCGGCGACGCGGTGATGAACTCCGTGGCGGTGGCGGTGCCCGCCACCATCATACCGATACTCATCGCGGCCTTTGCAGCCTATGCCTTCGCGTGGATGGAGTTCCCGGGCAGGAAGACCCTGTTCGTGATGGTCGTCGCCCTGCTCGTGGTGCCCCTGCAGATAGCGCTCATTCCGGTGCTCAGGGACTTCACGCACCTGAACCTGAACGGCACCTTCCTGGCGATGTGGATGGCCCATACCGGATTCGGCTTGCCCCTGGCTGTCTACCTCCTGTTCAACTACGTGAGCCAGCTCCCGAGGGAGATTTTCGAGTCGGCCTTCATCGACGGCGCCACCCCCTTCGTCGTGTTCGTTCGCCTGGTGATGCCGCTCTCCGTGCCGGCCCTCGCATCGTTTGCGATTTTCCAGTTCCTCTGGGTCTGGAACGACTACCTCGTGGCCCTCATTTTCCTCGGCAACAAGAACCGCGTCGTGACGATGGCCCTGGCCGCGATGGTCGGCGAACGGGGGCAGGACTGGCACTATCTCACCTCGGGCGCCTTCCTCAGCATGATCGTCCCGCTGGCCGTTTTCTTCGCCCTGCAGCGCTACTTCGTGCGCGGGCTCATGGCCGGCTCCGTGAAGGGCTGATCTCCCCGCGGGCCGCGGGCCCCCCTCCCTCCGGGCGCGAAGGCCCGGAGGGAGGCCGCCCCAGAATGACCACCGCATCGAGGACATGATGTCGCACAACCTTGAGTCAGACCGATTCGATCCTTCGAGGCTCCTGCTGGAGGAAACGCTCTATCATACCGCGAACGGATATGTCGGTGTCCGGGCGGCCTTCGAGGAAGGCTACGCTCCCGGTCAGCCCACCGTCCGCGGGAGCTACGTCAACGCCTTCTATGACACGCATCCGATCAATCATCCGGAAAAGCTCTACGGCTTTCCGGAGACCGGGGAGAAAATCGTGGCCGTCACCGATGCCCAGGGCATCGAGCTTCACGTCGACGGCGAGCGTCTGTTGCTCACGACCGACTCCGTGGAACGATTCTCGCGGAGACTGGACATGGAATCCGGAACGGCCGAGCGCGAGTTCGTCTGGCGCGGGCGGAGCGGGAAGCGCATCGAGGTCCGGGTTTCCCGGTTCTGCTCCTTTGCCCGTCCGGAATTGTTTGCGGTCCGGTGCCGGGTCCGCTCGCTCGACCGTCCCCTGGCGCTTCGCCTGGTTCCCACGCTGGAAGGGGATGTGGCGAACTTCCACGACGAAAGCGACCCGCGCGTGTCGGGCGCCTTCTTCAAGCCCCTTGAAGTGCTTCGCGTCGAGGCGCGGCCGCCTTCGGGCGGGGCCAGGTCGGAACCGGAGCGGAGGCAGCCCCCCGCCGGCGAGCCCGGGACGGGAGGCGGAGAGCTCTACGTGGAATCCCGCACGAAGGAGACCGGCTTCCATCTGGCCGTCCTCAGCCTGATCGAATGCAGCCTGCCTGCGCGCTGGAATGCAGCCACCACCGCGACCCGGGCCCAGCTCGGCATCGAACTGACGCTGAACCCGGACCAGAGCGTGGCGCTCGAACGAAGGACGATTTTCGCGGATTCCATCCGTCACGGCGAGGTCTCGAGCGCGGCGCGCTCCCTGGCCGATGCGGTTCGCCCGATCGGCTTCGATGCGCTTCTGGCCGAGCACGGGGAGCGCCTCGCGGAATTCTGGTCGGGCTGTGAGCTCTCGGTGGACGGCGATCCGAGCGCCGAGGAGGGGCTCCGCTACGGCATGTACCAGCTGCTCCAGTCCGCCCCCTCCGACGGCCGGTCGAGCATCCCGGCCAAGGGTCTCTCGGGAGAGGGCTACGAGGGGCACTACTTCTGGGACACCGAAGTGTACATGGCCCCATTTTTCATCTATACCCGGCCGCGGGCCGCGCGGCAGCTCCTGCTCTACCGGCATTCCATTCTGGACGGAGCGCGCGCCCATGCGCGCGACATGGGGCAGCGCCGCGGTGCGGCCTTCCCCTGGCGGACCATCGCGGGGCGGGAGTGCTCGTCGTACTACCCCTCCGGCAGCGCCCAGTACCACATCAACGCCGACATAGCCTATGCCTGCTGGGCCTACTACGAAGCGACCGAAGACTTCCCGTTTCTCGTCGAGGGCGGAGCGGAGCTCCTCTTTGAAACGGCGCGCACCTGGCTGGAGATCGGTCACCTGGACGGCGGCGAGTTCAGGATCGAGGCGGTCACGGGCCCGGACGAGTACAGCTGTCTCGTGGACAACAACTTCTATACGAATGCAATGGCGCGCTACAACCTGGAACAGGCGGCCCGGGCCTGGGATCTCCTCGCGACCAGGGCGCCAGAAACGCTGGCCCGGCTTCGCGGAGAGATCGGGCTCGAGGATCGGGAACCCGGCGAGTGGCGCCGGGCCGCGCAGTGCATGTATCTGCCACACGACGCCGAGCGGGACCTGACGCCGCAGGACGACGGCTTCCTGCGCAAGGCGGTCTGGGATCTCGAGGGCACGGCGGACACGGAGCGACCCCTCCTCCTGCACTACCACCACCTCGCCATCATACGCAGGCAGGTCTGCAAGCAGGCGGACGTCGTGCTCGCCCACTTCCTCCTGCCCGGCGTCTCCGCGGAGAGCACGCAGCGCAACAGCTTTTCGTACTACGAGCGGGTGACCACCCACGATTCGTCGCTCTCGTACGCGATCTTCAGCGCGATGGCCGCCCGGCTCGGC
>DATJQN010000073.1:0-12367 GCA_035505775.1 Rectinemataceae bacterium | reverse complement strand
GAAGACCGCCCGCTGCGCGCTCCACTCGCGCAGGAGCGCGAGGCTGGACAGAAAGCCGCCCGCCAGGAGCGACGCGGCAAGCGTCACGATCGAGACGGCACAGAGGGCGCCGAAGGCGGGGGGCATGCGCAGGCGCGGCCGCTGCAGCTCGTAACCGGCAAAGGCAGCCAGGAGCGACAGCCAGAAACCCGGCCCCAGCGAGAGCCGGGCGATACTCCCCGCTGCCGCGACGCGGGGCGAGCCGGCCTCGGCCGCGACGGCGACAAGGGCGATGGCCGCCGAGCCCACTGCCGCCAGGGCGGCCAGAGCCGGGCCGCGCCGTCCTGCCCTGAGCGCCCAGGCCGCGTAGGCCAGCCAGGCCGCTCCCATGACCACGGCAAGGAACGGGAGCGCCGTGACGAGGTAGATCGGCCTGCCCGGCACGATCCTGTTGGGCGCCAGACTGAAGAAGGGGAGGGCGAGGGTGATCGCGATGGCCGCGGCGGCCAATGCCGCCGGCGGCGCCGACGGCGCGCCTGGGGGCCGGTCGGGAGCCGACGCCTTCCCTTCTCCCCTCACTTCACCAGACCCTTCGACATCAGGTAGCTCGCCGCGACGGCATCGGGGCTTTCTCCGTTCACCGCCACCCGGGCATTGAGTGACTGGAGCGTCACGAGGTCGAGACCCTTGAAGAGCTTGTCGAGGAGCCCTGCGATCGCGGGGTAGCGTGCCAGCGCTTCCTTCCGCACGATGGGCGCCGGCTCGTAGACGGGCTGCACGGCTTTGGTGTCGGTGAGCACGACCAGGCCGAGGGCGGCCAGGGCGCCGTCCGTTCCGTAGGCCATCGCGAAATTGACGCCGTTGGTGCCCTGGGCGGCGGCCTGCTCGGTCAGGGCCGTGTTGCCGCCGGAGAAGGAGAGGAGTTGCGCGTCCTTAAGCTGGAAGCCGTAGGCCTTCTGGAACGCCGGCAGCGCCGCGGGGCTCGAGATGAACTCCTCGGAGGCGGCCAGCCGCGTCGCTCCCCCCCGCCGCACGTAGGCTGCGAAGTCCTCGAGCGTGACGAGCCGCTCCTTGTCGGCGAGGTCCTTGCGGACGGCGATGGCCCAGGTGTTGTTCGCCGGCGCCGGCGTCAGCCAGACGATGCCGTTCGCATCGAGGTCGAGCTTCTTGACCGTCTCGTAGCCTTTTGCCGCGTCCTTCCAGATCGCGGGATCGCTGCCCTTGAAGAAGAACTCCCCGTTTCCGGTGTACTCGATATACAGATCGAGCTCTCCGGAGACGATGGCCTTCCTGACAAGATCGGTGGTGCCGAAGCCCACCTTGTCCACGACCGGGATGCCGTTGGCTGCGAGAAGCTTGACTATCATCTTGCCGAGCACCGAGCCTTCGGTGTCGATCTTGGAACCCACGATGAGCCCTGTGCCGCCGGCCGCGAACAGACTCGCGGACGAGGCCAGGGCGAGCATGACCGCCAACACCAGTAACTTGGATTTCACTGAATGCTCCTCTCGCGGCCCCTGTGGCTGCGACCGGGTCGCGTGGATTCAATGTACTATTTCAGGTTTTGCGCGGCAACGAATAAGCTGCAGTCGCAGGGCAGAGCCGGGCGGTCTTCCGGTGGGAGTTTCGCAGGCAAGCATCGATGGCGGGGAGGAGTCTGTCAGGTCTCGGGAGGGGCCGGATTCCGGCTTACGTCTCCGGAGTCTCCTCCGGCTCGGCCTCCTGATGCGACTCCAGCTTCGCCTTTTCGGCAGCCGCCTTGGCCTCGTCGGATCGCATCTTGCGGCTGTAGAAGAACACGACGAGGGCCATGAGTATCACACCATTCGAGATGTCCGAGGACAGCTTGCTCGGAATGGGGACGCCCGCGATGCCGAGGCCTCCCATCGCTATGAGCACGAAGGCCAGCACGGCGAGGGCAATTGTCAGGTGGGAGGATTTCAGTTTCTTGGGGAATTCGAACTTCATACTCGTGCTCCTTGGGGCCCGGCCCCCGACTCGGGCTGCTTCGACGGACGGACTGCCGATCCGTCCGGGGCCGAAAGCCGCCCCCGATGCCTTTGCCCCCGGTCCATCGTGCATGATATGGTAAGCGGACGCTTGCGTGAACCCATCGGCAGGAGGCGGTCATGGAAAACTTCGACTTCAGAAACCCGACGAAAATCATCTTCGGCCGAGGGACCGAGTCCCGCGTCGGCGCGGAGACTGCGGCATTCTCGAAGAAAGTGCTGCTGCACTACGGCGGGGGCTCCATCAGGCAGTCGGGCCTCCTCGATCGCGTGACCGCATCCCTGAAAGCCTCGGGCGTCGAGTGGGAGGAATTGGGCGGCGTGAAGCCCAACCCCCGCCTCAGTCTCGTCCGGGAAGGCATCCGCCGCTGCAAGGAGCGTGGTCTGGGCCTCGTGCTCGCCGTCGGAGGCGGAAGCGTCATCGACTCGGCCAAGGCGATCGCCATGGGCGCGGTCATCGAGGGCGATGTGTGGAACTTCTATCTCGGAGAGGGCGAGCCCAAAGCCGCGCTCCCCGTGGCCACGGTGCTGACCATACCCGCGGCGGGCAGCGAGTCGAGCACGGGCAGCGTCATCACCAACGAGGAGGGCCTCCTGAAGCGGGCGGTCAACTCCGAGCTCATCTATCCGCGATTCTCGATCCTCGACCCGGAACTCGCCTTCAGCCTCCCTCCCTTCCAGGTGGCCTGCGGAGCCGCCGACATCATGGCCCACCTCATGGAGCGCTACTTCACCATGGTGCCCCATGTCGAGTTTACCGACCGCCTCCTCGAGGCGACCATGAAGACGATCTCCGCCATGGCGCCGCGCGTGCTCGCGAACCCGCGCGACTACGACTCCTGGGCCGAGTTCATGTGGGCCGGGACGATCGCGCACAACAACCTCCTCAACACGGGGAGGATCGGCGACTGGGCCTCTCATGACATCGAGCACGAGCTCTCCGGCATCTACGACGTCGCGCACGGCGCCGGGCTGGCCGTGGTTTTCCCGGCCTGGATGCGGCATGTCATGTCCCGCGACTACGCACGCTTCGCCCAGTGGGCCGCCAGAGTCTGGAATGTCGACGACGACTTCCGGAACAGCGAGGCCATGGCCCTCGAGGGTGTCAGTCGCCTCGAGGCCTTCTACCGCGCGATCGGGCTCGTCACCACGTTGGGCGATCTGGGAATCGGCTCCGACCGCCTGGACGAGATGGCCTCCAAGTGCACGGATGGCGACACGCGGACGGTGGGCAATTTCGTGAAGCTGAACCGGGCCGCCGTTCGCCGCATCTTCGAGCTCGCCTCCTGAGATGCGATCTGGCGGCGGGCCGGGCTCGCCTGCCTCGGGGCCGTCCGGCGGCCTGTCCTTCATGCCGCCGTTTCCGACCTCGGCCCGAGCCCGGGATCAGCCCCTCTGTCCGCTTTCCGGACCACTCTGCCGCAGCAGTTCTACTTCCGTGCCTTCAGGTGTTATCTGATGCGTGTGTCCGTAGATATCGAGCGCGACATTCTTCCCCTCGACGACCCTGAATCGGGCCAGGTTTCCCGAGACTTCGACGGAGAGCAACGCGCCGTCGTAACCGAGCTTGAAGCGAAAGGCCTTCCACTGCGAGGGCAGAGACGGGGCAAACTGCAGCCTGTCTCCGTCGGTTCTGAGCCCGCCAAATCCGGAGACTACGCCGGCCCACACGCCGGCTGCCGAGGAGGAGTGTATGCCCTGCTCGGTGTTGCGATTGTAGTTGTCGAGATCCAGCCGCGCGGCGTAGGCCAGGAAGTCGTAGGCTTCCTGCGATTTGCCGAGCTCCGCAGCCAGAATCGCATGCAGGGAGGGCGACAATGAGGATTCATGGCTGGTGCGGGCCTCGTAAAAATCGTAGTTCGCCCTTTTCTCGTTCATGCTGAAGTCCCGGCTGAAAAAATACGGCAGGTTGAGGAAGTCGGGCTGCTTGAGCATGTCAAATCGGAAGATCCGGACGTAGGCCCAGTTCTTGTAGATCGGCACCTGCGACATCGGGATGCTCTGTACGTCGACGTGGGGGAGATCGAAGTATCCATCGTGCTGTTCGTAGATGCCCGTGGCCTCGTCCTTGGGGATGCGCATTTTCAGAGCCATGTTCCTCCATGTCTCCGGCTCTTCGGGGCCCAGACCCAGCTTCTCGAGCGCCTCCCGGTGCAGCTCCGGCGCATGCTCCCGCATCTCGGCCAGGACCTTCAGCGTGTACTCGAACATCTTCTTGCCGAGGTAGTTCGTGTAGCAGTTGTTGTTGACCATCATGTGGAACTCGTCGGGGCCCATGACGCCATAGAACCCGAAGTCGCCCCGCTTGGGGCTCCATCCCCCCGCGCTCGCCATGCAGCGGCACATCTGGAGCAGCATCTCGATGCCCTCGCGGTAGAGAAATTCCTTGTCCCTGCAGACCCGGTCGTAGTGCCAGATCGCGTAGAAGACCGCCAGGTTCTGGTGGATCTCGAGGTCGACGTGCTGCCAGGTTCCGGAATCCTCGTTGCCGGTGATGGTCGAGAAGGGGAAGCGGGCCCCGGCCAGATCGAGCCTCCGCGCATTCTCGAGGGCCTTGGACAGGTAGTGGTACCGGTACATGAGGAGCTTCCGCGCGATGCCGGGATCGAGAAACATGAACATGCGGTGGCAGTAGACCTCGGTATCCCAGAAGTTGACGCCGCTGTACACTTCCCCGCCCAGTTTGCAGAGCACGTTGCGCCGATCGCTTTCTCCGTGATAGTTGATGTACATCGCGAAAAGGGAGTAGCGCAGTCCCTGCTGCAGCGCCGGATCGCCGTCGATCTCGATGTCCATGCGATCCCAGAAGCGGTCCCAGGCACGGCGGTGCGCGACCAGGGCCTGCTCGAAGGTGGTGGCGGCCTTCTTCGCGCGTCTCAGGCCTTCTTCCCAGACAGACCCGGTCTCCTCCGTCTGTTCCCAGTGGTTCACGACCAGCTTCTCGAAGGTGGTGGTCCGGCCTTCCCTCAGCGCGAGCGTCGCTTCCATGCCGATGAACTTAGTCCTCTCCACCAGTCGGGGGAACATCTGCTGGTCGGCGGTAGCGCGAAAACTTGAGAAGAGCCGGCATCCGCTTCTCCGGGTCATTGCCTGGATCGCATAGAGATCGCCGGCCACAGCGCTTCGTTCGGCAGTCCAGAAATTGGATTCGGCCGGCTGATCGCGAAGGGCGCCGGAGCTCTTGGTCTGGTCCCATCCTGCGGCGAGCTCGTAGATCGTATTGAAATCGAGGCCGGAAACAATCTTCACTTCACCGGAGAAATCCAGCGGCTCGAGGATGATGCGCTGGCATCCGAGAGCCGTGTCCTGAAGATCGAGGAAGCGGATGAACTTCAGCCTGAGCCGCTTTCCGCTCCGGGTCGCCCACGTGAACTCCCTCGTCAGGCTGGCTTCGCGGAGATCGAGCGTACGCCTGAAGTCCGAAAAACTCGAGGTGGCCAGGTCGAGGGTCTCGCCGTCGAGGCTGATGCGGGTGTAGAGCCAGTCCACCGCCGTGATCATGGCCGCGACTTCGGGCACGAAGCCCTTGAAGACCTGGGGGTACTTCACGTCCATCAGGTCGTACAGCTGGCTGAAGTAGCTTCCGAGGAGGTGGTCGCCCGAATAGCCTTCTTCGAAATAGCCGCGCACGCACATGAACTCGTTCGCGAGGGAGAAGATGGACTCGGCCAGGCGCTGCTTATGCGGATCGAAGCCTTTCTCGATCACCAGCCACGGGTCGACCTTGAAGTACTGCTCCGAGGTCTTGAACAGATGCATGGGTCACTCCTCCTGACTCATTCGCCGAAGCACGTCCGCCAGGCTTCCCTGAAAAGGCCCCGGCGTCTCCATCTTGATCGAGACGAGGGCCGCGGCGAAGGCGAGGGATTCCGGAACGTCATGGTCGAGCCTGCGCGCGAGGTAGGCCGCGAAGGCGGTGTCGCCGCGGCCGGTGCGCCCCGCCGTGCTCCGGTTGCTGAACTTCTCGAAAAAGGTCCTGCCGCGGACGCGGGCGAGCATGCCATCGGCCCGGGTGATGACGACTTCCGGACAGCCCCAGGACTCGATTTCCGTGGCGGCCTTTTCCAGGTCATCCGTCCCCGTGAGTACCGTGGCTTCAACCACGTCCAGCTTCACCTTGCACAGCAGCGCCGCTATCTCGCGTTTGCGCGGCACATCCCTGAAGTGGATCTCCCGCGTGACCGGGTCCACCTGTCGGACGAAGCTCTGCATGTCAGCGGAAAGTTCGTAGCCGCGGTCGCACAGGCCGCGGATGAAGTCCAGGCTGAACTCCTGGTCGGAGATCCCGGCCAGATGCAGGCTGCGCGCCGCCAACGCGGGTACATCCGTCAGCGAGAAGAAGCCGGAGCTGCGCTCCAGCCGCAGGATGCGCTCATCCACGTTCGCTGTCGGATGGATGACCACCGAGTAGCTCGTCTCGGCCGAGGGTGTCACGAATGTCTCGATGCCAAGCTCCCTGAAGGGAGCCAGCAGCTCCTCGTCCAGCGGAGCCATCCTCGTGACCACGGCCACCTTCATGCCCACGCGGGCCGCGGCGATCGCTCCACAGAGCACCGCGCTTCCGGGTGCGACAAAGGGCGCGCCGCCGAAGGGGCTTATCTCGTCGTAGCAGAGCTGACCGACAAAGGTGATGTCATAGTGGTTCAATCTGTTCTCCCCGATGAAGGTGTCAGCCCTTGATCGCACCCGCGGTGGCGCCGAGCGTGATCCGACGCTGGAAAATGAGGAAGAAGACGATGGGGACCGCCATCGCCATGACCAGGGCTGCGCTCAGTATCGGCACGCGGAGGCCGTACTGGCCCCGCATCACCGCAATGCCCACGGTCACGGTCCGCATCGACTCCTTCTGCAGGATGAGCATGGAGAAGGGCAGCTCGTTCCACATCGATTGGAAGCCGATGATGGCGATCGTCGCCACCATGGGCATGGCCATGGGGGCCATCACGCTCCAGAGGATGCGGTACTGGGAGGCGCCGTCGATGCGGGCCGCCTCGACCAGCTCGTAGGGCATGTCGGTGAAATAGGTCGTCATGATGTACGTGCCGAAGGGCGCGAAGTAGGCGACCCAGGCGAGAATCACGCCGAGGCCGGTGTTCGTCAGGTGCAGAAGCGAGATGAGCCTGGACACCTGCATGGCCAGGAGGAGTTGGGGGAAGATGGACATGAACAGCACCATGAGGAACAGCGGCCTGCGCAGGGCGAAGCGCATCTTGCCGAAGGCGTAGCCCGCCATGACGCAGACGACGACGTAGACCACGACCCCGATGGGCACGTAGATCAGGCTGTTCAGCGTGAAGCGGAGGAGGCGCCCGCTGAAGGCGGCGTACTGGTAATTCTCGGGCGTGGGGGCATGGGGGAGGAGGAGGGGGTTGGTCGGATACTCATCGATGGACTTGAGGCTGGCGCTTATCACGTTGTAGAGGGGGAGGAGGGACGCTACCACCAGGATGAGCATGAAGGCCTGGACCGCGAGGCGGGCGGCGGGACTGAAGGGCGAGGCGGTCTTCATTCGTCCCTCCTTTTCATGAGGCGTATCTGGGCGACCGAGATCATGGCGCAGAACAGGAAGAGCACGACCGACCATGCGCTGGAATATCCCACCTTGAACTTGGAAAAGGCCTGGATGAAGATGCCGTACTCCAGCGTGAAGGTGCTGTAGCCCGGTCCGCCCTGGGTGAGGGTGTGAATGAAGGGGAACATGCGGGCAAAAACCTCTATGAAGTTGAACACTATCCAGAACTCCACGGCGAAGCGGATGCTCGGTATCGTGACCTGGAAGAGGGTCCGCCAGAAACTGGCTCCATCGATCAGGGCTGCTTCGAAGATCGACTTGTCGACGCCGTTCATCGCCGCGAGGAAATAGATCAGGCCAAAGCCGAGATGGAGCCAGACCACGAGGATAAAGCCGACCGAATTGATGGCGACCGCGGGGGCGATGAGGAAGTGAATCGTGGATCCTGTGGCCCACCTCACGATGGCGTTGATGGGTCCCTCGTCGCGCAGATAGATCGAGAAGATGACGCCCATGAGCACGTAGCCCAGGAGGTTCGGAATGTAGAGAATGGCGCGATAGAGTTTCCAGCCCCAGATGCCCTCCCGCAGGAAGGCGGCGATCAGGACGGTGACGACGGTGCTGATCGGAATGTACAGGATCATGAGTCCGGTGTTGCTGATGGAGGTCCAGAACTGACGGTCGGCGAGCATGGTCCTGTAGTTTGCCAGACCGGTCCATTTCCAGGGGCCGTAGCCCTTCCATTCGGTGAAGCTGGTGACGATGTTCATTGCGACGGGATAGACGATGAAGGCCGCCAGGAGCACGAGCAGCGGAGCCAGGAAAACATAGGGGGCCGCGCCATCCCGCGCCAAGCCACGATGCCTCATGTGCACTCTCCAGGCGATCGAAAGGATGGGTCTGCGGCCCGGAGGCCGCAGACCGTCTCCTCACGAAGATCTATGGAAGCGGGCCAGGCCGGCTTACTTCGTTATGAGCTTCTGGTACTCCGCGATGAAATCGTCGATCGAGAGCTGATTCGTGACGAAGGCCTGGTCGCAGAGCCGGTTCGAGTCGTCCTCGAAACCGTTGTAGCCGATCGCGATGTAGTCCTTCTGGCTGTTCTTGAGGTAACCCTGGATCACCTTCAGGACCGGGTAGGCGGTGGCCCCGCCGGCAGCGGCGGTGTTCGGTGAGAGGGCCCCGGTGGCCGAAGCGTAGACCTTGGCGCCCTGGCCGGTCGTGACGAACTTGACGTACTCGGCGGCGAGCTTCTGGTTCTTGGACCACTTCATGACACCGTAGGCGATACCGGCACCCTGGGCGGACTGCTGGTCCTTGTATTTGCCGTCAGCGAAGTTGACTGCAGGGAAGTAGCCCACGTTGTCGGCGCCGAGCTTGTCGGAGAAGATCTTCCAGTTGCCGACATCGGAGAGGAGGCCTACGAAGATCGCTCCGCCGCCTGCGGCGAACTTGTCGATGGCATCCATGAAGTAGGGGCGGGAGAGTCCTTCCTTCTCGATGTAGCCCTTGTCGACCAGGGTCTTCAGGAAGGTCGCGCTCTCCTTGAACACCGGAGTGTCAAACTTTTCGGAACCGTCGACGAGTCCTGCTACCTTCGGGCCGTAGGCGTTGGCCGCGGCACAGCGGAGGAAGAAGTCGATGGTGTAGGTCTGGCCGGTGGTTATCGGAACGATCCCGGCGGCCTTGAGCTTCTCGCAGGCGGCGAGGAACTCGGCCGGAGTCTTGGGCGCCTTGTCCGGATTGAGGCCGGCCTGCTTGAAGTAGGCTTTGTTGTAGTAGATGCCGAAGCCCTGCATGGTCAGCGGGAGGACCTTGACCGGGTTGCCCAGTTTCTGGTTCAGGGAGCACATCTCGATGCTGGCGGTGGTGAACTGGCTCTTCACGTCCTTGATGTAGGGATCGAGGTCGACGATGATGTCGGCAAAGCCGTCAACGCGTCCGCCCGGATGGAACATCGCGATGTCGGGTCCGGAGTTGGCGGTGGCCGCGCTCTGGATAATCTGGTAGTACTGCGTGTTGTCGGTCGGCTGGGCGACATGGTTGATCGTGACGCCGGGATGGGCCTGCTCGAAGGCCGCGTCGTTGGCTTTCATCGGTGCCTGGGCGCCGGTGGCGTTGACTTCGCTGTACTTGAAGTCCCAGACGGTGAGTGTCTGGGCGGCGAGAGCGGCCGCGCCGAGCACGGACACGAGCGCGATACTGAGAAGGGTCTTTTTCATCTCTGCTTCCTCCTACTGCGGGATGGATCACTATGTGGCCACCCCGGAGAACCGTAAATGGACCCGATTGCGCGGGATCATGGACAAAATTCCCCGCCCCCGACGCGCGCGGCCGTGATATCATCCGGCTGTGGCTCGCTATCGGACCGTCCGGAGGAGCATCTTTCTCTGGGTATCGATCCTCCTCGTCTGCCTCCTCCTGGCATTCTCCCTGATTGCCTACGACTACGCTTCCACCATGGCGCGGGAACGCTTTGCCGACGCGCTCACCTCCCTCTCCAATTCGGTCATGGCCAACCTGGACGGCCAGGTGGCCGAGATGGACCGGCTCAGTCTCACCCTGATCTACTCCCAGGTGTTCAGGAGCCTCTATTCGAAGCACATGGACCTGCCGCGCTTCCCGGAGACCGTGCGGCAGCGTATCGAAAAACTGGAGAATTCCGAGCAGTTGATCGAGATAGGCGACACCATCCTCGGTCCCAATCAGTCGGCTCCGCAGGTGAATGTCTTCGATCCCCGGGGCGAGATGATCGGAGCCGGATACTACAGCCGCCTCACCGAACGGGATGCGAAGCTCGAGAGCTGGTACCCGGAGGTCTTGAGGAAAAACGGCGACCGGGTGCTGCTTCCGCCGCACATGGACCCCCTGCAGGAGGAAACCTCGGTTGTCGTGAAAGGCAAGCTCTACGTTTCCCTGTTGCGCTCCTTCCAGGACCCCATGCTTTCGACGCGGGGCATCGTGGAAGTCATGCAGTATTGCGACGTGTTGTTCGCGGAGCTGGACCTCCTTGCCGGTTCCTCGGCTTCCATCTTCGTGCTCGACGCCGACGGGCGCTCCCTGTATCCCTACGAAGGCAGTCCTCTCGGGAAGGCCGATCTCCTCCTCCTCGCCACGCGCTCCGGTCGCGGCCCCCTGTCCACTGCAGTCCTGCCGGGACGGCGTGAGCCGGAGATCTACGCCACGGCCGTCTCGAGGGAAACCGGCTGGACGCTGATCCTGGGCGAGCCCTCCGCCGGCCTCTCGTCGAGCATCGTGCAGTATGCGACGAGGATTGCGCTCCTGACGCTGTCGGCGATTCTCTGTTCGCTGGCCGCGTCCTACTTCATCTCCCGACGCGTCACCGTGCCCATCAAGGCGCTGCATTCCGAGATCGAGGCCCTCGAGCTGCACAACCTGGAGGAGGTCGCCGAAGCTTTTCCGAGCTCGAACCTCAGCGAGATCGACTCGCTCAGACTTGCGTTCCGCGACATGAGGCTCAAGCTCAACGAGTCGGTCCAGGAGGCCATTTCCCTGCGGGCGCACGAAAAGGAGGCGCAGCTGGTGGCGCTGCAGTCCCAGCTCAACCCCCACTTTCTCTACAACATGCTCCAGACGATCGCCATCATGGCGGACGAGGGGCTCGTGCAGCCGATACAGACCCTGATACTCAACCTTTCGAAGATGCTCCGCTACATTTCCTCTTCCGAGGGGACGACCGCGACGATCGGGACGGAGCTGGAGTTCGCCGAGCGCTATCTCGCCGCCATGCGGGCCCGCTTCGGCGACAGTCTCGTGTACGTGGTCGACGTCTGCGACGCGATGCGCGAACTAGCCGTCCCGCGGCTGATCATCCAGCCCTTCATGGAGAACTGCTTCAAGTATGCGACCGCCGCACGGCCCCCGTGGCGCATCGAGATTCGGGGGACAGTGGCCCAGGCCGGATGGACGGTCGAGATTCTGGACAACGGGCCGGGTTTCTCGGAGGAAACCCTCGCGCACATCGAAGGCAGACTCGCGGCTCGCCGGACGAGGGGGGAGGGGCTTGCCTCCCTGTCGATCTCCGGAATGGGGTTGCTCAACTCCTTCGAGCGGCTGAGGCTCGCGTTCGGCGAGCGGGCGTTCTTCGAGATCGGCAACCTGCCCGCGGGGGGCGCGAGGATCGCCATGGGAGTCCGGCCCTGCCCCGGCGGGGTCGGCCCGGACGGCCGGGGAGCGGTCACGAATGGCTGAGCATCGGTTCTCGTTCGTGATCGCCGAGGACGAAGAGAAGATGCGGGACTACCTCGCCCGCAAGATCCCGGAACTCGATCCCCGCCTGGAATGCGTCGGAAGCGCGGTCGACGGAGAGGAAGCGATCGAGCTGGTCGAGTGCCACATGCCGGACATCCTGGTCACCGACATCAAGATGCCCGTCCTGGGCGGCCTCGAACTTGTTGAGCGCATCCGTCGTACCAATCCCGATCTCCGGATCGTGATCATATCCGGGTACAGCGAGTTCGAGTATGCGCGGCGAGCCATCGAGCTCGATGTCGACGAGTACCTCCTGAAGCCGATTGATCTGGAGAGCCTGCGGGAGACGCTCAGACGGGTGCGCATCCGGCTCGAGGCCGTCGCCGGCCAGGTGGAGTCCGAGTTCGGACTCGAGCGCGTCCCCGTCGGGGAGATCGATCTGGTCAAGGCGGTCCGTCTTTACCTCCAGGAGAACTATCGGCAGCCCTACTCCCTGGAACGCCTCGCCGCGGCCTTCGGATGCAAGGCTGCATACCTCCTGCGGCTGTACCGCCGGCGGACAGGCAGCACGCCGACCCAGGACCTGATCCACCTCAGGATAGAGAAGGCCAAGCGCCTCCTCGTGGGGCATCCCCAGCTCGAGATCAAGCAAGTC
>DATJQN010000072.1:0-3615 GCA_035505775.1 Rectinemataceae bacterium | reverse complement strand
CGGTAATGTCCTCGTAGGGCAAGGGCACGAGTTCGGCCTTCCAGGACAGTCTCCGCGAGTTTGTGGAGAAGAAAATCGAAGCCCCCGGAGCTGCGACCGCGCTGACCTCCCGGAGGAGCTGCGGCCAATCGCGGTTGATGTCCAGGTCCTCGGGGCTGCGCTTGGAATTCGAGAAAGTGGGAGGGTCCACCACGATGAGGTCCCATCGTCGCCCCCGGCCGGCAGCCTCCCGCAGAAAGCCGCGAACCTCGGCGCGAACGAGGGAGTACTGCTCCCCGCGAAAGCCGTTTAGGGCAAGATTGCGCTGCGCCCAGGAGAGATAGGTGGCCGAGAGATCCACGCTCGTCACGCTGCGCGCAGCGCCCGCGGCGGCATAGACGGAAAAGCTGCCGGTGTAGGCGAAGAGATTGAGCATGTCCCGGTCTCTGGCCAGGCTGCGGACGAGGGCGCGCGTGGGCCTATGGTCCAGAAAAAGGCCGGTGTCCAGATAGTCGCTCAGGTTGACTACAAAGCGGAGGCCGGCTTCGCCGATCTCCATCTCCGCCGCCTGGTCCCCGCGCCGCTCGTACTGTTCGAGCCCGCGCATTCTCCGCCGTGTCTTCAGGAATACGCGGTCCCGGCTCAGCCCGAGCGTCTCGGCCGCCGCCGCGGCCATGCGCCCGAGCCAGGCGGCTTCCTCTGCCTCGTCTTTTTCGTAGGGGCGTTCGTACAGGGCCAGGAGAAGTGCCGCCGAGGCGCCGCGTCCGTAGCGTTCGAGCATCAGGGGTATTTCCGGAATGTCATTGTCGAAGAGCCTCAGGGCTTCGACCCCTTCCTTGCTGGCCCATCGTCGAAGGAGTCGTTCGTTCTTGGAAAGCCGGTTCCTGAAATACTCTACCTGCCGCTCATCCTTGGCGTTCATTTGACAAGCGCGCGGGCATTCCTGGTCTGCATCATCACTGACAGCAGGGCATAGCCGGAGGAGAGATCCTCCCGCTGCACGACGATCTCGTCCGGTACCTTCAGCTTGGCGTTCGTGAAATTCCAGATCGATGTGATGCCCGAACGCAGGAGGTTCTCGGTTGTAGCCTGGGCGAAGGGGGAGGGGACGGTGAGAATCGCTATCTCGGCCCCGAGCTCCCGTATCTTCTCCCCAAGCCGTTCCATCGGATGCACGTCCACTCCGTGGATCTTGCCGCCCACCTTGGAAGGATCCGTATCGAAGGCGGCGGCGATGCGCAGCCCGTGGAGCTGGAACTCCTGGTAGCCCATCAGGGCCGAGCCGAGATTACCGGCTCCGACCAGGACTGCGTCATGGAAGCTGTCCCAGCCCAGATAGTGCTCGATCGCGGCTATGAGCGCATCCACCGGATAGCCCTTCTTGGGCTTCCCGATGATGCCGGTTATGGCCAGATCCTTCCTCACCTGGATGGGTTCGAGATTGAGTTCCTGGGCGATGACCGTGCCGGAAATATAGTAGTCCTTGTTGCGCTGCGCCTGGCGGATGATATGCAGGTACGAGGGCAGACGCCGCACGGAGGGCGCGAACGAAACTTTCAGCTTTGCCATGAGTTCTCCATTAGAAAAACACTATATCTTCCGGCCTTCCAGAGTCAATAAATAAATATCCCATGGTCGAGGATGATCGCCTCCTGGCCGAGCTCGACGGCTGGCATGGACCTTCGCGTGGGTCCCGGGGACAGAAATCCTCCGCGCCGACCGGGAATCGTGTGTGCCGCCGGTCTAGCTCTCCAGATTCTTTCCGATCACCTCATGGACATTGTGTATCGTGATGAAGGCTTCCTCATCCATGGACCGTACCAGATTCTTGAACTTGGCTATCTCGAGCCTGCTCACGATCACGTAGATGATCCTCTTGTCTTCCTTGGAATAGCCGCCGCTTCCATTCAGGATGGTCACGCCGCCTTTGCGGAGGTTCATGATGGCCTGGGCGATATCGTCGGTCCGGTCGCTGATTATGAACATCGCCTTGGATTCATCGATACCTTCGACGATGAGGTCGATCACCTTGTAGGCGATCAGGTAGGTCGCCGCCGAATACAGCGCACGATCGAGGCCAAAGACGAATCCCGCGACGGCGAAAACGAGGATATTGATCGTCATGAGTATCTCGCCGACCGAGAAGGGCAGCCGCTTGTTCAGAAGGATCGAGACGATTTCGGCGCCATCCAGACAGCCGCCGTTGCGGATGATCAGCCCGACCCCCAGCCCGAGGACGATGCCGCCGAACACCGTCGCGAGGAAGAGATCGCCCGTGATATTCCTGAGCGGCCCGACGGATACCCAAAGCGAGAGGGAGGCGACGGCGTAGAGGGACAGGAACAGAAAGTTCCTGCCGATCTGTCGCAGGCTCGCTACGAGAAAGGGCGCATTCAGCACCAGGATGATCGCCCCCAGGGGGGCTGGGGTGAGCTTGTTGAGCACTATGGACAGGCCAACCACCCCTCCATCGATGATCCTGTTGGGGACCAGGAAGGCTTCGAGAGCCACGGCGGCCATGAAGGCTCCCAATTGGATGAATGCGAGACCAAGAAATCTCTTCAAAAGACCTCCTTGCCATCGCTGAAGGGGGCACCGGAAGGCCGGGCGGCGATCCGGCCTTCTCCATCACGGCAGCTGGACCGGCTGCGGTCAGGATTTGGAGCAAAAAAAAAGCTCCGGGGAAAAAGGAGGTGAAAACCCCGGAGCTTACGCACAGCGTCGAGTCATCATGACTCTGGTATAATTATACAAAAATCCGCGCTGCGACACAAGTCCCCGGCTGTGTCAGTTTCTCTGTAGGCCGGCTGTGCTGTGGCTGGCCCCGCACCATCGTCCGGGTGCGATCAGTCCCACCAGGTTCGCGCGGCAAAGTCCGGCCTGATGCCTGCCCCCGCGTGCCTGATGGAGCAGGCGGTTCTCGTCTCGGCGAAGAGGGGTGCCAGCCGGGCGGAGAAGCGCTCCAGCGTGGTGCCCTTGGCGACATCCTCGTCGTAGAGAATCACCCGGCCTTCACGGTACCCGGAGAGCCAGACCTCATCCGCGAGCGATAGAATGGGCTCCTCATCCCGCCGCTTGAACATCGAAAAGCGGACGAAGTACAGGGGAATCTGCAGGTATTCGGCCAGGAGGAGGCCGGGCATGATCGATCCGTGGGCCGCTGCCACGAGCAGATCGGGGCTGAAGGCCGAGCCGATGCGCTCTGCCAGCAAGCGCAGCTTTGCCGGCTCGGACGCCCGCCACGTGTACCGGTCGGGGCCGCTCGTGTAGACGAAGTCGAGGATCTCGGGCGGCAGTTGTCTGCGGAAGGCGCACTCCGCCCCCTCCCATCCGGCATCGAGGCGGAAGGCGGAGCGCGCGAGCTCCACCGCCGCGCGATAGAGCCGGTTGGCGCCCTCGAGCAGCTCCAGCGGATGCTCGACCTTGTATTTGCGTGCCTCGGTGAGTTCGTAGTAGACCGTGGGATGCAGGGGCAGTCCGTGCTCGACGCAGATTTTGTAGTTGAGGAGGATGTTGACAATGGCGGGAGCTCGCACAAAGAGATCCACCGCCTGGGACTCCAGGGCCGCAGTCGCTTCCGATCGGAAGTTTTCGGCTTCGCGCAGCCCGGCCGTCAGCGACGCGGCACGGTCGAGG
>DATJQN010000071.1:0-2168 GCA_035505775.1 Rectinemataceae bacterium | reverse complement strand
ATGAGCTCGCGGGACAGGTGGAGTTGACGGGTCACTCGCCCTCCTCCACCCGCGAAAACGCGGCGGCCAGCTCGGCGTCCCGGGCTTCGTCGAGTCGCTCGGCCAAAGAGAAGCAGTCCGCGTGCGCGAAGAATCTCTGGCCGATCAGGATCAATCGACCTCGCTTGCCGCAGTAGGCGCAGCGACGTCGGGAGCTTCGCCTTACTATCCATACACGCGATCCGAAACGCATAGTCACGGATGAAAGTCCTCCCGCGTGTAGACCGTATCGTAGAGTTGGACACGCAAAAGGCAGGTTTTACAGTAGCTGGTGAGTGCCTGTGTTTTTTTCCCGCAGTGAATACAGGGGCGCCGTTTCATGCGTGGTGGAGCTCGCTCGGCCGGCACATCCCACGAGTCGCGCTCATGCTGCCATCGACTCCAGACGAGCGCCCGCACCTGCTCGTCCGCGCGCCGGACCGCGATCGCCTCAAGGTCCATGCTTCCTCCGCGCCGGCGGGGAAGAGCGGCTCCCGCCAGCACTGCCCCCAGGCTCGAATTTGGCAAATCGGTTGCTCCGGCCCCGTCGAGTGCCATCTCCCGCGCGATCCCCGCGCGTCGCGTCTCTCGCCGTGCCGGAGCGGCGGGGCTCTTCCCCCCGCTGGGCGTGTTGGCCCTCGCGCCGTTATCCTTCGCCGGATTGGCCGCCGGCTGGGTCATTCGCTTCTCCTGGATGCCGCACGAAGAAAGTCCATCGCCACGCGGCAGGCCCACCTACGATTCACGTGGACCTGAGCACGTTGACGCGCATGCTCTGCGAATGGTTCGGGACGGAGTCCTGCCCTGCCGGCCATCTGCTCGGCCAATCTCAGTAGACGCAGACTTTCTCGCTCGAGCGCGTGAAGCACCGCGGATCGTTCGTCCTCCGAAAGCCTCTTCCACTCACGCTTCATGCGGTGCCCCCGACAAGCGATACCTACCGCTATCCGCACTTTCCGAAAACTTGACCACGGGTCCCTCCGTGCGACCGTTCGGGGATGTCAGGCGGCGGTGCGGGAAGGGTTCCGGATCCACGATTTTGCTGGGATACCCGTCTCGCGCTCGATAGCGATCGCGATCTCGAGGTTGGGAGTTCTATCGCCTCGGGCGAGACGAGAAACCTGGCCCTGAGTGATTCCGAGCCGGATGGCCAGCTCCTTCTGTGTCGTCCTGGTCTTTTGGAGCCAACGTCCAAGCGCCGTCATGGCGTAATCGTATGCCAACCGACATGCATGTCAACTGGCAAGGCATGCCCCCTGACAAAGTCCGCTTTGGTACCTTCTTAGTGATGGCGACAAAAAAGCCAAAAGATCAGGACCTTGAAGACAGGATCCGGGCTCATGCCAGGTTCTGGATGGAGCGGTATAACTGGAACACCACCAAGCTGTCAGACAAAACCGGATTCGACCAAGGTTATCTTTACAGATGGTTTCAGGGAACTCGAAAGACGACAAGTGCAGCGCTTCTGAAACATCTCTGCTTGTTGTTCCCCCTGGATCCGCTTGCCCTCTTTAAGGGAGAGGATATTCGACCCGAGGATCGGTTCTTCGGCGACTGGGTTCCCCATGAGGACGAGAACCGCGACCCTCGCCGAGCCCCGCTGCCACCAGCTCAACCAGCAGGGCGGACACCCCCGAAGGCGGTGGAACCAGTAGCCCGGTACCAAGCCAAGAGCTCGAAGCGGTAGTCATCCAGCTCTTTCCAAGGCGCGAACCGTAGCTCTGCGTTTTGGTCGATTCCTCTCGTTTTAGGCCCATTTTCACGCAAACGTGCATGCCTGTTGACATGCCGCATGCCGTCTGGCATACTCGTCTCAGATCGAGCCGCGGGCAGGCGGCAGGGAGAGCGAGATGGATCCGACGACGATGGCGATTCTGGCGAGGGCAGCGGACCTTCCCCGGCGGCTGGAGCAGCGCCGCAAGGTCACCGAGCTGGCGAAGTCCCTAGACCGTGTGTGCGACCTCTGGGCCGAAATGGTCCTGGCCGCGCAGGTCCCCCGGAGGGAGTCGTGAAGACCCGCACGATGAAGTGCTACCAGTGTGGTGCCCGCGCCGCGATCAAGAAGGCGACGGGAGGCCGGTCATGAGCGACCTTTACAAGGTGTTGATCGACGGTAGGTCCTGCCATGGCGGCGACCGCCGCGATGAGCC
>DATJQN010000070.1:0-18178 GCA_035505775.1 Rectinemataceae bacterium | reverse complement strand
GCCTCATCATGGGTTTCTTCCTCTCTGTCGTGTACTCGGCCTTCATAACCGCCGGCCAGTTCTTCTCCCTGAACATGGGCTTCGGCGCGAGCGAGACCTTCGACCCCCTGGCCGAGATCGAAATTCCCCTTATGGGCCAGTTCCTCAACCTCATCGCCATGTTCGTGTTCCTGGTCACCGACGGCTTCCAGCGCCTGTTTCTCATCGGCGTGCAGGGATCCTTCAAGGCCATCCGCGCCTATGACGTCGTCGCGCGGAAGGACGGCATGATCCAGTTCATATTGCATGCGGTCACGGCGCTCTTCCAGCAATCGCTCATAATCGCCATGCCCGTCATGGGCACGCTGTTCATAGTTTCGGTGGCCATGGGCCTGCTGTCCAAGGCGGCGCCTCAGATGAATCTGCTCACCGAAGGTTTCCCCATCTCGCTCGCGGTGACCTACCTCCTCATGATCGCCTCCATGCCCTTCATGATGGAGGCTTTCTCGCGCCTCATCGGCTCCAGCTTCAACGACCTGGGCATCCTTGTCGGAGGCGCGCGGTGACGGAGCTCTACCTGCTGTCGCTGGCGAATCCGCCCGCGCGCTCGCGCATCCATCTTCAGTGGTTTGCCGCCGAGGATGAGGGCCGGACCGAGGAGCCCTCGGAATACAAGATCCGCAAGGCGCGTGAAGAGGGCCGGGTCGCGAAGAGTCAGGAATTCGTGGCTGCCATCGGACTTCTCCTCCCGGCGCTCACTCTCGCCCTCCTCGCTCCCTACTTCGCGCGGACGATGCGCGAGATGGTCGTCTTCTACTTCTCCAGGGCCGCCTCCGCGGATATATCCCGGGATGCCGCTCCGCTTGCGGCCGCCTTCCTGTCGTATTTCCTGCGCCTCGCCCTTCCCCTGGCCGCGGTGGCGGTGCTGTCCGCCCTCTTCTCGAACATCATGCAGGTGGGATTCCTCTTTTCCATCAAGCCCATAACGCCGGACTTCTCCCGGATCGTGCCTCACTTCGGGGAGTACCTGCGGAAGACCACCTTCTCGATGCAGGGTCTGTTCAGCCTGCTCAAGTCCCTGGCGAAGATCGCGGTGATCGGAATCGTGGCCTACATGAGCGTCCGGGACCAGCTGGACCGGATCATGACGCTTTTCACCACGCCGTTCTGGACCTCGATACAGTTCATCGGCTCGCTCGCCATACGCCTTATCATCCAGGCGGCCATAGCGACCCTGCTCCTCGCGATTCCGGACTACCTCTTCCAGCGGCATCAGTACATGGAATCCCTCAAGATGTCCAAGGAAGAGGTCAAGGAAGAGCGAAAGCAGCAGGAGGGCGACCCCCTGATCAAGAGCAGGCTGCGGGAGCGGATGCGGGAGCTGCTCGCTCGGAACATGGCTGCCAATGTGCCCAAGGCCGACGTCGTGATCACCAACCCGACGCACTTCGCCGTGGCGCTGGAGTGGGAACGGGAGCGGATGGTGGCGCCTGTTGTTACCGCCAAGGGGCAGGACGAGGTCGCCCTGCGCATCCGCCGCATCGCGGAGGAAAACCAGGTCCCGGTCGTGGAAAACAGGCCACTCGCCCGTGCGCTCTATGCCGATGTCGACATCGGGGACGCAATCCCGGAGAAGTACTATCAGGCCATCGCCGCCGTACTCGCCCATGTCTATGCCGCGGAGCAGAGCTCGACGGCGGCGGGACTCGAGACCGCGTACGCGGGCGGCGAGGCCTGGGAATGAGGAGTTAGCCCATGGCAGACACGCAGCGCCTCGTGCGCAACAGCCTCCTCGCGAACCCCTCGGATATTGCGGTCGCCGCGGGCGCTGTGTCCGTGGTCCTCATGATCGTCATCCCGATTCCGGCGGTGCTCCTGGACGTGCTGCTCTCCTTCAATCTCACGCTGGGCCTTCTGATACTGCTCATAGTCCTCTATACCAAAAAGGCCACCGAGTTCTCCATCTTCCCGACCATGCTCCTGGTCACGACGGTCTTCGGCCTGGCGCTCAACATCTCCACCACGCGGCTGATTCTCGCGAAGGGCTCGCTGTTCGACGTGAAGATCATCAGGGCTTTCGCGTCCTTCGTGGTCGGCGCGGGAGGTACCGACGGTCTGGTCATCGGATTCATAATCTTCGTCATCATCATCGCCGTGCAGGCCATCGTCATCACCAAGGGCGCCACGCGCATCGCGGAGGTCGCGGCCCGCTTCACGCTGGACGGCCTTCCCGGCAAGCAGATGTCCATAGACGCGGAGTACAACTCGGGAGCCATCACGGAGGAGGAGGCCCTGCGACGGAAGGGCGAGGTCCAGCGCGAGGTCGATTTCTACGGCCAGATGGACGGCGCCTCGAAATTCATCTCGGGCAACGTGAAGGTCGGAATCTTCATCTCGGCGATCAACCTCGTCGCAGGCTTCATAATCGGCATGGTTCTGCATCACGAGACCTTCACGGTCGCCATCTCCACCTATACGACCCTGACCATCGGTGAGGGACTGCTCTCCCAGCTGCCCGCACTGCTCGTCTCCACGGCGACCGGCGTCATCGTGACCCGCGCCAATTCGGCCGGCACCTTCGGCACGGATGTCACCACCCAGTTCGCCCAGAACGCCAAGATCTACCTCGTGGGGGCGATCGTCCTCCTTCTTCTCGCCTTCCTGCCCGGTTTCCCCTGGTATGTCCTCATTCCCATGGCGGCGGTCATGGCCTGGCTCGGCTTCGCCCTCGCCCGCAAGCAGGCTGTCGAGGCCGACCGGGCCAAGACCGCTGCGGCCGGAGCGGCACGCAAGGGCGAGGCGCCGGCCGAGCTTTCGCCGGTCGTGCCTCTTGATCCCATCAGCCTGGAACTCGGCTACGGGCTGATCCCCCTCGTGGACAAGGACAAGGGCGCTGACCTCCTGGAGCGCATAACGCGTATTCGCAAGGAGAGCGCGCTGGACATGGGACTCGTCGTTCCCCGGATCCGGATAATCGACAACATGCGGCTCGAGCCCTCGGAATACTGCTTCAAGATCAAGGGCGTCCAGGTCGGCCGGGGCATCATCCGGCTGGGCTACTACCTTGCGATCAATCCGGGCGGGGTGAGCGAGGAGATCCCCGGTGAGAAGACGAGGGATCCCACCTTCGATCTGCCGGCCCTCTGGATCGCCGAGGAACAGCGCGACCGGGCGGAACGGGCCGGCTACACCGTCGTCGACGCGCCGAGCATCATTGCGACGCATCTGACGGACGTGATCAAGCGGCACGCTTCCGAGATCCTCGGGCGCCAGGAGGTGCAATCCATCCTCGACGCGCTCAAGAAGGACTATCCCGCCGTCGTGGAGGACACCACCAAGCGCCTTTCCCTCGGAGAGATCCAGAAGGTGCTTCAGGGACTCCTGCGCGAGCAGGTGTCGGTGCGAAACATGGTGGCCATCCTGGAGACCCTGGCTGACTATGCCGGGGTCACAAAGGATGCGGGCTTCCTCGTGGAGAAGGCGCGACAGGCCCTGGGCAGGCAGATCTGCCTCCAGTATGCGGATCAGGACCGCAACCTGCGGGTGCTCACCATCGACCCTGGGCTGGAGCAGAAGATCATCGACAGCCGCGTGGACACCCCCTCGGGGGTTGTCTCCGCTCTCGAGCCCGCACTGCAGCGGCAATGGATAAAGGCCCTGACTCGTGCCGTATCCGCGGTCCAGCAGAAGGGCTGGCTGCCGATCGTTCTCTGCTCGGAGGGCGCACGGGCACTCGTCAAGGCGAGCACGGAGAGGGAGCTTCCCGATCTGGTCGTGCTCTCGGTTCCGGAAATAGTGGTTGACGCCCGCGTCGAGGCGGTGGGCGAGATCAAAACGGAAGGTTAGGCGATGCAATATTTCACCGAACAGGCATCCTCCCACAGGGAGGCACTCGAGCTGGTGAGGGCGAAGTACGGGGAATCGGCGCAGATACTCTCGCATCGCAGCATCCGGCTGGGCGGTTTCATGGGCTTCTTCGCCCGCGAAGGCGTCGAGGTTACCGGCTACCTGCGCCCGGAGATGAAAAGCGCCGTCAAGGCTCCTCCGGCCCTCGACCTCGAGGAAGAGAAGCGGAAGATCCTGTCCATGACCGGCGCGCAGACGAAGGCCGATCAGGCGCTCCAGCAGGTCCTTGCCGAGATCCGGGTGCTCCGGGAGCGCCTCGAGGAGCGACCGACCCAGCTTGCCGACTCTGAGGACCACGAGGCGCTCGGGCGCATCGACGCTCTGCTGGCCCTGAACGACTTTTCCGAGCCCTTCCGCAGGGAGGCGATTGCCCGCATTCGGAGGGATTTTTCCCTTGAACAGCTCGACGATGCCTCGCTGGTGGAAGGCGCTGTTCTCGAGTGGATAGGCGACTCCATCCAGATCTGGCGCGAAGAGGAGCTGAAAGGGCCGCGAATCCTGGCCCTGGTGGGGCCGACCGGCGTGGGCAAGACGACCACCATCGCCAAACTCGCGGCCATCTACACCGTGGGGATCGCCAACGAGCGTCCGCGGTCCGTACGGATGATCACCATCGACAACTACCGGATCGGCGCGCGGCAGCAGATAGAGACCTACGGCAGCATCATGGGCGTGCCGGTCTCCTGCGTCGAGACGGCGGAGGACCTGCGGAAGACGATCGCCCTCCATTCCGACGCCGATCTGATTCTCGTGGACACGGTCGGCAAGAGTCCGCGTGACGCCGTGAAGCTCGCCGAGATGCAGCGGATTCTGGCGGCCTGCGGTCCGAACGCCGAGATCCACCTGGCCCTGGCGGCCACGACCAAGGCCAGCGACATGGTGCAGGCCCTGCGCCAGTTCGAGCCCTTCGACTACAAGGCGGTCATCCTCACCAAGATGGACGAGACCAACCGCGTGGGCAACGCGATATCCGCGCTGGCCGAACGGCGAAAGGCCATCTCGTACCTCACGACAGGACAGCGCGTGCCCCAGGACATCGAGCGGGGGCGGGTGACCCGGCTCCTCATGAATCTCGAGGGCTTCACGGTGGATCGGGCCCGGCTGGAAGATCGCTACGGCGACGCGCAGGCTGATGACACGGATCAGGGACGGAGCCGGAAGCCGGGCCCCTCCCCGGAGCGAAGCACGGCGACGATGGCCGCGCGATCATTGGGCGAGGATCGGAGCTGACATGGAAGATCAGGCGCAGGCATTGCGTGAGTTGATGGGCAAACGTGGGGATCCGGCCGGCGCCGCTGAGCGGGGCGGCATCGATCGCACCGGCGGAGGCTCGGGGAAGAAGACGCGGATCATCGCCGTTGCCTCCGGCAAGGGAGGAGTCGGCAAGACCAACCTCTCCGTGAACCTCGCCATCGCCTATGCCAGGATGGGCAAGCGGGTCATCGTGATGGACGCGGATCTCGGCCTGGCCAACGTCAATGTCATGCTCAACATGATTCCGAAATACAATCTTTACCATGTGATACGCAAGCAGAAGACCATGCGGGAGATCATCCTCGACACGGAATACGGCATACAGATTGTTGCGGGAGCCTCCGGTTTCTCCAAGATCGCCAATCTGAGCGAGGAGGAGCGGCAGGCCTTCATTGGAGAGCTGTATACCCTCTCACAGGCCGACATCGTCATAATCGACACGGCTGCCGGCGTCTCCAACAACGTCCTCGGCTTCGTCGCCGCGGCGGACGACGCCATCATCGTCACCACGCCCGAGCCGACCGCGATCACCGACGCCTACGGAATCATCAAGATCATAGCGACGGAAATCGAGAACCTGAACATCGGGCTCAAGCTCGTCGTCAACCGCGTCAAGACTGTCACGGAAGGACGGCGCGTGGCCGAGCGCATCATCAATATCTCCGGGCAGTTTCTCAATCTCAAGGTCGAGTATCTCGGCTGCATCTACGACGACCCGATCGTCCCCGCATCGGTCCTGAAACAGCGGCCCTTTTTCACCCAGGATCCCAAATCCAAGGCTTCGATCTCCGTCGCCCACCTCGTGACGAGAATCGAGAAGACGGACTTTGCGGATGAGCGCGGCATCGGGCGCTTCATCAAGAAGCTTTTCGGCAAGGATTGAACATGGCCGGAACCGCCGCCGGAACGACGAACTTGACTCGGCTTCTGCTTTCGGCCTACTCTTGTTGGAAGGGAGGGAACGAAGACGGTAGACTCTGACCTGCGCGCTTCGCTCGTCGCAGCAGGCGCCGCGTTCGCGCTCTCCGCTCTCGTCGGCCTCTTCGCGAGGGTCGGTTTTTTCCCGCTTGTGGGCCGTGCCCTGGTGGGCGCTCTGGTGATCGGCTCCCTGGTTTTCGGGGCCTTCCGCTTTGTTCGCAGCACACTCGGTGCCGGGGGGGAGCCTCAGTCAGAGGAGGTTCAGGAAGACCCGGGCCCGGAGGATGCCCGGGGCCGGAACCTGGATATCGTGCTGCCGGAAGAGGGCCCGGGCGACTATTCCGCTGATGATGGCCTTGCCGCTTCGGTTCTTTCGGAAGAACCCGTGGACGCGCTTGGCGCCGCGCCGGCGGGCATCCCCGGCGTTGCCGCTGCTCCCGCGGCCCCTGCGGAAGCGCTTGCCTCCAAGGCCTTTGCAGCCTATGAGGAGGACGACTCCGAAGCGCCGGGCAGCCTTCTCGACGATGCTGGCGAAGCCGCGATTCCCGCCGGCGCAGCGGTCGCCTCGCCGAACGCCCGAGTAGGCTCAGGTCTTGATGAACTCGATGTTCTTCCTGATCTCGAAGGTTTTTCGGATTCTTTCGCGGCTCCAGAGTACAATCCGTCCGATTCCGTCTCGAACGGGGTTTCGAACTCCTCGGGGAGCCGCTCATCGATGGGACGGCAGAACGATACCGCTGGTCTTGATCCAGCCGCGCTGGCCCAAGCCGTGCGGACAATCCTTAAAAGAGACACGAAAGGGTAAGCCAAGATGGCCGAGAACCCATTGCAGCGGATGACCGAGGACGAGCTCTGGTCCCTCTACAAAACCTCACGGGATCCCGCCATCCGCGACGCCTTTATCCGGCAGTATGCGCCCTTGGTGAAATACGTGGCGGGCAAGGTCGCCGCGAGCATGCCCAACACCGTCGAGTTCGAGGATCTCGTCGGCTTCGGCGTTTTTGGCCTCCTCGACGCCATAGAGAAGTTCGATCCCGACAAGAACGTGAAGTTCAAAACCTACGCCGTCACCAGGATCCGCGGAGCGATCTTCGACGAGCTCCGGTCCATCGACTGGGTGCCCCGGTCCGTCCGCCAAAAGACCAAGGAAATTGAGGACGCGGTCGTCAGCCTCGAAGCCAAGCTCGGCAGGCCCGCCTCCGACCAGGAGATCGCATCCTCCCTCGGGGTGTCCGAGGACGACTTTCTGAAGACGATGCTCAAGATTTCGAGCACCTCGGTTCTCTCGCTCAACGATGTGTGGTATTCGGGCGACGAAGCTGACAAGATTTCCATCGGGGAGAGCATCGAGTCGCCGACGAGCATGAATCCCGATTCCACCGTCGAGCGCGAAGAGGTCAAGCGCGTCATTGTCCAGGCCATCAGCGACCTGCCGGAAAAGGAGAAGAAGGTCCTCGTGCTCTACTATTACGAGGACCTGACGCTCAAGGAAATCGGCCAGGTGCTCGAGGTCACCGAGTCCCGCGTCAGCCAGCTCCACACGAAGGCCATTCTCCGCCTCAGGGCGAAACTCACCAACCTTCGGAAGGGGATCCTCTAGCCCCATGGCCGCAACTCTCGGCATGCAACAGATCGCCGAGCTCATGCGGCGGTACCTGGAGGAAGACGGCGGCAAGAAGTCCCTCGTGGTCGAGGGCCGCAGCGTCGAGGAGGCGATAGCCGACGCGGCGGTCCAGCTCGGAGTCCCCGTCAAGCGCATCGAGTTCGAGGTGATCGAGCGGGGCACCCCAGGCATTCTCGGCGCCGGACGCAAGAACTGGCGCGTCAGGGCCTATGCCGCTGCAGAGAAAAAGACCGTCGAGCTGCCCGCGCAGGTCGAGGAGAGCGGCACGGACGAGTCGGTGTCTGCGGTGGCGGCCATCAAGGACCGCGACGGGGAGTGCTTCGTCCGCCTTTCTCCGGACGGTGCCCTGCTCAAGGTCACCTCGCCGGTGGGGAAGGGACGCCGCGCCACCGAGCGGCAGGCGGTCGATCGGCTCGAGGCGAGGGCGGTCAGGAACTACGACGAAAACCTGGTCCACGAAGTCGTCAGACAGGCTTCCGGGGACTATGTCCGGGTCGGGGACTACATCTCCAATCCTGCGAACGACGCCCTCATGACCGTGGACATCTCCGACCAGGAGATGCGGGCCCACGTGACCCTCACCCCCCCGGGGCCGGGCGGCTGCGACCTCTCCAAGGACACGCTGCTCTCCTTCCTCAGGAACAACCGCATCGTGTTCGGAGTCGACGAAAATGCGCTGCAGGAGCTGGAGGACAGACCCCGCTACCGGGAGGCGGTGCTTGTTGCGGAGGGCTCGCGGCCCCAGAACGGGCGGGACGCCCATGTCCAGTTCAACTTCGAGACGGACAAGTCGAAGTACCGCCTGAAAGAGGCCGCCGACGGCCGCGTGAACTTCAAGGAACTCGGCCTCATCCAGAACGTCGTGGCCGGTCAGCCTCTCGCGCGCAAGGTCCCTCCCGAAGTGGGACAGACCGGGCGAACCGTCACCGGCAAGGTGATCCCCGCGCGGAACGGCAAGGACATACCCACGCCTCTCGGCCGCAACGTGCACATGGGAGAGGATGGCGCCACGATCATCGCCGACATCAACGGCCAGGTCACCTTCCTGGCGGGCAAGATCAATGTCGAGGAGATTTTCACGGTTCCGGGCGATGTCAATCTTAAAACCGGCAACATCATGTTCCTCGGCACGGTGATCATCCAGGGCAACGTGGACGACGGCTTCGTCGTCAAGGCTTCCGGCAATGTGGAGGTCCGGGGAGGGGTCGGCAAGAGCGAGGTGGTCGCGGAAGGCGACATCGTCGTGCATCAGGGCGTGACGGGCAAATCCGGATGCATCATCAACGCCGGCAAGAGCGTTTGGGCCAAATTCATAGAAAACGCGACCGTGGAGTCGGGAGAGCACGTCATTGTCTCCGATGGACTCATCAACTGTACGGTCACCGCCAACAAGAAGATCATCTGCCAGGGCAAGCGCGCGGCCATCGTCGGCGGAGCCTATCGGGCCTGCGAGGAGATCAACGCCAAAACCCTCGGCTCTCCCGTCGGGGGGGCCGAGACGATTCTCGAGGTCGGCTACGACCCGAAGGCCAAGGAAAAGATGGATCAGCTCCAGGCCCAGGCCTATCAGCTCAAGCGGCAGGTCGATGAACTGGACAAGAACATCGCCACATTGAACGCCATCAAGAAACAGCGCAAGGTTCTTCCCGAGGACAAGGAGGCGATCCTTCAGGACAATCTCATGCGTCGCGAGGACTTCGTCGTGGAACTCCGCTCCCTGGCCAAGGAGATCGAGTCCATCCAGACCTATCTCAACGGGCTCAAGACCAAGGGCAGGATCAGCGCTTCGGGACGCGTATATCCTGGAGTCATTCTCGCCATCAAGGATGTCCGCGAGAACGTCAAGAACGAGCAGAAGGCCATGACCTTCTATCTCGAGAATCAGATGCTGCGTACCACACGGTACGAGGAGCCTGAGGACGAGATCCTCCGACGGGGGCCGCCAGATGCCTATAAGGCCGATTGATCTCCAGACTCTCCTCATGCAGCAGAGTCAGGTTGCCCGCGAGCAGGCGGGCAAGGACGGGGCCCTCCTCGCCCAGTCCGTCCAGGGAGCGGCGGCTATCCGCAAGCAGGAAGAGTCCAAGGAGGAAGTGACCAAGACCGAGGACCCCAAGGACGGAGCTCCGGCAATCCGCGATCGTTCCGGAGCTGCGGCGGGAGGGGGCGGCGCCGGCGGGCAGCGCGCCGAAGACGAGGAGGAGGGCTCCGAGACCGACACGGCGAAGGAGGAGGTCGTGCGCGACCCGAACTTGGGCAATCGCGTCGACCTGACCGGATGAATCTTCTCGCCCAGCTCCTTCTCGTCATAGCCTGCTGTGTCGCGGGCTTTTTTATCCTCTGGTTCCTGCTCCGGGCCAGGATCAGGCGCTTTCTCGAACTGGAAAATCTGCTCGAGGGTGTCCGGGCGGAGGCGCGCAGCCTCGTGATAGAGCTCAACGAGAGCGCGGACCGCAGCGTCAGCCTGGTCGAGGACAGGATGACAGCGCTCCACTCGCTGCTCGACGAGGTGGACCGGCGCATGGGGGTGGCCAAGCGGGAGCTCGAGCGGCGGTCCACGGAGCGCGAAGTCTACGCGAAACTTGCCCAGCGACGGCCGATCGTGCCGAGCGAGTCTGGATCGAGAGCTCCGGTCGCCTCGCCGGGCTCAGCGGCCGCAGATGCCGGCATGCCGGAGAGCTCCGTTCCGTCGGTCTCGGCTGGAGCCGCGCCGCAGGTCGAGCGTTCGGAGCCGGCGGCGCCGGCCGAGGAGCCCATCGTCTTCCCGCTGCGCGGCTCTGGCGGCGATGCACCGGGGAGGGGGACCGCCCCTGATGTCCGCCGTGCGCCCGACCCGATTGTCGTGAGGCCGAGCCTCCGTGAGCAGGCGGTCGCCCTCTACCGAAGCGGTTTTTCCGCCGATCTCATCGCCGCCCGCGTCGGCATGACCGTCGCGGAGATCGAGCTCCTCGTGGAGCTCGAGGAGCGCCGTCCCGGAGGGGAGTCGTGAGGGACGCCATCGGGATCGACTTCGGAACGACCAATTCCCTCTGCGCCTGGATGGACGGCGACCGCCCGACCCTCCTCAACAACCGGCGGGGAGTGCGGCTGACGCCGAGCGTCGTCGCAGTCTCGGCCAAGGGCGAGGTGCTCGTCGGGGAGTCGGCGAAGAACCAGGCCCTGGTCAATCCGGAGAACACAATAGGCGCCATCAAGGGGCGGCTCGGCGCGGAGCGACTCCTCCAGATGGGCGGACGGAACTGGCGTGCGGAGGAGCTTGCTTCCATGGTGCTGGCCTCGCTTAGGCAGGACGCGGAGAGTGTCCTTGGCGTGGAGATCCGCCGGGCGGTGATCACGGTGCCGGCCAACTTCTCCGAGCGCGAACGACGTGGTGTCGTGGAAGCGGGGGCTCTGGCCGGGCTCGAGGTGTTGAGACTCGTGAACGAGCCGACTGCTGCCGCGGTGGCGCGGGCCTGGAGTCTCAGCGGGATGCCGGCCGGACCGCAGAAGACTTCGCTCGTCCTGGTCTACGATTTCGGCGGAGGCACCTTCGACGTGACGCTGCTCGAGCAGGAGGGGAGCGAATGCCGGGTCCTGGCTTCGAGGGGGGACGGCCATCTCGGCGGCGCCGACATCGATCGGGAACTGTACGTGCTCGCGGCGGCGGACTTCCTGGCCCGCTACGGCACGGATGTGGAAGCCGACCGCTTCCTCGCCCAGCAGCTCGTGCAGGCGGCAGAGCACAGCAAGATCGAGCTCTCCGTGCGCGAGGAATCCGTCATCGGCATTCCCTTTGCCCTGAGCGGAGGGGCGGAGGGAGGGAAAATCGTCCATCCCCAGCGTGCGATCACCCGGGCCGAGCTCGAGCGCATTGCAGCACCGTACGTGGAACGGAGTCTCGGCCTGACGGAAGCGGTCCTCCGGGATGCCGGTGTATCGGCCGGGGAGATCGGGAGTCTGGTGCTTTCCGGGGGCATGAGCCGCATGCCGATGATCCGTCGGCTGCTCGGCGAGCGTCTCGGCCTTTCCCCGGATGGCGCTGTCAATCCGGAGGAGATCGTCGCACTCGGGGCGGCGGTCTGGACTTCCCTGCTCGAGGGCTCGGCACGGATCCGGGTCAGGGACGTCGTGTCGCGCAGCTACGGCATCGAGATCGACGGCGACGGTTTCGTGCCGCTCATCGCCAAGAACAGCCCGGTCCCCGCGTCGAAGAGCAGGGTCTTCACGACGGTCAGCGACCGGCAGGACTCGGTGGAGATCCATATACTCCAGGGCGAGAGCGCCTCCGCGGCGGAGAATCTCTCCCTCGGACGATTCCTCCTGTCGGGGATCCGGGAGGCCCGCAAGGGGGAACCGCGCATCCGGGTGGATTTCCGTATTGACGAATCCGACCTTCTGAGAGTTTCCGCGGTGGACCTGGACAGCGGCGCCCAGCAGGCGATCAGCATAGCCGACATCGGGCGGGGGGCCTCCTCGGAGCCTCCCGAGCAGCTCCTCGGCAAGATTCGCGTCCTTGTGGATCGAGTCTCGGAGCTTCGGGCGGGCATCAATCTCGAGCGGAGCCTCGATGCCGAGTTGGACGAGGTGATCGCCCGGGCCGGAGCCGCCCCGAGCTCCGCGATCGGGGGCGAGGCTGGTCTCAGACTCCTGAAAGTGGAGCTGGAGGCTCTGGTCGGCGAGCTACTGGCGCGTCGCGACGAGCGTCGGGTCAGGGACCTGCGAAGCGGACCGGAGAGCGGGCGGTGAATCACGGGAAGTCCGGAGATCCGGAGCGGGCCGGCGACTCCCTCGCCGTGCTCGGGCTCCCACCAGGCTCGGCCCGTGAGGAGATACGGATCGCCTACCGCCGCCTCGCGATGCGCTACCACCCGGATTCCTCCGGTGATCCTTCGACCTCGCGACAGTTTTCGCGCATCGTCAAGGCATACAAGCTGCTCACCGTCGCCGGGGAGAGCATCGGCGGCGGTACCGGATCCGGAGGGCGGGGAGGGGGGAGAGAGCCACCTCCCCTCGAATCGGAGTTGCGCCGACGCTATCGACGTGTCCTCGACGCCGGCGATGACCTCTTTGCGCTGGGCCAGATTGTCGCCTCCGACCCGGAAGAGGGAGCCCGGGCGGCCGCTGCGACCCGACTCGGCCTCAGCGGAAGGACTGCCGCCTACGTCTTCCTGCGTCGGGCCTTCTACGATACTTCCGAAGCGGTCATAGTGGCCGCCGTGCGCGCGGTCGCCATGCTCGGTTCCCAGCAGGCCGGCCCCGAGATCGCGGCTCTCTATGCGCGGTCGCCGGTCCGGCTGCGCTCGGAAATTCTCGAGGTCGCTGCCGCGACGCGTGAACGCCTGTTCCGGAACACAATAGCCGCGGCGCGAAGCGATCCCGAGCGGGAGCTTTCGTCGCTGGCTCGGCGGCTCGCTCTTCCCGAACCAACCCGCTAGGCGCCTACGTGATTCTGATCTTGACGGCGAGGCCGGTGGGAGTCGCCGCAAGACCGCCCTCGGCATTTTCCTTCAGCGCGGCCGGGAGGGAATCGCCTATCGACTTGAGCGCGCCAACCACCTCGTCGAAGGGGATTGCGGACCTGATGCCGGCGGCGGCGAGGGTGGCGGCGGTCAGGGCGTTGGCCGCCATGAACGCGTTCCGCTTGACGCAGGGCACCTCCACCAGTCCCGCCACGGGATCGCAGGCAAGCCCCAGGCAGTTCTTCAGCGAAAGCGCCGCCGCGTCGACCGACGCTTCGAAGTCGAGGCCCATGAGGCTGCACAGTCCGGCGGTGGCCATGGCTGCTGCGGCCCCGCATTCGGCCTGGCAGCCGCCGGCGGCGCCGGCCAGGGTCGCCCGCGCCGCCACGAGCATGCCGACGGCCGAAGCTGCGACAAAGGCATCCTGGAAGCGCGGAGAGTCCGCATCCAGGTCGGGCTCCCGGGCATCCCGCCAGGCCCACAGGCAGCCGGGGACTATTCCGCTCGAGCCGGCCGTCGGGAAGGCGACGATCTTTCCGCCGCAGGCGTTGACTTCGTTCACGGCCAGCGCATAGGTGACCGCGAGGCGGAAGAGATCGTCTTTCACCGGAAGCCGGCCTGCGGCCGCGGCGAGCCTGACCGCGGCGCCGTCCGTGAGCCCGGAGAACGACCGCTGTGCGACGGTCATGCCCAGGTCCAGGGAGTTGCGCGTTATGCGAATTCGACGTGCGAGCTCGGAGCGCAGCTGCGCCGGCGAGGACTCCGAATAGAAGGCTTCCCGTTCCATCAGGTATTCCGCGAAGTGAAGGCCAGATCCGCGGATGGCCGCGAGCAGCTCCCCGGACGTCGTGAATTTCCAGTTCATGATCGCTTCCTCAGCCTTTGATGGAGGGCACGTAGACCACATCCCGGATTCCGGGCACGGCGAGGAGGGCCTCGGTCACCCCCGTCGGCACGGCTCCGTCCAGCTCCACGATGAGGAGGGCCACGTCGCCCTTCTCCTTGCGATGGGAGGCCATGGAAGCGATGTTGAAGCCCGATGCCGCGAGCATGGTGGCGACGTGGGCTATCACGCCCGGCTCGTCGTGGTGCAGGGCGAGAATCGCGTCGAGACTTCCGTCGAGGTCCGCCTCGAAGCCGTGGATGGACTGCAGACGGATTTCCCCGCCGCCCACGGAGGCGGCGCGAACGCGGAGGTAGCGGTCGCCCGACCAGAGCTCGACGACCGCGGTGTTGGGATGATAGCGCTCCGGCCCGTCGAAGACCGGCAGGATCTCGATGGCGAGCCCCTCCCGTCTGGCAAGCTCGGGCGCGAAGGCGAGACGCTCGTCCTCCGGAAGAATCCCGAGCAGTCCGGCGATGGCCGCCTTGTCCGAGCCGTGACCCTTGTACGTTCGTGCCAGGGAGCCGTAGAAGGTCACGCGGGCGCGGTCGAGGGGGGAGGGCAGTATCTTGCGCGCAAGAAAGGCGATCCGCGCCACCCCCGCCGTGTGCGAACTGGAGGGTCCGATCATGACCGGGCCGAAAATATCAAGAATGCCGGACGATTCTCCTGCCATGAGCGAAGCATAGCGAGCCGGGCGCCCCTGGTCTAGGACGGAGCCTCAGCTCTGGACCGGACTCTCTTTGCCGCCTGCCTCGATGCCGTATTCTTCGATCTTCTGGTAGAGGGTCTTGCGCCCGATTCCCAGCACCTCGGCCGTCCGGCTTTTGTTGCCACCCTGGGCGGCGAGGGTCTCCCTGATGAGTATCTTTTCCGCCTCATCGAGTGAGGATCCGGCCGGCACCTTGATGTCGTGCTCCTCCCCCGAAGAACGAATGCTCGGGGGAAGGTCCTCGACGCCGACAAGGGGGCCCTTCGCCATCACGACCGAGCTTTCGACGCAGTTGCGCAGCTCGCGGACATTGCCGGGCCAGGTGTAGGAATAGAGAACCTGCCGGGCCTTGGGGTCGAAGCCCTCGAGCCGCTTGTCGTTCTCCTCGGCGAACTCGCGCAGAAAGGCCATGGCGAGCAGGGGAATGTCGTCCCTCCGCTCCCGGAGCGGGGGGACATGGATGTTAACGACGTTCAGGCGATAATAGAGATCCTCCCTGAACCTGCCCTCCGCGATCTCCTTCTTGAGATCGCGGTTGGTGGCGGCCACGATGCGAACGTCCACCTCCACGGTTTCCTCGCCGCCCACCCGTTCGAAGTTGCGCTCCTGCAGCACGCGGAGGATCTTGATCTGCACGTTTTGATTGATTTCGCCTATCTCGTCCAGGAACAGCGTTCCCTCGTTGGCCAGCTCGAAGCGTCCGCGCTTGCGGGCCTGCGCCCCCGTGAAGGAGCCCTTCTCGTGCCCGAACAGCTCGCTCTCGAGGAGGCTCTCCGCCAGGGCCGCACAGTGCACTTTCACGAGAGGGCCGTCGCGCCGCGGAGACATGTTGTGAATCGCGTCGGCCACCAGTTCCTTGCCGACCCCGGACTCGCCGGTTACCATCACGGAGGCCCTGGTCGGCGCGACACGGCGCACGAGGTCGAAGACCTTTTTCATCTCGCTCGAAATTCCGATGATGGAGCTGGAGCGCCGCTGGGATTCGACCTCGGCCTCCAGTTCCCGGTTCTTGCGCGCCAGCTCGCGCGCCTCGAGCGCTCGCTTGGCCAGGAGCGAGAGGTGGTCGAGGTTGACGGGCTTCGTGACGAAATCGAAGGCTCCCACCCGCATGGCGGTGACGGCATCCTCGATCGTGCCGTGGCCGGTCAGCACTATCACGGGAAGGCCCGGATATCGGCCAACCACCGTCTTGAGCAGCTCGGTGCCGCTCTTGACGGGCATGCGAAGGTCGGTGATCACGAGGTCGACGTCCCCGCTCTCGACGATCCTGAGCGCCTCGCCGCCGTCGGCGGCTGTCCTCGTCGTGTAGCCGTCGAGGGCAAAGGCTTCTGCAAGCCCCTCCCGTATGTTCTTCTCGTCGTCCGCGATGAGTATCGTGAATCGCATCTACGCCTCCGCCGTGCGTGCGCCCTCTTCGCCCCAGGCGAGCAGGCGCCGCTCACGCTGGGGCACGGGAAGGGCAATCGTGAAGACCGAGCCCTGCCCGGGATGCGAACGCACGGAAATTTCGCCCCGGTGTTCCTTCACCACCTTGAACACGATGGTGAGCCCCAAGCCCGTGCCGTTTTCCTTGGTCGTGAAATAGGGCTCGAAGATCTTGGGCAGCTCTTCCTCCGGGATCCCCATCCCGCTGTCCTCCACGCCGATGTGGACCTCGTCCTCCACGCGCGAGACCGAGAGCAGGAGGCGGCCTCCCCCCGGCATGGCTGCCAGGGCGTTCTTGACGAGATTCAGAATGGCCTGCTTCATGTATCGCTTGTCGATCAGCACGCGGGGGAGCCCCTCTTCGAGCTTGAGCTCGACGATGACGCCGGCACTCTCGGCCTCGGGCCCCATGAATTCGGCGATCTCCCGCATGAGCTCCCCGGGATCGAGCTCCATCGGCTCCATGTCCATGGGCCTGACGGCGAAGAGAAAGTCGACTACGATCTTGTTGAGCCGGTCGATCTCCTCGTCCACCACGGCGAGATGCCGCTCGATGATCGCGGACTCGACCTCGCATTTTCCGTTGAGCGAGCGCTTGATCAGCTGCATGTGGATGGAGATTGCCCCGAGGGGATTCTTGATCTCGTGGGCGACGCCCGCCGCGAGGGTGGTGAGGGAGGCGAGGCTCTCCGCGCGCCTCAGCTGGGCTTCCTTCCTGCGCTTTTCGGTGATGTCCTCGAGGTGCAGGAGCGCACCCTGGATCCGGTCCCGCCAGACGAGCGTCGTCACCGAGGCGGAGACGAGGCGGGTCATGCCCTTGGACTCGAGCCCGAACTCCCGGTCGAGGACGGAGTCCTCGTTCTCGAGGGTGCTGCGGAGAAATTCCGACAGATCCTCGTCCTCGACGCTCTGCCAGAGGGGGCGCTCGGACGGATCCGGTCCGGCAAAGCGCAGCATACGCTCGGCCGCCTTGTTGTAGATGATAGGGAGATGCTCGCGATCGCACACGACGATGCCGTCGAGCATGGAGTCGAGCGCCGCCTCCATCTTGCCGTTCTCCTCCGCGAGGTCGTAGAGGAGGGAGCGCAGCTGGTCCTCATTGAGCCTTCCGACCTTTGCGAGGGCGCGCTCCACGAAGCGTCTCACCGTCTGCCTCCGATTTCGTAGAGCAGGGATTCGGCGAGCAGGCTGGGGTTCCGGTTCCAGGACTCGAAGTCGCCGCGCGCGGTTCTCAGGGCTCCGGCCCACTCCGCCACGAGGGCGATACCTTCGGCGCCCAGGGCCTCCTCCCGCGTCAGGTCGGCCAGCCGCTGCGCGAGGGCATCAAGAAAGGCGAGGAAGGAGGATGCGTAGCGTTCGTCCTTGGCGCCGAAGTCCTTCGTGCCTTCGAGGAGCCGGGAGAGGCTCAGCGCCGAGGAGCGGCCTTCTGCGACAGCCCCGCGCGCCAGCTCCGAGATGGGCGCGGGGAGGCTCCGGCCGTCCCGCCGTTCGGCTATCGCCGCCGACAGGAACTCCTCGGCGAGCGCGCGGGCCTGCACCGGCGGGAAGGGACGGCGGGCGGCGAGGAACGAGTCGACGCTGGAGGCGGGCTCGGAACTCCTGAAGACCCGCTCCAGGATCAGGGCGGTCTCCTCCTTGTCCCGCCGCTTGAAGCTGTAGCTGCGCGACCGGGATAGAATCGTGGCCATCATGGAAATGCGGCGGGAGCTCAGCAGGACAAAGCGCACGCTTTCCGGCGGCTCTTCGAGGATCTTGAGCAGGGCATTGCGCGAGGACTCGAGCATCCGGTCGGCGTTCTCGATGATAACGGTCTTGCGCTCGCCGAGGGGCGCGAGCCTGGCCCAGAGCTCCGCATTTCTGACCATGAAAACCGGGGTCGAGTCGGGAACCTGGGCTTCGAGCTTGGCGCAGAGGCCCACGATCTTGGTCACCAGGCCGGAAGCGGCCTCGGGACTCGGAGCCGACACCCGGTCCGGGCCGCTCGCGTCCAGCAGCTCTTCCGTCTCGCGGACGAGGCCGATCGCCTTGCCCAGACGCGA
>DATJQN010000069.1:0-8912 GCA_035505775.1 Rectinemataceae bacterium | reverse complement strand
CCCGAGTCCGCGTTGCGCGACATCGATGGTCAGGAAGGTCTCCGGCCTCCGCCGGAGCTCGAACGAGTGCCTCGCCTTCCAGAGCTGATCCGCACCATGGTGGGAGGCCGTGAAGTCGAAGCCCGGGCTTCCCTCGATCCGCAGCGCGCAGCCCGCGGACTGAAGTTCCAGCCACCGCAGCCCGGTGCGGTTGCCGTTCTCCTGGGGCAGCACATAGGGTACCTGGAGCTCGTCGACCGTGGATTCCCAGACGCCCATTGTTGCGGCCGCCTTGCGGTCGGCATAGCATTCCTGGGGCCCGAGTCCGTACCAGCGCACCGACTCGAAGCCGGCTGTCAGGGAGGTGGCAAGTCCGACGCGGGGCAGCTCGGGCAGCGAGCCCTCGAGGTCGAAGACAAAGGCGGCTAATAGGCCCTCGCCCGACGCGGCGAAGCGCTGGATGAAGCGCCCGACGCGGCGTTCCGCGCGGGTCCGGACCTCGTGCACAACCCTGAGAGCTCCGTCCTCGCGGTCGTGCTCGAAGCGTGGGGCCTCGAACCGCAGCTCGTCCAGCCCGGCGTCGAGCCAGGAATACATGACCTTGTTCTCATAGTAGAAGGCGAAGTCCGCCATTCCCCGCTTGTCCATGAAGAGCTTGAGCCCGTCGTTTTCGGTAGGCGCGCGCCAGAGATTCATGATGAGGGGGGCGGCCAGGATCTCAACGCCACCGACCTCGAGACGCTCGAGAAAGCCGCGCTCGGAAATGCGGGCTCGCCAGAAACTGTCCGGCCCGTGGATGCCGTAGCCCCCGGAATCCGGAACGATCGTCGCCAGTCCCGGGCCGGGCCGCGTATCCTCGCGGAGGACGGCTGTCGCGCCGGAGATCCGCAGCTGGTCCCAGGCCAGACGGTGGCCCGCCGGGGCCCAGGCTGTGGCCTCGGCCGACTCGCAGCTCACGAGGAGGAAGGACTCCCCGCTCGCCACGGCCTCCCGCATGTCGGGATTCCAGCCGATATGAAGATCGACTTCGCGCTCGTCGCCCGGATCGAGCTCGGGGAGCTCAGCGATCCCGCAAGCGATCTCCTTCCCCTCGACCTGGAGCAGCCAGCGAAGCCTGACCCCGGACAGCTTCGTGAAGTCCCGGCGACTGCGAACCCGGACCCGTCCCGTGCCCGGATGCGCCGAACTCACGACCACCGGCCTGAAGAGCCAGGCGCACTCGGTCAGAACCGGCTTGGGCGAGCGGTCGGCGAAGACCAGGCCGTTGCAGATGAAATCGAGGTCGCTCGGCGCGTCACCGAAATCGCCGCCGTACTTCCAGTACTTCCTGCCCTCCACGTCGAAGGCCTCGATCCCCTGGTCCACCCAGTCCCAGATGAATCCGCCCTGCAGCCCCTCGTGGGCCTCGATGACGGCCCAGTAATCGGCCAGACCCCCGTTGGAGTTCCCCATGGCGTGCGAGTACTCGCACATGATGAAGGGGCGGCTGTCCTCGGTCGTGCGGGCCCACTCCTCGAGGAGCTCGAGCGGCGGATACATCGTCGAGACGATGTCGGAGGCGTTGGAGCCGCGCTTGACCGACTCGATGGAGTGGGGGCCCTGCCCCCACTCCGGTCTCAACGCCCCCTCGTAGTGCAGGGGCCGCGAGGGATCGAAGGAGCGTATCCAGCCGGCGAGAGCGTCGTGGTTGGGGCCGTAACCCGACTCGTTGCCCAGGGACCAGACGATCACCGAGGGATGGTTCTTGTCCCTGAGCACCATGCGGATGCCGCGTTCCAGGAAGGTCGTGGCCCAGCGGGGGTCCCGGCACAGATGGTCGTAGTAGGCGTGGCTCTCGATGTCGGCCTCGTCGAAGAGGTAGAGCCCGAATTCGTCGCAGAGCTCGTACCAGCGCTCGTCGTTGGGATAGTGCGACAGCCTCACCGCATTGAAATTGCTGCGCTTGAGGAGCTCGATGTCCCGGATCATCCCGGCGACATCGAGGGTTTTTCCGCTGCGCTCATCGTGCTCGTGCCGGTTCACCCCGCGTATCATGACCCTCCGGCCGTTGATGAGGAGCTGACGGCTCCTGATCTCGACGCGGCGGAATCCCAGGCGAAGGGCCGCGTGCTCTACCTCGGTCCCCGCGGGAGAGATGAGGCTCGCCACCAGGCAGTAGAGGGCCGGATCCTCGTGGTTCCACGGTTTGGGCCGATCCACCTTCAGGGCGAGCCGCGCCTCCCAGCGCGATGAGCGATACAGGGCGGCCACGGTCGCCTCGGCCGAGGCGAGGGGAGTCTCGGCAGAGTCGTCGGGGCCGGAGGAACCGCGGGTCCGGGGGCCGAACAGGACGACCCGCACCCGCCACTCGCCCTGGTACCGGGACGGATCGAGTCCGTCGGGCACGCCGCTCCCGCGATAGTCCGTCGGCGCCGTGCCCTCGGGTACGCGTCCCCCGGTGGGGTCCAGGCTGAAGCCGAGCTTCACGGCCACGTCCACGCTGCCCGCCGCGAATCCCGGCTCGGGCAGGGCTCGTGCGTCGACGTCGGCGATATAGGCGAAGTCGGTCGAGCCGAGGTAGACGCTCCGGTAGATTCCGCCGTACCACCACTGGTCCTGATCTTCCACGAAACTCGCGTCGGAATAACGGATCACGCGGAAGGCGAGGAGGTTTTCCCCCGGTTTCAGGTACTCCGTGATGTCGAACTCCGTGGGCAGCCGCGTGTCCTTCGAGAAACCGAGATACGCTCCGTTGCACCAGGCCTCGAGGAAGCTCTCGGCCCCGCCCACATGGAGGACGACCCTCCGTCCCCGCCAGGCAGGGGGCAGGTCAAAGGTTGTGCGATAGAGCCCGGTCGGGTTGTGGCCCGACGGTGAGGAAGGCGGGACGTTGCCGAAGGGCATGACCACGTTCGTGTAGTGGGGCTTGTCGTGGCCCTGGAGGGTCCAGCTGCCGGGCACGCGCAGGCGTGACCAGGCCTTCGGCTCGAAGCCAGGCCGCTCGAAGCCTTCAGGTGCGGCCCGGGGGTTCTCGGCAAGGGCGAAGTCCCAGTCCCCATCCAGGCTGAGCACAAAGGGGTTGTCCGGGACGCCCCGTCCGGTGGGCCCCAGCCGGGCGGCCTTCCGGGCCGACTCGGCGTCGGGCCAGGGAAGCAGGGGACTGCGCATCGGCAGGCGTCCCATGCCCGAGAGCTCGGGGCTCTCCCAGACCGTCGTCCCTTGGAACAGGTCCCCGCTCATCGAGCCGACCTATTTCACCGAGCCGAGCAGGCCGGCCACGAACTGCTTCTGCATCGAAAGGAAGAGCACGAGTACGGGAAGCACCGATATGCACGCGAGCACCATGAGCGAGCCGTATTGAATCGTGTAGGCGCTCATCATCGCGGCCATGGCCAGAATGAGCGTCTTTTTGGCGTCGCTTAGCAGGCTGATGAGGGGCCAGAGGTAGGCGTTCCACTGGCCGATGAAAAGGTAGATCGCGGCCGAGGCATAGGTGGCCTTCATGGATGGCGTCACGATGCGCACGAGGATCCCGAGCTCGTTCGCCCCATCCACGCGCGCCGCCTCGATGATCTCCGTCGGGAACATCTTGAAGTTCTGGCGCATGAAAAAAATGATGAACACCGACATGACGGAGGGCAGAATGATCGCAGCATGGGTGTCGAGAAGTTTGAAGAAGACGAACATCCTGAACATGGGTATGACGAGGGCGATCTGGGGGATGATAAGGGTGAGGAGGAGAACCCCGAAGACCCGGTCGCGGCCCCTGGAGGGGTATTTTTCGAAACCGTAGGCCGCGAGTCCGTTGACGAGGAGCCCGAAAACCACGGTGAGAAGGGCGATCTTGATCGAGTTGAGGAAGAGAAGGGGCAGATTGTACTGCTTCATGGCCATCGTGAAGTTGGAGGCCAACTCCCCTGCCGGCACCAGGATGCCTTTCAGAACATCGTTGGGATTGAGTGTCGTGCCGACCAGCATCCAATAGAACGGGAATATGCTGAGAAGGGCCGCCATCAACAACAGGGCGATGGCGAGCACCCGACCGGGAGACCAGCTGCGGACCACGCTCATTTGGCTCTCCTTTCGCCGAGAAGCCGCATCTGGACGTAGGCGAAGGCGCCGGACACGATGACGATGACGTAGGACAGGGCCGTCGCGTAGCCAAAATCATTGTTCATGTAGAAAGCCTGGCGGTAGATGTAGAGTGCCATGGTCATGGTCGCGTTGTAGGGGCCGCCCTGGACCGTGAGGATGTTGGGCTCGTCGAAGAGCTGCATCGTGCCGCTCGTCGAAGTGACCGCCGAGAAAAGGATGATCGGCATGAGCAGCGGAATCGTGAGCGTGAAGAACTGCCGCACCTTCGAGGCGCCGTCCACCTCCGCGGCTTCATAGATTTCCGGGTCGATGCTCTGGAGCCCGACGAGGAAGAAGACCATGTTGTAGCCGGTCCAGCGCCAGGTCATGGCGAGCATGACCGTCACCTTGGCCATGAAGGGATTGGTGAGCCAGCCGATGGGCTCCCGTATTGCGCCGGAGGCAACGAGCACGTTGTTGAGCATCCCGTTCGCCTGGAGCAGGATGCGGAACAGTATCGATACGACCACCAGGGAGGTGATTGCCGGAAGAAAGATGGCAAGCCTCAGGGGTCCGCGAAGGCGCTTGACGCCCTGGTTCAGGAGGACCGCGAGGAAGAGCGCGAGGAAGATCATGATCGGAATCTGGATGAGCATGAAAATGAAATTGTTGCCGAGCGCCTGCTGGAAAACCTTGTCATGGGCCATCCGCACGAAGTTGCCCAGGCCGATGAAGGTGTTCGTCATACCCTTCCACCGGCGGGTCACGTAGTACAGCGACATCAGGATGGGATAGGCCATGAAGAGCGCGAAAAGCGCCATGGCGGGCGTCACGCACAGCCACCCGAAACGGTTCAGGGACCGGTGAAAGGTCGTCGTCGGCTTCTGCACGGGCAACTCCTGGGAGAGCTAACTGAGCGGGCCCCCGCCGGGTCCTTGCGGCAGCCGGGCGGGGGCTCCCCTTCGCGATCCGGCGCGGGCGACGCGCCGGATCGCCGGACCCTACTGGCCCATCACCTGCTTGTATTCCGCCTCGGCCGCCGCGATGGCGTCGTCGGGGGTCTTGAGCTGACCCTGGAAGTACTGCTGCACTCCGTGTGCGACCGAGTCGCGCATCTGCACGTAGTTCGGCGTGTACTTCAGGACGGGGACGTTGGACATCCAGGCAGCGAAGTCCTTGAAGACCGGCTGGCTCTTGTAGAAGAAGTCGTCGGAGGCCGTGTAATTCGAGCCCGTGGTGCTGGGCAGGTAGGTGCCCATGGCGCCGGCGCCCTTGAGGATCGTGTTGTAGAAGGCCAGCGTGTCGGGCGTGGTGGTGGCCCAGACCGACTTCAGGAAGTCGACCGCGATGGCCTTGTTGGGGCTGGCGGCGAAAACGTACCAGCTCGAGCCGCCGTTGTTGGAGGCGTTGGCCGCGCCCTTGACCCCTTCGATGATCGGCGTGGGCAGTACCATGAACAGCCCCTTGTTCGCCGGGTTGGACTTCACCATGCCGGTGGCCCATACCGCGTTGACGAAGCCGGCGCAGTTGCCGGGATTGACTATGGCGTTGACGTAATCGCTCCATCCGACGACGTTGTCAAGGAGACCCTTGTCGTAAAGTTCCTTGAAGATCGCCATGGACTTGGTGAACGCCGCGCTGTGCAGGTCCAATGAGCCGTCGGGCTTGAAGAACTGGGCGCCGGTGGACTGGACGATTATGCGGAGCATGTCGAAGTTGTCGATCTGGTAGCCGAGGAGGGGCTTCCCGGTCTTGGCCTTGATGACCTCGCCGATCTTGATCACCTGGCTCCAGGTCAGTCTCTTGCCCGCATAGCTGTCGGGGTTGAGCCCGGCCGCCTTCATGACGTCGGTCCGGAGCCACAGGCCGGTGGAACCCGAGTCGAAGGGGATGCCGTACACATGGCTCCCGACGGTCATCGGACCGACCTTGTAGGGCGCGAACTTCGAATAGTCGACACCCGCCGCCTTGAGATCCACGAACGCGTTCGGGTAGTTCTGGAGGAACTGCTCGATGGCGAAATCCTGGAAGAGCGCGATGTCCGGAAGACCGGCGCCGCCGGCCTGGAGACCCGCCGTCACCTTGGCCCGAAGGGCATCGTCCGGCGTATTGACGATATTGATCGTAACGTCGGGATGGGCCTTGTTGTAGACCTGCGCCGCCTGCTGCATCGCGTAGATGTTGAACGAGGGGTCCCAGCACCAGACGGTGATGGTCTTGCCCTGGGCCGACACGCCCACCAGGGCGATGGAAAGAAGGATGAGAGCGATCGCGAGAACTTTCTTCACGGGATTGCCTCCTATCTGGACATACTCGCCAAAACAATTGGCTCTGGGCCCATCTTCTCATACATTGGACAGTACACAAGAGACAGCTATCCCGGGGGAGGCGGGACATGCCGGTACATTTGTCCCGGTTTCAGTCGTGATAGCGGAGCTTGTTGGCGAGCTGGATGATCTGGAAACGGTCCTGCACGCCGAGCTTGGAGTAGATTTCGCTGACGTGATTCCTGACCGTATGCTCGGCCATGTGCAGCCTCGCCGCTATCTCGGTGTTGTCGCAGCCCGTCGCGATCAGCGAAAAGACCTCCCGCTCCCGCGCGGTCAGGCTGTCGAACCACTCGAACTCCTCGGCCAGGCGCCGGGCGGGGGAAGGGTCCTCGGTCAGGATGCTCCGCATCAGCTTGCTGACGACCCGCGGCGAGATCTGGACCGTGCCGCTGCTCAGCGCCCGGATGCTCGCGATGAGCTCGGTCGGCGAGATGTCCTTGAGCAGGTAGCCCGCGGCGCCCAGCTTGAGCGCGTTCCGGACATAGTCGTCCTCATCGTAGGTCGAGAGGACGATGATCCGCGTCGCCGGGAGCTTCTCCATGATGCGGCCCGTCGCATCCACGCCGTTCAGGATGGGCATGTGAACGTCCATGAGCACGACATCCGGCCTTTCCTCGAGCGCGAGCTGGACGGCTTCCTCCCCGTTGGCGGCCATCCCGACCACCTCGATATCATCGGCGTAGTTGCGCAGACAGGTCGAGAGACTTTCCAGAAACAGACGCTGGTCGTCTGCGATGAGTACTCTGATCACGCGATTGTGCCTCCACCTTCGGTCACCCGGGCCGCCGCGAGCGGGGCCCGAACGTTCAAGAGGAAACCGCCCTCCGTCGTCCTGCCGATTTCCACGCTGCCGCCCAGGGCGCCGATGCGCTCCTCCATTCCCGAGATCCCGATGCCCTTCACGACTTCGAAGGCGCCCTTGCCGTCGTCGGCGATGCTGAGCAGCACGGAGCTGTTCTCCACCCAGAAGTTTACCCTGACCCGGGTGGCCCTGCCGTGCCTCACCGCGTTGGTAAGGGCCTCCTGCACGGTCCGATACAGGGCGAGGCTCAATCCCCCGGGGAGACGATGCGGCAGATTGCCCAGGTTGAGATCGACGTCGATGCCGGCGACCGTCCGGAAGATGGCCACGATCTTGTGGATGGCCTGCGCGCTCTCGACCAGGCGCAGATTCTCCGCCCTGAGCTTGCGCAGCGCGCTCCGGGTCTCCTGCAGTCCCTCCTGAGCCTGCTTCCGAGCAGTCAGCAGCAGCTCCATGATCCGGGCGTAGTCATCCCGGGGCATGCTGCCCGCCGCGTCCATCAAAGCGATCAGATTCGTGAAGATGTAGCCCGAGATGTCATGGATCTCGCGGCTGATCCTGTTGCGCTCGCGTTCGGCGGCCTCGTCCTCGACGGTCCGGGCATAGCCCTGCAGGTTCCGGTTGAGTTCGGCAAGCGTGTCGATGTTGGTCACCTGAATCCGCAGCGCCTCGTTGAGCTCCTCCTGGTGCGCGGCCATCCGGTCTATCCACGCCGTCGCCATGGCCGCGAGCGAGAGCACCAGGCAGAACACCGCGAGCTCGTCGAGCCGCGGATAGGAGGGCGGGCCCACCACGGAGCTGAGCCCGAAAAAGACGGGAAAGGCCTGGGCGAGCGACACCACGGCGATCGCGATGCTGGAGAGCCACAGGTTGAGCGGTACCGATGACAGCACGCAAATCTCGACCATGAGACCGATGCCGATCACCAGCTTGGTCGAGAGGTAGGCCCCCAGGCCGTAGCCGAGCACGATCAGGGCGTAGGAGCGCAGGAAGGCAATGGCGGCCACGGCGCTGCCCGAACGGGAGAGCAGGGCAAGGCCGCTCAGGAAGACCGAGATTCCTATGCAGCCGACATAGGTCTCTCCCAGGTAGGGAGGGGAGCCCAGCCCCTGCGTCGCGAAGGGATAGAACGCCAGCGCGAGGACGTACGTGATCGCGAGAACCGTGAGCAGATAGGCCCTGATCGGCATGCTCTTGGTGAAGAACGTGGGGAGTGAGCGGATGGACGGAGTGCTCTCGGAGCCGTGCAGTCGGCGTGTATGAAACAGTTGGCGTATCCGTCGCTGCAGGCCGCTGTTCATGGCTCGCCTCATCCCCCGGGGTGCAGAGGGAAATCCTAGCATCCGTTTCCCGGGACGCCAAGCCGAAATCAGTGCAATCGCTCCCGCCGCGCGCCTCCGATGGAATTTCGCGTTCGGGGATCTGCCGCCGGCGGGCGCTTGACTGCGGCGGAACCCATGCTACCATGGGCGCCACTGTAGCCGAAGGCGGGGGCGTCACTTCGGGCCGGGTCGCGGGCCGCAGTGGCCATCGCAGGACCCTGCCCTGCCGCCAGCCCTTCCCGACCAGGGGGTACCCGAGATGCAGAGCCTGAATCAGTTTTTCTCCTATGCGCCGAGGCTGCCTTCGTCCGCCGGCTACTTCGAGCCCTTCACGGTTCCCCATTTCCTCGTCCTCGGCCTGCTCCTCCTCACCGTGATCTTCATAGTCGTCTTCAGGAAACGGCTCGCAGCTTCGAAGCTCGAGCC
>DATJQN010000068.1:0-7328 GCA_035505775.1 Rectinemataceae bacterium | reverse complement strand
CTGCCCTGATCCAGGAGGGCGATGGACTTCTCGGGATAGCCGTTGGCCTTGTAGATCGACGCGAGGCGAAGCGTGAGCTCGGGTTTCGTGAGGGCGAGGGCTTCGGCCTGGCCGAAACTCTTCTGGGCATCCGCCCCCTGGGAGGCCCAGAGCTGGGCAAGCCCGAGATTCACGAGGAGGGAGAGGTCGGCGGGGAAGACCGCCAGGCCTTCCCTGTAGAACTCCTCCGACTCGGCGTATTGCCCCGACCAGGCGGCCACTTTCCCCGCTTCCTCGTAGGCATGGATGTCGTCGTGTCGTACCGCGATGTAGCGGCGGTACATGTCCAGACCCTCCCGGACATCGCCGCGCCAGAGCCGGTTCTTGGCGCTCAAGAGCAGGAACTCGGGTTTGTCCGGGGCCACGACGAGGGCACGCGAAAGGGTTTTCAGGGCGTTCAGATAGTCCCCTATGAGACTGTAGTCGTCCGCGAGCGAGGCGTAGGCCGCGAGCGAGGTCGGGCTCGATGCGATGAAGGACTGGTAGTCTTCCAGCGACCTGATCTGGATATCGGAGGGCGCCGCCCCGCCGCCCGTGTTGAAACCGGGGGGAAGCTCGTCGGGCGTGGCTGCGGCGAGGGCGTCGGCGGTCGCCAGAAGGACGAGGTCGATATTGAAGACGTAGCGCTTGTCGACGCGCCGGGGCTCGGCGATGGCGAAGCGGATGATGTCCGCTCCCGCGGACAGGTCGAGCGCGGGCGTCTTGACCCAGTAGTAGGTCGGCGAGTACTGGGCGGCGACGGTCACGTCTTCCCGGTACAGGGGCTTCGGATTTCCCCCGTCGAGCGCCACCGTGAGCGGCGAAAAGTAGGAGGGTGCGTATTGGTCGCGCGGACCGGGGGGAGTACCGCCGTACCAGAGCTGATAGCTGCCGGCCGCATCCACGAATACCGCAAAGTCCACATAGTAGGGCTCCCCGCCCCGCAGCTGGCTCGTTCTCGAGCACTGCAGGGCGCGATCGCCGGAGCAGCCGTACACGAGGGTCGGCTCCGAGGCCATGTTGGTGGAAAGGGCGTCCTCGGCCTCGACGACGGTCAGACCGGAGCGCTGATCCGGGAACAGGGGAACGAGCTTGGCGGCGACGGCGGGCCCCGCGGCACAGAGCTGGAACGCGAGCACCGTGAGCATGGCGGCCAATCCGATGTGAAGCTTTGATTGCAGCATATCCCCAATTATCGGCCGACTGCTGTGGAAGTCCGAGCGGGTAATGGACTAGGCTGTAGTCATGCTGAAGCCAGGGAACTGGCGGGAGACCGCCCGTCGCGACATCGCCGACTGCAGAGTGTTCGAGGTCTCGTCGAGCGAGCGCGAGAGCGCGGACGGGAGGAAGGGCACCTTCTACCTCGTGAACGCCCATGATTGGGCGGGAGTCATCCCCGTGGTCGACACGCCGACGGGGCGGATGATCGTCATGATCCGGCAGTACCGCCACGGCACGGGCCGGCTCTGCCTCGAGTTCCCCGGCGGGGCGATCGAGCGGGGCGAGGATCCCGCCAAGGCCGTGGCCCGGGAACTCACCGAGGAAACCGGCTATCAGGCGGAGATGATCGTGCCGCTCGGCCTCCTCTCCCCCAATCCCGCCTTCATGACCAACGCCTTCCATGCCTTCGTGGCGGAAGGCTGCAGCCTCGTGCACGAGCAGCGTCTCGACGAACTCGAGGAGATCGAGGTCAGCCTGGTCCCCGAGCGCGAGGCCATCGACCTGGTCGGCGCCGAGGATTACGGCCACGCCCTCATGACCGCTGCCCTCTTCCTCTACATGCGCTACCGGGGTTTCAGCCTGTAGCGATTCGGGCGCCGAGGCGGCGCCTCAATCAGGCGGGCGCTCAATCAGGCGGCTCCCGCGGGGCAGCACCTGCGCCCAAGCCACGCTCACGCCCGCTTTTCGCCTTGACTCCGCAAGGCGACAGGCTACTATGCCGTAGATGCGGTATGCGCTCGGCGTGGACATCGGCGGCACGGGTTGCGCCCTCGTGCTCGGTCACCGGACTGCGGAGGGACTGGTCGTGGACTCGCGCAACGAGTTTCCCACGGCCCAGGCCGCTCGTCCGAGCGAGGCCCTCGAGCGACTCGCCCACCTCGCCGATCAAAGCCTCAGCCGGGCAGGTCTCGGCCGCACTGACATCGCCGCCATTGGCATAAGCTGCGGCGGCCCCCTCGACACGGCGTCAGGAACCATTCTCTCCCCTCCCAATCTCCCCGGCTGGGATGAGGTTCCGGTCGTCACCTTCTTCAGGGAACGCTTTGGCGTCCCCGCCCGCCTGCAGAACGACGCCAACGCCTCAGCCCTCGCCGAATGGCGCTACGGCGCCGGACGGGGGCTCCGCAGCCTCGTCTTTCTCACCTTCGGCACGGGGCTCGGCGCCGGCCTCATCCTGGACGGCAGACTCTACGAGGGGGCGGACTCCCTGGCCGGCGAGGTCGGCCACCTCCGCCTGTCCCGCTTCGGGCCCGTGGGCTACGGCAAGGCGGGCTCCTTCGAGGGCTTCTGCTCGGGCGGCGGAATCGCCCAGCTGGCCCGGAACGCGGCCCTGGAACGCTTCCAGCGCGGCCTCCCCGTCGGCTACTGCGATTCACCGGCCGGGCTCGGCGACGTCGATGCGCGGCGGGTGGCGGAGGCCGCCCGGGCCGGCGACGAGCTCGCGGCGGAAGTGTACCGGACAAGCGGGGAGTTCCTGGGCCGCGGCCTGGCGCTCGTCATCGATCTCCTCAACCCCGAGGCGGTCATTCTGGGCGGGATCTTCCCGCGCTGCGAGTCGCTCTTGCGCCCCGCGATGGAAGCGAGTCTCGAAGCCGAGTGCCTGGCCCGGAGCCGGACGCGCTGTCGCGTCCTGCCCGCCGCCCTCGGCGAGGCTATCGGCGACTACGCGGCCCTGTCCCTGGCCTTCCAGGACCTGCCGGAGGCTCAACCATGAAACCACGTGCCGAGGCCATGCTCGGCGACCTCTTCATGCGGAGGCCCGAGCTGCGCGGCTGCGAAGCCCGGATCCGCGAAGCCTTCGAAACCCTGCGCGCCTGCTTTGCGGGAGGGGGAAAGCTCCTCGTCTGCGGGAATGGCGGGAGCGCGGCCGACGCCGAGCACATCGTCGGCGAGCTGATGAAAGGCTTCCTCCTCAAGCGGCCCCTGCCTGCCAATCGCGCGGAGGCGCTCAGGCGGGTGGCCCCGGAAGAGGGCGAGCGTCTCGCGGCGGCGCTGCAGTCGGCCCTGCCGGCGATCTCCCTCGCCGGCCACCCCGCCCTCTCCACGGCCTTCGCCAACGATGTCGCGCCTGACATGGTCTTCGCCCAGCAGGTCCTCGGCTATGGACGGCCCGGCGACGTCCTCTGGGCGATCAGCTGCTCGGGCATGTCGCACAACGTCATCAACGCCGCCCTGACCGCCCGGGCATCGGGCATGACGGTGCTGGGCATGACGGGGCGGGGCGGAGGGCGGCTTGCCGCGGTGGCCGGGCAGTGCATCAGCGTGCCCGAGACGGACACCTTCCTCGTCCAGGAGCTGCATCAGCCGGTGTATCACGCGCTCTGCGCGATGCTCGAAGAGGAGTTCTTTGGCGGGTCCTGAGCATCCGGGGTCCCCGCGCCGAGGCCGGGGGAAAGGCGAGAGGTGGGGCATGGAACAGGGTCCGGAAAAACTGCCGCTGTGGAAGCTGATCATCTTCGCCCTCGGCCAGCTCGGCTGGTCCCTGGCCTCCTACAGCGTGAGCAACCTCATCATGTACTTCTACATGCCTCCGGAGACGGCCAGCGCCCAGCGGATCTTCCCGCCCTTCATTTTCGAGGGCGCGGTCCTCGGCCTCTTCACGATCATCGGCATCATCAACTTCGTCGCGCGATTCTTCGACGCGGTCACCAACCCGCTCCTCGCCTCCTGGTCCGATCGCTCGCACGCCAGGATGGGACGGCGACGCTACTTCCTGGCGATCAGCGCCGTACCCTTCGCCTTTTTCTCCTACCTCGTATTCCTGCCCTTGCAGCACTTCGCCCAGGCCCCGAGCCTCGCCGCGAGCTGGCTCAACATCGTGTGGCTCTGCGGCAGCATCCTCCTCTTCTATTTCTTCTACGTGATGTACTTCGCTCCGTACAACGCCCTCATCAGCGAGCTCGGGCACAATCCCAAGGAGCGATTGATCATCAGCACGGTGATCGCCGTAACCTGGTCCCTCGGCTTTGCGACGGGCAACTTCATCTACGACTTCCAGGGCATGCTGGAGAAGAGCGGCATGAATTCGGTGCAGGCTTTCCAGCACGTGCAGCTCATCTTCGCCGTCGTGTCCGCGATCCTCATGCTGCTCCCGCCCCTGTTCATCAACGAGCGGCGCTACGCGGCGTACTCGGTGTCCGACGAGACGACGGCGCAGGCACTGCGCTCCTCGCTGCGGAACAAGAACTTCCTCCGCTTCATCGTCTCCGAGTTCCTGTACAACATCTGCCAGACCATCATCCAGATGGGCATCGTGTACTACATCGTGACCCTCCTCAAGCTCGAGAAGGAGCTGACCTCCCTCCTCATGATGGTGATGTTCATCCTCTCCTTCGTGTTCTACCCCTTCATCACGGCCGCGGCGGTGCGCTGGGAGAAGAAGCGGGTGGTCATCGTGGGCTTCGCCCTCCTGGCTCTGCTCTTCGTCATATTCTCGCTGTACGGCATCGTGCCCGTGCCGCCCCTCGTGCTGGCCTTCTTCACGGTCGGGGCCGCCGCCATACCGATCGCCATCTTCACGATCGTGCCCAATGCCATCGTGGCCGACATCGCCGAGGCCGACGGCCTCGAGACCGGGAACTTCAAGGCCGGCATGTTCTTCGGCGTGCGCTCCTTCGAGAGCAACCTCGGTGTCTCGGTGGCCAACATGCTCTTCCCCTCCCTCCTCCTCCTGGGCATGACCGTAGACCACCCCCTCGGCATCCGGATGAGCGCGATCGTCTCGGTCCTCATCTGCCTCGCCGGGCTGGGCGTCTTCTTCCTCTACGACGAGAAGGAGGTGCTGCGCAGCCTGGCCACGAAGGAGGCGCTGAGCGCTGCCGAGCTCCAGCAGATAGAGGCCGGCCACGATGCCCGGCACTGAGGGCCGCAGCTCTTCGGGCGCGGGGGCCGCAGGGGCGGCTCCCGATCCTGTGCCCGGGTACTGGATAGTCCCCCACACGCACTGGGACCGCGAGTGGTATCTCCCGTTTCAGGAGTTCCGCTGGAAGCTCCTCGCAACCCTCGACGACGTGATCGACACACTCGAAGGTGACCCGGACTTCGGGCACTTCATGCTCGACGGCCAGACGGTCGCCCTCGAGGACTACCTCGAGTTCAGGCCCGAGCGTCGACCACAGATCGAAGCGCTCGTCCGTTCGGGCAGGCTTGCCGTCGGGCCCTGGTACGTCCAGCCCGACGACCTTCTCCCGACGGGGGAGGCCCTCGTACGGAATCTCGAGCGGGGCCTCGCCATCGCCCGCAGCTTCGGCGGGGCCATGATGGTCGGCTACCTTCCCGACAGCTTCGGACACTCGGGCTCGTTGCCGGACATCCTGCGCGGCTTCGGCATCGAGAGCGCCTGCCTGATGCGCGGGCCGGGGCCCGAGGCCGATCGCTGCCTCTTTTCCTGGTGTTCCCAGGATGGCTCGGCCGTCCTCGTCGCCTACCTCATCGACGGCTACAGCAACGGCGCGGACATCGCCATGGAGGGCAGCGACACGGCACAGAGCCTCGAGGAACTGTGGCGGCGCCAGGAGGATCAGGGCGCTCTGGTCGAGGGTCTGCCCCTCCTCGTCATGAACGGCTACGACCACCGGCCGATAGAGGCCCGACTCACCGCCCGACTTGCCGAAGCCGGCCTGCTCGGGAAGGCGGCCCGCATTGGATCACTCGAGGGCTACCTGGATCGGGCTCGCGCGGCGGCGGGCGGAGCCGGGGCGGCCGCCCTGCCCACGCTCCGCGGCGAGCTCCGCTCCACGTATCGCTGCCCGATCACCGCTGGCTGCAGCTCGACGCGCCACTGGATCAAGCAGGAGGACCAGGATGTCGCCGCCCTGCTTGAGCGGCGCGCTGAACCGCTGGCCGCCCTGGCCGGCATGGCGGCTGGAGTGCCCTGGCCCGACGCCGCCCTGGATGCTGCCTGGAAGTTCCTCCTCCTCAACCAGGCCCACGACTCCATCTGCGGCTGCTCGATAGACAGCGTGCATGAGGACATGCGCTATCGCTATGCCCAGGCGCGGGCGATCGCGGCGGCCGTTGCGGAGTCGGCGGAATCAAGCCTCGCGGCCCTCGTCGGAAGTAGCTCCATTCCCGACGGGGACGGCTCCGGTTTTGTCGTGGTCAATCCCGGTCCGGCGCGGGCGCACACGCTCGTCTCGGCCAGGATCGCGAGCCTGCCCCCCGCGGCTGTGGTCGTGGGTCCCGCTGGCCAGCTCTTCCCGGTGCAGATCCTCCCCGGCGCGGGAGGGGGCATCTTCTTCGACGAGCGCTTCAAGCCGGGACAGATCAAGCTGGCCCTCGGCCTCGTGCGCGGGGGAGAGCTCATGAACTACCGCATCACCGATGCCAGCCTGCGGGAGGAATCCGCCACCGTGATCAGGGTGGACCTGGAGCTGTCCACCGCCCGCGGGGAGACCGGCTTTGACTGGGATGCCTGGCTGCAGACCGCGCGTCCCGCGTTGGAGCGTCGGGGCATCGAGGCAGTGCACGCCGTCGGCCGGAGAAGCGGACCCTCGACCCTGCTCTTCCCGGCCGCCCTTCCCGCCTTCGGGGCCGCCGCTTTCCGGGTGCGCGCGAGACAGGCCGGGGAAGCGGCTCCAGGAGCCGGTCAGCTGACGCAGGGCCGGAACTTTATCGAGAACGAGTTCTACCGAATCAGCGTTATGCGAAATGGCAGTGTCGAGCTTTTCGACAAGGGCTCCGGCCTCCGCTTTGCCGGCCTGAACGCGATCGTGGACGGCGGTGACCGCGGCGACGAATACAACTACGACCCACCCGGGTCCGACCGCGTCGTCGACGCCCCGGCTGGACCGGCGGGTCTTCCGATCTTCCGTCGCGTCCGGACGCACTTCAACGAGGTGGGACCGCTGCGCTCATCGCTCCTCGTCGAGGCCAGCTATCGCCTGCCCCTGGGCCTCAGCGCCGACCGCGGAAGCCGCTCGCGACGGAGAGTCAGCGTGACGGTCAAGCGTCAGATCAGTCTGACCGCGGGCTCCCGCCGCATCGAGTTCCACACCGAGGTCGACAACCCCGTGTCTGACCACCGGCTCCGCCTGCGCTTCCCCCTTCCCGGCCGCTGCGAAGCCGCCGAGGTCGGCGGCAGCTTCGAG
>DATJQN010000067.1:0-4561 GCA_035505775.1 Rectinemataceae bacterium | reverse complement strand
GGGCCGTGGTGATAGCCAAGGAGTCCCGCGTGGCGCCCCGCGACCTCCTCCTCGGCGCAAGCTCCGCCGACACGGACGAGTATCGGGGGAAGAGTCTCAAGGAAGCGCTCATGATCTTCAAGCGCCACTTCATTCGCAAGGCTCTCGAGGACAATCGCTGGAACCAGACGGAGACCGCCAAGGTCCTCGACATCCAGCGGACATATCTTTCGCGTCTCATAAAAGAACTCGACATTGTGAACCCCAAGGAGTGATACCCATGGATACTGCATCCCGCTCTCCCAAGGCCAAGGCCGCGGCCGAGGAGAAAAAGCACATCTCCCATCACGTCGCAGATTTCCTCCGTAAATATCGGGTGGTCCTGCTCGGGATTCTGGCGGCCGTCGTCCTGGTGATCATCGGCGTCGCCGTGTGGACGGCGATTTCCGACTCGCGCGCCAAGTCCTCGACGCTCGCCATAGAGAAGGCCGAAGATGCCTTCTCCGCCTACCAGGCCGAGTCTGACCAGACCAAGAAGCCCGAGCTTGAAAAGCAACTGCTGGCTTCGCTGGATTCAGTGATCAAGTCCTGGCCGCATCTCTACGCCGCGCAGAAGGCCTACACGATCGAGGCCAAGCTCGCCGAGGACAAGAAGGATTGGGAAGGTGCCGAGAAGGCCTGGCTTGCGGCCTCGCTCGTGTTGCCGACCGACTTCCTGGCCCCCCTGGCGCTCCAGAGCGCGGCGACCGCCGCGGAGGAACGGGGTGCTTCGGACAAGGCGGCGGAGTATTACAAGCGTCTGGTGGACAAGTACAACGGCTCGAGCATCGGCATTCCCCATGCATTCTTCGCACTGGGCCGCATCTCGGAGGAAGCCAAGGACTATGGGTCGGCCGTCGGTTACTACGAGAAGATCGTCGCCGGCTACCCGGACGACGATTGGACAAAGCTCGCCAAGGATCGTATACTCTTCCTGAAATCCCAGGGCTTGCTAAAATGATATCCAGTGACGGAATGATGGACGCAGGATCTGGCAGAGGGCGTCCACGCCGTATCAATCGCTGAGCTCATAAAGGCCCGGGACAGTAGTCCCGGGCCCTTTTCGTATCCAGGAGGAGGCAGGTCGATGGCCAAAAAGCGCGCGAAGTTCCTCGAGACCCGGATCTTCGGCTTCGTCATAGCCGCGGCAATTGTGGCTATCACCATCGTGGCAACCTTCGCCACGGGCCTGCTTCAAACCATGGAATACCGCGTCCTCGACACGCGGTTCCAGCTCAAGAACTTCCAAAAGGGCCGATCTCTCCAGGAGGGTTCGGTATTCTCCGAACATAACCTTAAGATCTCGGACGATATCATGATCGTCGGGATAGACGCCAACACGCTCAACAAGTACGGACGCTGGCCCTTCCCGCGCTCCCGGCATGCCGACCTGATCAACGCCTTCTCGCGCATCAAGGATCAGAGCCAGCGGGAAAACGCCTTGCTCATGGATATTTTCTTCTCAGATCCCACGGATCAGCCCGCCGACGATGACGCCCTCGAAGCTGCCATGAAAGACTCGGGCCGGGTCTTCCTGGAAACCACCCTCAACCCCGTAGCCAACGACTCCGCCCAGGCGACCGATCTTGCTGACCGCGAGTCCCTCCTGTATCAGCGCTTTGGCACACTCCAGCGAATTACCGGTCCCTGGCAGGACATGCTGGCTTTCCCGAGCTCCGATCCTCCTCTGGCTCGATTCACCGAGGCGGCCGCTGGATACGGACATGCCACCTATCTGGCGGATCGGGACAGAATATTCCGCAGGCAGCCCATCGTGGCAAAAACGAGCGTGGTGGAGGAGGTGCTCAAGCTCGACGAGCTCAAACCGGGCTACACGGTGGACAGCGCAGCCTTCGAGCGGCTGGCGTGGATGGACAAGGATCAGGTATTCCACAACATCCCGACCCCGATCACTCAGGGCGGACTCGACGCGCTCCGGCGCGTGATGACCGCGAATGCCCCGAAGAAGATCGACACTCAGGGCGGCGACCAGTCCGGCTTCTTCGTGGTACGCAAGTTCAAGGACAGCTTCGTACCTTCCATCACGCTCTCCCTCGCCCTCAACTACTTCGGGAAGTCCCTGTCGGATGTCGATGTCATCATTGGCAATCGTGTGCGTATACCCTCGCCGACCCGCTACAACCCTGATTCCGGAGAGCGTGAGCCTTACACGATTCAGGTGAGTCCGGACCAGTACGACAAAGACGGGAATCTCCTCAAGCAGGGCGATCGACGGCCGGTGCCGTTTATTGACATTCCCATAGACGCCAACGGGCAGATGCTCATCAACTTCATGGGCCCCGCCTCCAGTGCCTCATCGGACGGCATCCAGACCTATCCCGTACGCCCCTATTCCGGATACGCGGACAAGGCCCCGCCGTCCGATCCCACCAAGTGGCGCCGCACTATCGCCGCCGCCAACAAGATTCTGATGGTCGGAGCTTTTGCCCAGGGCATGGCCGCGGATGACAAGCGGACGCCCTTTGGCATCATGTACGGCATCGAAGTCCATGCGAACGCCCTCAATACGATACTCATGGACAATTTTCTCGTACCCGTCCCCCTCTGGATTGATCTGCTGATTCTGGCCGCGCTCGCTTTCCTGGTCGCGTTCATGACATCGCGGCTGTCGACAGTCTTCTCGTTTTTTGCGACGCTGATCATCATCGTCGCCTTCTTCCTGGGAACCTCGATGATCTTCGACAACTCCGCCAAGCTGGTCAATTTCTCATCTCCGGCCATCGCGATGATCTTCACCTTCATCGCCATCGTCGTTTACCGTGCGATGACGGAAGAGCGCGACAAGCGCATGATCAGGGAGACCTTTGGCAAGTACCTCAGTCCCAAAGTGGTCGACCAGCTGGTCGACAATCCGCCCGAGCTCGGCGGCGTCGACAAGGAGCTCACGGTCCTCTTCTCGGATATACGGAGCTTCACGACCCTCTCCGAAAGCATGTCTCCCCAGGAGCTCGTCAATCATCTCAACGTGTACCTGACCGCGATGACCGACGTCATTCTCGACTACGGCGGTTATCTGGACAAATATGTCGGAGACGAAGTGATGTGCTTCTGGGGGGCGCCGCTGCCCCAGGCGGACCATGCGGTTCGCGCCTGCAAATGCGCGCTGCGCCAGATGCAGCGGCTGAGGGAGCTCAACGAGAGCTGGCCGGAGGCGGTGCGGATCAACATCGGCATCGGACTCAATTCCGGCATAATGACGGTCGGGAATATGGGCAGTCCCGCACGCATGAACTACACGCTCATGGGCGACAACGTGAACCTCGGAGCGCGCCTGGAAGGGACGAACAAGGAATACGGCACCAACGTCATCATCAGTGAGTTCACCTACGGTCTTGTGAAGGACAAATTCGTGGTTCGGGAGCTCGACAACATCCGCGTCAAGGGCAAGAACAAGCCCGTCCTGATCTATGAACTGGTGGACTGCCTCGAGGACCTAGCGCCGCCCAGCCTTGTCGTCGCGAAGGGCCGTGGCTGAAGGTCCCACAATAGCGGGGGAGGGGGCCCACCTCAGGCTTCAGTGCGTCGGGATGGCCCTCCTCGCTGTAGCATGTCTCTATTTTTTGACAGGCTGCGGGATAGAGACAATCACCTACTTCTATCCCCCATTGGCGGGATCGGCCATCCAATCCTCAACCTCCCTTACACTGAGCCACAACACCTCCAACAACTCGAGCGATTTTCTTGGCTATGATCTGTACTACAGATGCTACGCCGACCTTACCAAGGCCGAAGCCGATCGGGTTGCCATCGAGTCCCTGGCAGCTTCGTCGAGTTCCTCTCCCGACGCAGTGCTCTATGCGATGGTCAACACGTGGAAGTTCACGCGGATGTACAACAGCACCGGGGCAGGCAGTACCCCCCTGCTATCCTTCCCAAGCACTCCCTACAAGTCATCGCCAGCCACCTTCATAATCTCCCTGTCATCCTCCAGTGAGTGGACTGTGAGCTCCACCTACAGCGGATCGCCCGTCATCAACTCAGGTCTTACGCTCTACCGCTCGGCTACTATCTCCTCGGGGAGCCACAAGTACTTCACAGCGCCGCCACCTTCGCCCTCCGGCCTGGCGGACTTTGACGCGCTCACCCTTCCTTCGGATCCGGATTATGACGGCTACACATACACGGGTGGTGTCGCATCGGGATATCCCGCGGACAATTACTATTCGACTCCTACAAGTCTATTCATCGTCGTCTTTGCGATCGGCCTCGGCCTGCCCACTGACAACATCAACATGGTTCCCAGTATTCCCGCAAGCTTTGGCGCGACCATCCAGATCCGCTGACCGTGCCGCCCTCCCGCCCGCGCCTTCGGTACGGGGGCAGGGGGAGCCCAAGGGACCGATAGTCCATGCTACCTCGCCCCGCTCGTTTCCTCGCTCCCTATACTGCGTATAATGTACATTCTGTCTACTTATTGGCCTAACAAACGGCCGCATCCGTGTCCAAGCACCCCTTAGTCCTGCAGCTCAAAGAAGCTGGCTGGCTCCCCGTCCTTCAGCGCCAAGGCGCGGGTTCGGACGAT
>DATJQN010000066.1:0-2911 GCA_035505775.1 Rectinemataceae bacterium | reverse complement strand
CCACGGTCTTCCCCGCTTCATCGCTTTGGCTGTTCCGGGTGATCCTTTCGGTCAGATAGAAGTTGCCGTTGCGAAGGCCCACCACCGGCGCACCGCTGCGGTCACGCACCGTCACGTCCACATCGACAATCGGGAAAGCATCCGACACGATGCGCTCGATCTCGACATCGTACCCGCTTGCCAGCTGGGAGGACTCGGAGATGACTGCCAGCGCCGAGGCATCGAAATCGCAGTAGACCACATTGCCGTTGTGATCAGGTGCCGCGTCTACGATCCGGGCACGCCGATCGGCCGCCGTGTAGACCACTGAGAGCGTCTCTGAAGCAAGGTCTATCGAGACGATGCGATCAGTATCTGCAATGAGGAGGGCGGTCCCTCCTGACCAGAGGGCCAGACCTTCGGGAAAGTGCAGCTGACTCTGCCCGAGGGCTCCCAGATAGTTGCCGTCGCCGTCAAACCTGAATATCGCTTTGCGCAGGGAGTCGGCCACGTAGACCACGCCGTCCTTGACCACGATCCCCGACGGGCTGGCCAGTCCGTCAAAACCCGAATCAGCCACCTTGGCCCCGAAAGCCAGGATGAAGTTGCCCTCGGAATCGAGCTTGCAGATTCGGTTGTTGCCATAGTCGGTGACGTAGATGTAGCCGGCATCGTCCGAGGCCAGGTACTGTGGGCCGATGAACTGGCCGGCTCCCCGGCCGCGCGCGCCGATTCTTCGCAGACTCCCGTCGGGGGCGATGCGTACGATATGGTCTCCGTTGAACTCGCTGAGAAAAAGCGTCCCGTCCGGCAGCCGGGCCAGGCCGAAGGGACGGTCGAAACCGTCGAGCCCCCCGCGATCGCGTTTCCTGACCACCCCGTCGCTGTCCAGGGTGAGGAGCTCGTTCGAGCCGTGCCCCACGACCAGCAGCGAGCCGTCGCGGAGCGGCATCAGCGACGATGGCCGCAGGAAGAGACTCGTCTTTCCCGCCCTGCCCTCGTAACGGGCGACCTCGACAAAACTGTAGGTGCCGGCCGGTTCGGTGAGGGATCGGGAGGAGCGGATCAGCTCGGCCTTGGCCCGAAGGAAGGGCGGACTTGACGGCGACTGCAGCAGGGGATCCCAGATTCGCAGCGCGGTTTCCTCAAAGCCGCTTTTGTAGTAGGCGCGCCCGAGCCAGTATTTGATCAGCGGGGAGTCGGGCTGGTACGCGAGCGATTTTTCCAGAATCAGGATGGATTCCGCGTAGCGTCCCCGGTTGTAGGCCTGTACGCCGAGCCTGAGCTGCTCCGCCGCGCCGGGGGAAGCGATGTCGGTACTGAACTGACCGAAGACCGGGCCGAGCGCGACGCAGGCAACGGCGACAAAGACTAACAGGGCTTTCATATCGGAGCCTCCCCGCTGGAAATGACACGAGCATGCTCCCGGATTTCGGTTTCCTCGGGAGCGAGATCGAGGGCCCTGCGAATGAGATCGCGCGCCTCGTCTGCAAAGCCGAGCATATGGTAGGCCCAGGCGAGCGAATCGAGGTAGGCCGGACTGTCGGGTTTCTTGTCGACGGCCTTGCGGCAATACGTGAGGGCGCGGGCCCCGTCCCTGCCTTCGCAGGCCAGCACATAGCCCATGCCATTGAGCGCCGTCGCATTCTCCGGCTCCAGTTCAAGCGCCCTGGCATAGCGACGGAGCGCCTCTTCCTGTCTTCCTTGAGCCCAGGCTGCGTAGCCGAGTGCCGCGAAGACCTGGGCGGATTCCAGCCCCGACTCCACGAGCCTGCCCAGCTCGTATTCCGCGAGCCGGTGCCGGGCGGTGACTGTATAGACATAGGCGAGGGCAAGGCGGCACTGATAGATCCGCATCAGGTCGCTGCCGGCGGTGACAACCTGCTCGAGATAGAGGAGTGCCTCGTCCCACTGTTCCAGGCGAGCGTGACAGAGTCCCAAGAGGTATGCCAGTTCGAGATGGTTCGATTCAGTGGACTCAACATCGCGCAGGGCGTCCATGGCGCCCACCCAGTCACGCTCCGCGTATCGTTGGGCCGCCTCCCTGAGCCGCTCTTCCATACCGCGCCTATTCGAAGCGCCGGCCGGCGATGAAGCCGGCGGGGACCTGCGGATGCACAACCACGGGGCTTACCGCCACGAGGCCCCGGGCGACGATGACGTGGTCCGTCCCCTCGTCCTCGCGCGTTTCCACGGTGGTGTCCGCCAGAAAGTGGTAGCTGTAGCCGTCGGGAGCCTCGAAGCTGCGCAGTCGGTCGCGATACCGCCGCCAGCAGGGCTCGGCCCATTCCCCCGGCACATCGATGTCGTCGGAGCTCGGCGCATTGATGTTCATGAATATGCCATGATCGCACTCTTCTACCAATCGCTCAAGGTGACTGAGCACGAAGGCGGCGGCAGCCCCATACTTAAGCGGCTCCTTGAACGAGGCGCAGGAAACCGCTATCCCGGCCATGCCATTCAGGCTGGCTTGCCGGGCCGCGCCGCAGGTCCCCGAATAGATGATGTCCGTCCCGAGATTTGGGCCGCGATTGATGCCTGAGACGACGATCTCCGGCTGAAAGGGCAGTGCTCCGAGACTGGCGAGGATCACGCAGTCCGCCGGCGTTCCGGAACAGCTGAACTCGCGCTCCCCGAGCTTTCTCACCTTGCCCGGGTGCCGAAGGGTCATCGCATGCGAGACTCCTGAGCGTTCCTGATCGGGTGCGAAGACGCACACATCGTGGGCGCGTCCCAATTCCCGAACAAGGACAGCCAGGCCCTCCGCGTGGACGCCGTCATCATTGGTGACCAGTATTCTCATTATTAGTGAAGCCCCCCCAGTCCGGGGCTCATTCTACCGGATGGTCCGCCGTGGCATCAACTGACGACGTGGAGTCCACCGGCAACACGCGCCTCGTGAACGGCAGGGCGAAAGCCGAAAATCCGCTCA
>DATJQN010000065.1:0-6987 GCA_035505775.1 Rectinemataceae bacterium | reverse complement strand
GGGTCTTCCCCCCGATTTCGCCAGCCTCCTCGACAATCTGCCCCTCGACGAATCCGGGCCCGAAGCCACAGGCGCTGCCGGAGCGGAGGCTGTTCCCGCGAGCGAGGAAGAACCGGTCTTCGATCTCGAGTCCTTCGCCCTTCCGGAAGAGCCGGAATCGCCCCCCCCTGCATCGACGGGCCAAGAAGCCCGGTTCGGTGAAGAAACTCCCTTCGGCGGGGAAATGGCCTTCGGCGAAGAAGCGGAGGTCGGGGAGGAAGCTCCCGTCGATCTGGAAGCCGGAGAACCCTCGGAGCCCTTCCCCGGGCTTGCCGAGGAGACCGGCCTTGAGGCGCCGTTCGAGCCGGCGGCCGAGTCCGAAACCGTCCCCGAGCCCCCGGCCGAGGAGGTCGGGTCGGCTCCGGAGGGTGTCGAGGATTTCGGGATACCGGATCTCGGCGACTTCGATTTCGGTGGCGAGGCGGCTGCCGGCCCGCAGACCGCCGCTTCCGGGGACGAATTCTCCATACCGGAAATGGAAGCCTTCGCGGGCGGAGCTGGAGAGTCAGGCGACGCCGCGCCGGCTCCGGAAGAGGCTCAATTCGAGGCGGGGCAGGCAGCACGCGAAAGTCCTCCCGAAGAGGAAGCCCCTGCTGAGGAATTTGCGCTGCCGGGTTTCGAGGAGCCGGCCGCCGCGGAACCATCCTTCTCGCTGGGCGAGGCCGCCCTACCCCCGGAAGCCGGTCCAGGGGACAGTTTCGACAGCTTCACCTTCGAAGAAGGCGGCGCGGCCGAGCCGAGTCTTGGCAGCGACCTCGATGAGGAAATCGCGGCGCTGAGCACCGAGGTCGGACCCGGCGAGACCTTCAGCCTGGATCAGGAGTGGGGAGGTTTCGGCGGCGAAACGACCCCGCCGCGCCAGGCTCCGCCGCGCGTCCAGGCCCCGCGTCCCTCGAGACCGGCCCCCTCGGAGAGCGTCCGTCCCGTTGCGCTGAGCGAGGCTCAGGTCGACCGCCTGCAGGATGTCCTCCTCTCCTACCCGCTCAATCTCCGCGTGGCCATCGAGGACATCCTCGCCTCGGCAAAGGGCACCGATGCCCAGCAATCCAAGCTCGTCTGGGCCATGGTGGAGGCCGCTTCGGCAGAGGAAGCCGCACAGCTCGCGGGCAGAATCCTCAAGCGAAGGATCGAGATCCCCAAGGGTTTCGAGAAAAAGACCGGAGCTGCGGTCGAAGCCGAGAAGGGCAGCTTCCGGTACGCCTTCGTGCACACCGTCCTGCCCGCCCTGCGCATCGCGCTCGCGGCCTTCGCGGCGGTCGCCGTGCTCGGCTGGCTCGGATGGCGGTTCATATACACTCCGCTTGCCGCGGATTCGCTGTACCGCAGCGGCTACCGCCGGATCGCGGAAGACCGCTTCACCGAGGCCGAGCAGGACTTCGACCGTGCCACTGCCATGCGCGAGTTCATCGCCTGGTATTACCGCTACGCTCAGGCCTACACCGCCAAACGACAGTACCTCCTTGCCGAGGGCAAGTATGCCCTGCTCATCGAGCGGCATCCGCATGAGCGGGCGGGCATCCTTGCCTGGGCCCGGCTCGAGCGCGAGCAGCTCAAGTACGAGGAAGCCGTCCAGGTTCTCCTTGGCGTTTCGCAGCCGCTGGCCCATGTCGCACCGACGGAAGAGCAGCGCGGCAAGACCGGCCTGCTCTCATGGGACTATTACAACCGGGACGGCCTGCTGCTGCTCGGGGACATCTATCTCGACTGGGGCGACGAGGACAGCGCCAGGTTCGAGGATGCGCGACGTACCTATGCGACGCTGATACAGCACTATGGCTACCTCGATCCCTACCTCGAGCGAATGCTGCTGTATTTCGTACGTTCCGATGGAAGCCCCGGACCGGACGGGCAGCCCCGCAACAACCATGCGGACATACTCGCCCTCAAGACCCACTTCCTCGGGGAAAAGCGCAATCCGCTTTCGCCCGCCGTGATGGCCGAGCTCGGCGGTTATCTCATGGACAAGAACCTGCTCGACGACGTCCGGGTGATTCTCCTGACCGCCGCCAAGAAAGATCCGGCATTGCCGGAGGCTCACTACCAGCTTGTACGCTATTTCAGGCGGGCGGGCGACCAGGACCAGGAGCGTGTCGCGCTCGACAATGCGATAAAGACCTTTTCCGCGCTGCCCGGGCTCAGCCCCCGCCGCACGGTCATGTACCTCGAAAGCCTCATCTGGCGTGGCGACTATCGCAGCGCCGCGCGGGAGTGGATCGGCGCGGAACAGGACTACACGACTGCAGCCACGGTCTACGAGCAGGCGCTCGCGCTTCGCCGGGTGAAGCGCGAGCCGCGATTCGGCGCGGCCTACGCAGGCCTCGCCACGGTCGCGTTCTGGCAGCGCAACGACCTCGATTCCGCGCTTTCCCTGCTGGAGCGCGCCGCGGAGAGCGGTTACGACAGTTCCGATACGCGCTACGAGCGTGGCTACATTCTCTACCGCAAGGGCCGCCTCGCGGACTCGCTCGAGCAGTTCTACCTCGCCGCGAAGGGCGGCCCGGAAAGTCCCTATCTCGGGTTTGCCTTCGGCACGGCGCTCTACGAGCGCGGCGACTACCTCTCGGCGGAGGGCTACCTGAGGCGGGTCGTGGAGGCGATGAAGCGTCAGCTCGCCGCGATAGACCTGCTCCAGCTCCCGCAGAGTCCCTCCCAGAGCGAGATACTCGAGCTGCTCATGAAGGCGGACAACAACCTCGGGGCGGCGCTGCTTCGTTCCGCCGCCCTGGTCGGGGATGCCCGTCGCCGGGCGGCGGCCGCGACCCAGCTCGCCTCCTCCGCCCAGCTTCACGACCAGCTCGCGGCCTCGGGCGTTCCGCTCGGTCCGGAGCCCCGCGACCTCGCCTCGTACAATCTTGCCCTGGCAATCAAAGGCGACCGGGAGCCCGCTCCGCTGGTCTACACGGACATCGAGCGGGCAATGGCATTCCCGCGCAGCGGGCTCGACGCCCTGGTCATGAGTCAGGATCTGAAGCTGGAGCAGGAATAGAGTTCAGGCAGGCTCAGAATCCGGATACGCGGTTGCGGCCGGATCGTTTCGAGACGTACAGATACTTGTCAGCGCGATCGATCAACTCGTCGAATTTCTCGTTGTCCTGGATACTGGCGATCCCGATGCTGATCGTCACCTGCCAGGGCACGGATTCGAACCGGTGGGAAGCGATGCTGTCCCTGATCCGGTTTGCGATGTTCTGGACGAGTTCCGGATCCGCCTGCACCAGGAATATGACGAACTCCTCGCCGCCGTAGCGCGCGACGAAATCGCTCGACCGGACGCACTCCTGGATGATCATCGAAATCTCGCGAAGCACGATGTCCCCGGCCGCATGGCTGATCTTGTCGTTGACCTTCTTGAAGTGGTCGATGTCCAGCATGAGGGCATGGAGCTGCTCATGGTAGCGGAGGGCGCGACTGATGAGCTTCTGACCGGTCTCCTGCGCAAAGCGGCGGTTGTACAGGCCGGTCAGGCTGTCCCGGAAGGAGAGGTCCCAGAGCTCCTTGTTCTCGCGCTCGAGGTACTGCAGCCGCTCTTCCCCGGGCGCCACATTGCTCCGGATGGTCCAGGCGATCACCAGGCTCACGCCGGCCGAGACCGCCAGAATGTCGGTCGTACCGAACTGGAGGCCCCTCTGCAGGAAAAAGGCCGCGGCCCCGGTCAGGAGAGCGGCGAGCGGGATGACCAGCAGCGTGAAGAGCCGGTCCTTCCATCCGATCATGCCGGAGACAACCGCCGCGACCAGAAAGACAAAGGGCGGCTGCCCGGAAAGGAGATCCGCGACCGTCGCCAGCACGGCCCAGAGGAGTAGGAGCCAGGCGCGAAGGGCTGTCGAGCCCAAGACCCGCAGATTCGAAGCCCCGCGGCGCACGTTGATGCGGCCCGCCGTCATGACAGCCGAGCCTGCGACCAGGAGAGCGGGGATGGTCCAGCGGGCGATGCCGAGCCAGGCCCAGGTCGGTACGGGGGCAAAGTACAGCCGCGCAGCGAGCAGGAGGGCGACGGCCAGCGAAGCGAGGAATGAAATCACCGGCTGCCGATAGGCTCCGGGGACGACACCGTCAGACCGACGGCCCGTCGCCCGGGCTGCAGTACTCCCCGTGCGGCCACCCTTCATGCGACATGCCCCGCGGCCAACCTCGTCATGATGCCGAAGCCTCCGAACCGGCCGGTATTTGGACGACCGATTACCGTCGTCGTATCCTGAAAACAAGAATAGATCGTTTCCCGATGCGCTTGAAGGGAAAAGCGGCAACGCAACCCGTTTTTTGAATGAGCCGACCGTGCGACAGTCTGGACTGGAACCGGCGTATTTTGCTTCAAAAAACGGATCTGGCCGGCGTGATCCCCGCGTCGCCGCGGCTCATGTCAAAGCTCAACGCGGCTATTTGTATACCAATCAATACAATATGTCAATTGGACCCGGGAGGGGGCGATGCCGGGCCACCGTCTCTATCTGGGGGCTGTCCTCGTCATGCCAAAGAGCCCTGCGGCGACCATCGTCAGCCACCCTATCGCCATGAGTCCCCCGGGAACGGCGAAGGCGATGGCCTTGCCCTGGACCTGTGGCAGAAGGGTGACGAGGACGAGGTAGATCCCCAGCAGCGCGTTGCCGCAGAGTCCGAACAGGCCGGTAATTCGCGAGAAGATCCGCGTACGGAGCATCGAGCCCGCAAGCAGGAGATTGGCAGTCGCCGAGAGCAGGAAGCCCGCGAGAACGCCCGGACTCCCATGGGCGCCCTTGGCCAGGAGGGCTTCACCCGCGGCCGCCAATAGGTTTTTGCGCGCCGCGTCTGCGCTCGCAAAATCCCGGGCAAGTCCGAGCATGGCCAGGGCGGAATTGTTGGCTGCAAAGATTGCCGCTCCGACAACGCCGATGGCCAGGGCCAGGCCGGCAGCCTGACTCTCCTGCCGCAGCGCCAGCCAGCACGCGTAGAGCACCGCCACCATCATGAGCGTGGTCACGAGGTTGAGGAGATCCAGGTTATAGAGCCCGAGCGCCGGAGTGGCGGCGAGTTGCGCGAAGCGGCCGACCGCGTCATGGGGAAGAGCCGCAACTGTCCCGCCCGTGACCATGCCGATGCACACATCTGCAACCGCCCCCAGAGCCGAGAGGAGCGCGAAGACCCCGCCAGTCGCAAACATGATTCGAAGCCCGCCGTCACGGGACAGTGCATTGCCGGATTCGTTCATGCGGTCTCCTTCATCTGTTTGCCTTTTCGTAATAGGAGAGGAGGGCCTCGCGCCCCTTCGTGATTCGTTCTCCATAGAAGCGCTGTATTTCCACCAGTGCGTAGTCGGCCGGCAGGTACCGTGCGGGGAAGGGGGGCTCGCCCGCCTCGATCTGCTCCCAATGCACCGCTCCCACATAGAGCAGCCTTCGGGCACGTTCGTCTTCGCCGAGATCTTCGGACAAGAAGGCCTTCAGTCGGGTGAGATACTCCCGCAGCTGCCTTCTCCGCCCTTCGATATCGAAGAGCGTCATGATGCGCCGGACGAGATCCTCGTCATCGATTTCGGGACAGGTGAACAGAAACAGGTGTTTCTCGAGACCGAGAGATCGTATGGCGCTGCGCAGAGCCCCGGTGTCGATCCTGCCGTGGATGTAGGTATTCTGCGCAAGCTTCTTGAAGCCGTACACCTTCAGGATACCGCGGAGGGCTGAGCGCCCTTCGTTTTCCTCGCTCTTGAACGAGAAGACGGCGACAAGAAAGCCCTCGAGCCGACGGTCGGAACGTATCTGTGCCTGGCCCATCGCGAACGTGGCAGGGGCCAGTATGTAGCGGCTCCGCCCGGCCGGATCGGTCTCGACGAGGAGGGAGCCGTCGGAACGGGCCCGCGAGAGGGCCGTACGGACGGCTCCGTCACCGATACCCGCAAAGCGCGCGAAGGCCCTGATCCCCTCGAGGCTGGGCCAGGGGAATTCTCCCAGTGACTCGAGCCCCGCCCGGAAGACGAGAGGCGTATGTACCGCCGCCCGGGCCGTGAGGGGATAGGCCGTCATGAAGGCGGGTTTCTTGGGCATGATCCGCAGCTCAGCCGCGACGGGTCAGGCGCCAAAGAATGGTGGTCACGATCCCGATGGCCAGCATGACAGCGCAGTTGATAGCCGTCGCCCATCCGTCGTGGAAAAAGGCTATGCCATGGAACCGGGACACGAAGCCGTTCCAGTTTCCCGTGAAGAGCGACCGCACAGCCGACTGCAGAAATGACATGATGAACCAGCCGATCACCAGGTTGATGACAAAGCCGGCCGGATTGAAATTCCACGTTCCCATCCCGACGTCCCCCATGTTACAAATAGAAGTTATGTATGCATAATATGTAACATCGCGACCGCTGTCAAGAATCCTTGTTACAGATGCTCGCCAAGTATACAGTATTTGTATCATGCTCCGCGGCAAGGGCCGGATTTCAGGATACGCCGCGCCGGCGGGTACCGACACATTGTCCCTGACCCATGGCCTCTTCATGGCCGGGCTCTGGTCGGTGGCTACGGCGGCAGTGGCGGCCCTCCTGCGCTGCGACGCCCGGACGAGCGTGGTGTTGGGCCTGGCCGTCTTCAGTCACTGGATACTGGATTTCGTCACCCATCCGATGGGAGCGGTCTTCGGCGGGAAGCCCTTGCCCCCGGACCTTCCGCTCTTCTTTGCCGGTTCGTCCAAGGTGGGGCTTGGTCTGTATAACGGTTCGTATGCCGTGGCCGTAGCCTTCGATCTGGGGTTGACGCTGGGAGGGATCGCTGCCTATGTCGCATACCGCAGGTTCAGATCACCGGGCGGGACGGCACCGTAAAGAACGAAGCAGGCCGCCGCTTCTCCCTGGTATTGAGTCCTGAGTCCTGAGCCCGAACTTTCGGGCTTCCCGCGGATGCACGGGCTCGCGGGCCGCTCCCTGGTATAGGAGGCTCGGGGTACAAAGGCTGCATTGGGCTGCACGAAGAGCCCAGCAGGAAG
>DATJQN010000064.1:0-4075 GCA_035505775.1 Rectinemataceae bacterium | reverse complement strand
TCGTTTTCGATGTCAACACCGAGGACGGCCTCGAGGATCGATGGCGCAAGCTTCGTGTGTTGCGGTGTGCCGATTGGATCCTCATAGCCGAGACTTCTTTCGGAAGGGAGGCGAACAGGGGCCGCTTCCTCGCCACGGGCTTCGTGAAGACCGGCCGAACCTGGCGGAGGTTCGAAGAGAAGCACTTGGAACGGGGATACCAGGCCGAGGATCTCGAACCCCTCCTCATCCGGTCTGGTTTCTCTTTCAGGAAGTTCGACGGTCAGACCTTGTCGAGGCCGAGGAAGCGATCAGGGAGGTTGCTCTACGTTTGCGAGGCGCGGAGAGCAGGGCGGCGAGGCGGTGGCGCGCATGCGGGCCGTCTACGAAGAGCGCCGGAAACCGATGGTCGAGCCGATGCGCGAGGTGGGCTTTGGAATCCCCGTGATGCCGCAGGGCGCGTTCCACGTCTTCGCCGATGCCTCGAAGTGGACCGACGACTCCTACTATGCCGAGTTCCGGACTATGCCGAGTCGGCGGCTGATGGGCTCGGAAAGAGCGTTGATCTGCTCGGCATAGTCCGGCTGTCTTCTCCCCATTTGGCCCATCGCCAGAAGGGAGAAGACCATGGAGTTGATCGTACGTTCCTTCAGGGGCTACCTGAGACGAGAGCGGGGACTTTCAGGGTCGACCATCCCCTCCTACGTTTATTTCGCCGAGCGCTTCCTGTCCTACCGCTTCCATCGTGCCCCGACCGTCCTCAGGCAAATTTGTGCAGATGATGTGACGCGGTTCATCCTGCGTCATGTCCACGACCACAGCCCGGGTAGAGGAAGGAAGATGCTGACGGCGCTTCGATCATTCTTCCGCTTCCTGGAGCTTCGCGGTCGGATCTCCATTGATTTGGCCCGCTGCATTCCAGCCGTCGCCAATTGGCGACTCGCGGAACTTCCCAAGGCGCTTCCACCCGAGGAAGTCGAGCGTGTCCTCGCCCGGTGCAATCGGAGCCAACGGGCCGGTTGCAGGGACTTTGCGGTCCTCCTGCTTCTGGCGCGCCTTGGTCTACGTGCCGGCGAGATCGTCGCCCTCGAGCTTGGAGACCTCCACTGGGACACCGGTGAGATCACTGTTCATGGGAAGGGAGGGACCGTCCATCGCCTTCCGATGCCCCGAGCGGTAGGACAGGCGATCGTTTCCTACTTGAGGGACGCTCGCCCGAGAGTAGGCAGCACGCGCAAGGTCTTCCTGCGGACCTATCCGCCCTTCACGGGGTTGGGTCACCCGAGCACGGTCTCTACGCTCGTCCGTCGTGCAATCCTGCGGGCCGGTCTCCGCCCTCCTCGGACCGGCGCCCACCTATTCCGGCACAGTCTCGCCTGCCAGATGCTCCGTCGAGGAGCCACGCTCTCGGAAATCGGCCAGGTCCTGCGCCATCGCCATCCCAATACCACCTTGATCTACGCCAAGGTCGACTTGGCGCGGCTTCGGCCATTGGCCATGCCGTGGCCGGGAGGACGGCCATGACTGATCTCCGAAAGGCCCTGGAGAAGTACCTCGCCCTCCGCCGCGCCTTCGGCTTCAAGTTGCGAGGCCCGGCCGGTCTTCTCAGGCAGTTCGTTTCATTCCTCGAAGAGAATGGTGCCCGGCACATCACGTCCGATCTCGCTCTGCAGTGGGCAAAGGCCCCGACAGGGGCGAAGACGTCTACGTGGGCCAAGCGGCTGGGCATGGTCCGTCTGTTCGCGCGCCACTTGAGCGCTACCGATCCCAGGACGGAGATCCCGCCAGAAGGGCTCCTGCCGCGCTGCTCTCAGCGGCCAGCCCCCTTCCTGTACACCGACGATCACGTCGTCCGTCTCCTCCGGGCCTCCTGGGAGTTGCCACCCACCGAGGGTCTGCGCCGATGGACCTACTCAACGCTCCTTGGCCTCCTGGCAGTTACAGGGCTGCGCGTGGGAGAGGCCTTGGCCTTGGACCGGAACACCGTGGACCTCTCCGAGGGAATGCTCACCATTCTCCGGACCAAGTACGGGAAGTCTCGCTTCGTCCCACTTCATCCATCCAGCGTTCGCGCCATCCGCGCCTATGCCCGAAGGCGTGATCGATTGGCGCCTGCTGCTCATCGAAGCCCCGCCTTCTTCGTGTCCGACCGGGGAGCGCGATTGAAGGAGGGGATCGTGCGCCGGACCTTCAAGAAGCTCTCGTGCCAGATCGGGCTTCGGAATCCGACGGACCATTCCGGCCCTCGCCTGCATGACCTGAGACATCGCTTCGCCGTGGAAACCCTCCTCCGGTGGTATCGGGCAGGCCGGGATGTCGAGCGTCTCATGCCCGTCCTCTCCACCTATCTGGGCCACACCAGCGTCGCTTGCACGTACTGGTACCTCTCCGCCGCGCCGGAACTCCTCGGCTTGGCCGGCGCGCGGCTGGATCGCTCCTGGGGAGACCTGCCATGAAAGCGGCCGGCAATCTCCCCGCCCTGCTGGAGGCCTTCTTCACGGACCGCCTGATCGCCCAGCGCCGGGTGAGCCCGCACACGATCGCCTCCTATCGTGACACCTTCCGTTTGCTCCTCAAATACGCCCAGGACCGGCTGGGAAGGCCCCCCTCGGCGCTTTCCCTCGAGGATCTGGACGCCCCGTTCATAGGAAAGTTCCTCGACAACTTGGAGCGGGATCGCGGAAACGGTCCCCGGAGCCGGAATCTTCGGCTCACCGCCATCCATTCCTTCTTCCGCTACGTGGCCTTCCAAGAGCCCGATCGCGCTCGGCTCATCCAACGCGTCCTGGCCATTCCCGCGAAGCGATACCGTCGTGCCCTCGTCGCGTTCCTTTCTCGGCCGGAAATCGAGGCCCTCCTCGCGGCCCCCGATCGGTCCCACCGGGCGGGCCGTCGCGACCATGCCCTCCTCACCGTGGCGATCCAAACAGGCTTGCGCGCCTCGGAACTGACGGGCCTCCGTTGTCAGGACGTGTTCCTCGGCCGGGGAGCCCACATCAGTTGTGAGGGCAAGGGGCGGAAGGAGCGCTGTACGCCTCTGGGGAAACACGTGGTCCCTGTCGTCCGAGCCTGGTTGCGCGAACGCGGAGGCCGTCCGTCCGATCCTCTTTTCCCGAATGCTCGGGGGAAAATGCTGAGCCGCGATGGACTCCAATACGTCCTGGCGAAGCATCTCGCAGCCGCCCGGAAGACGTGCCCGACGCTGAGGAGCAAACGGGTGTCGCCGCATGTGCTCAGGCACACGACCGCAATGGAATTGCTCCATGCGGGGGTGGATACCTCGGTGATCGCACTCTGGCTCGGTCACGAGTCCATCGAAACCACCCAGATCTACATCGATTCTGACCTTGCCCTGAAGGAGAAGGTGGTCGAGAAAGCGGCGCCGCCGAACGTGCGCAAGGGCCGGTTCCGGGCCGACGATCAGCTGATCGCCTTTCTGGAGAGCCTGTGACTATGCCGAGTGAAAGGAGGATCGGCCCCTCAGCACCTGACCGCTACTCGGCATAGTCCGGAACTCGGCATAGTACGAATCGTCGGTCCACCTCGACGCGTCGGCGAAGACGTAGAACGCGCCCTGGGGCATGACCGGGATGCCGAAGCCCACCTCTCGCATCAGCTCGACCATCAGCTTCCTTCGCTTGTCGTAGACCGCCCGCATCCTCGCCACCGCCTCGTCGCCATCATTCGACAGCGCCGCGATGCCCGCCTTCTCGGGAGGTCTCGGGAGCGGACCCGGAATCAAACTCGCTACGGGCGCTTCAGGAGGTAGATCGCCCAGACCTCCTCGGGGGTCCCGGGGGGCAGCTTCGTTCCGGGGCCGGGCAGCCGGTCGAAGGGGATCGACGGCCGGCGGTTGATGGGACTCACCCCGATCACGAGCGAGATGCCCTTCCGATCGAGGACGCCCTTGAACTGCTTCACGGTCATCCCCTCGATGTTCTTGGGAGGCGCAACATCGACCGGCCAGGCTCCGCAGTCCGCGTAGACCTCGATGCCGAGTTCCTTCGAAAGCCCCTCGATGAAGTCGCAGGCACGGGGTCCCGCGAGGGGCTTCGAGAGCTTCTTGGCGAGGATCGCCTTCTCCGCGCGGTCCCAC